>CAVJWS010000015.1:0-14489 GCA_963653485.1 Prevotella sp. CAG:279
ACTACAGCACCTCCAAGTCGGGCGGCGCCATCCACGCCATCAAGAGCGGCAACTCGACCGAGTGCGTGATCGAGGGCATCACCATCCAAAACAACTACTCCGCCTTCGATGCCGGCGGCGTCCAGATCGACCACGACGGCGCCACCATCCGCAACTGCAAGATCACCGGCAACACCTGCGAGTACGAGGGCGGCGGCGTCAACATCTACGCCTCCGACGTCACGCTCGAGGGCTGCACCATCACCGGTAACGCCTGCAACCTCTCCAACAAGGGCTACGAGGGTGGCGGCGTGTTCGTGGGCAGCAGCTACGACATCAACCTCTCCAAGGTTTGCCTGATCAAGGGCAACACCCGAGGCGAGAACGGCAGCGCCGACGACGTGATGCTGCGCGAGAGCGCCTTCTCCAAGGCCTACATCAAGGGCTCCCTTAGCAAGGGCTCCTCCGTGGGCGTGCGCACCGGCACCTCGGGCGACCGCCGCATCGCCAAGAGCTTCTCCTGCACGAGCAGGGACGGCCTGTTCATGGACCTGTCCGACTCCTACTACGTGAGCTACGGCTCCGATGAGGGCGGCGACGCCTGGCAGCGCCACGCCACCAGGGACTTCTCGCTCACGGTGAACGGGCGCACCGAGAAGCGCAGGTCGGGCTCCTATGTCTACGCAACCGCGCCGAACGCTGCGTCGGGCAAGCGCTTCTGGCGCTGGGACGCCAGCAAGGCGTCGGGCCTCAACCCCGTGGGCGACTACATCACCGGCTCGGTCACGTACCGCCAGCAGCTGGCGTTCAAGATGCCGCAGAACGACGTCTCGCTCACGGCCGCCTATGCCGACACGGTGAAGAGCGCCAAGATCGTTGTCGAGGCGCCCCAGGCAGGCTCCGAGCTTCCCGCAAAGGCCACGCTCACCCGCACCGACGGCGGCGAGGGCGGCTCCACGGCCCTCGTCTACGTCTGCTGGTACGAGATGGTCGACGGCGCACCGGTCCCGGCCGCCGGCAAGACCAAGGCGGGCACGACCTACTACATGATGCTCACCGCGCAGCAGTCCACCGAGGACGGCGTGTTCTTTGACTCGGGGGTCTCCGCAAGCAACGTCTCCGTGGCGCTTCTCGGCACGGACGGAGAGAAGGCCGTGGGCGCAACCGCCGCGTCCGTCGGCTCCTTCACCGGCCAGCTCGTCGTCACGTCCGCAAGCTTTACGACCGAGGGCGAGAAGGAAGCCGCGGCCGAGTCCGGAACGCTCACCATGCAGCTCAAGAAGCAGGAGCTGCTTGCCGGCGAGGAAGCCGTCGCCCTGGCCGCAGACGGCGAGGCGGAAGACGAGGACTCCCTCGGCACGGTTGAGGTGACCTACGACAAGGACTCCGAGTACGTCACCGTCGCCGCCCCCTACGTCGAGGGCTACAACTTCTGCAACTGGGAAGGCGTCCACGACGACTGGATTTCCGACGACGGCAAGGGCATCGTGCAGATTCCCGCCGCGAGCCTGGAGGACGTCAGCGAGCTGACCGCGGTCTACACCCCGGTCGTGACCGACCTCGTGGTTGGCCTCGACGCGCCCACGAGCGGCAAGGACCTGGCCGGCGGCTGCAAGACGCTCAACGTAACCAGTTCCGACGGCACCAAGGTCAACCTTGCCGATGAGTTCGAGAATGACGGTGCCTTCACGGTCACCTGGTCGCCCGACGACGGTACGGCCGTCCACTCCACGACCTATACCGCGCTGATTGAGCTGGACGACGCCACCGGCCTCGTGGACGTCGAGAAGGTCATAGCCGCCGGCGCAACCGTGACCTGCAACAACGGCGCAAAGGCGACCTCCGCGAGCTTCGTGGTGGTAGACGGCAAGCTCTGCCTGGCCGTGACCTTCCCGGCAACCGCCGACGAGGCCGAGGATTCGGATGGCCCGGACGACCCTGACGACGACTCCGATGACAACGACGACGAGTCCGACGACACCGGCAACGACGACGAGACCGGTGGCAACGAGGACCAGAGCGGCAACCAGAGCACGCCGACGGACAGCCCGGCAAAGCCGAAGTCTCCCACGCAGGGCATGCCCGCCACCGGCGATGCAGGCTTCGACGGCCTCGGCGCCCTTCTCGCCGCGGCGGCCGTCTGCCTAGGTAGCGCCGGCCTGGTGCGCCGCAGGCAGCGCTAAGCGCCAGCGCACAAGCGCATCGACGGCAAAGAGCCCCGCGCAGCGCCGGCATCACCGGACTACGCGGGGCTTTCTTGTGCGAGGTTCATCCCACTTCGACGAACCTTGGGGGATGGGCTAAATCACGTAGTCGTTGCCGGCCAGGGTATGGGCGCAGAGGTCGGAGACCTTGATGTTGTCCAGGTAGTCGGCGATGAGGCCGTCGAGCTTCTCCCACATCTCGTGGCATCGGGGCTCCTCGGCGGCAAAGGCCTGCGCGTCCTCCAAACCAGAGACGGGCGCGAGCGAACCCTCGGTGGCGCGCAGGACCTCGCCCACCGTGTAGTCGGCCGAGCCGCGCGTGAGGCGGTAGCCGCCGCCCTTGCCGCGCAAGCCCTCGATGAGGTGGTCGCGCACGAGCGTCTTGAGGATGCTCTCCAGGTACTTCTCCGAGATGGACTGGCGCTTGGCGATGTCACGAAGCGGCAGGTAGCCCTCGCCCTCGTGTTCGGCGAGGTCAATCATCACGCGCAGGGCGTAGCGGCCCTTCGTAGACACCAGCATGGCTCCCCCTTGCTCGCGGGCACGCCCGCTGTCTTCATCTCAATTTCCTATCATTACTATAGGATAATAGGAATTGAAAGGTAAGTGCTAGAAAGGAGACGCCAATGGTTCCCACTCCAGAAGAAGCGTACGAGCTGCTCAAGCAGTACAACGAGGACCCCTTCCACCTCACTCACGGCCGCATCGTGGGCGAGGCGCTGCGCTGGTACGCCACCGACATGGGCCACGCAGACGAGGCCGACCTGTGGCAAGTCGTGGGCACCTTGCACGACCTGGACTTTGAACGCTGGCCCGAGGAGCACTGCGTACGCGAGGAGCAGCTCATGCGCGAGATGGGCCTCGACGAGGTCATCGTCCGCGGCTGCTGCAGCCACGGCTGGGGTCTCACCGGCACACCATACGAACCGGAAAGCGACATGGAGAAGGTCCTCTTTGCCGCCGACGAGCTCACCGGCCTCATCGGCGCGGCGGTGCTCATGCGCCCCTCCAAGAGCGTCGACGACCTCACGGTGAAGTCGCTCAAGAAGAAGTACAAGGACAAGAAGTTCGCCGCCGGCTGCTCGCGCGACGTCATCGAGCGGGGCGCCGAGCGCCTGGGCTGGGATGTGGCCACCCTCATGGAGAAGACCATCGAGGCCATGCGCAACTCCCCTTCCGCGCCACACGGCGAGCTGGCGGAGGAGTAAATCCCCTACACTGGAGCCATGACGTTTATCTACTTGGACAATGCCGCCACCACGCGCACGAGTGACGCCGCCCTTTCCGCCATGAACGGCGTGGCGGCGAGTGACGCCTTCGCCAATCCCGCGAGCCAGCACGCCGCCGGCGACGCCGCCCTGCGTGCGCTCGAGGGGGCGCGGCGCCAGATTGCCGATGCCCTGCAAGCCCGCCCCAACGAGGTGGAGTTCACCTCGGGCGGCACCGAGGCCAACAACCAAGCCCTGCTCACGGGTGCCGCCTATGGCGCGCACGAGGGCAGGCGCCACGTCGTGGCCAGCGCCATCGAGCACCCGAGCGTCCTGCGCACGCTCGAATTTCTCGCAAGCGAAGACGGCCCCTACGGCGGCAACTTTGAGGTGACGTTGGTAGCGCCCGGCCCCGATGGCATCGTGAGCGTCCCAGCCATGAAGGCCGCCCTGCGCGACGACACCTGCCTGATCTCCCTCATGTACGCGAACAACGAGGTGGGGAGCCTGCAGCCCGTGCGCGACGTCTGCCGCATGTGCCGCAAGCGCGGGATTCTCTTCCACACCGACGCCGTGCAGGCCGCAGGCCACGTGGCAATAGACTTCACGCGCGACGGCTTTGATCTGCTGAGCGTCTCGGCCCACAAGTTCCACGGGCCGCGTGGCATCGGCGCGCTGCTATGCTCGCATCGCATTGTGCCCGCCACGCTCATGCACGGCGGCTCGCAAGAGCGAGGCCACCGCGCCGGCACCTCAAACGTGGCCGCCGCGGCTGGCATGGCCGCAGCCCTTGACGAGGCATGCAAATTTACGGATAGCAATAAAGCGCAGGTAGAGGCTCTGCGCGAGAAGTTCGTGGAGCAGCTCTCCCCCATCGGGGGTCTCCGTGTGCTGGGTCCCGCCTCGCCCGAGGAGCGCCTGGGCGGCGTCATCGCCATCACGCTCGAAGGCGTGCCGCACGAGAGCGCGCTCGTCCTTCTCGACGAGCGCGGCATCTGCGTGAGCGCGGGATCGGCCTGCTCGGCCGGCGCCGTGGAGCAGAGCCACGTGCTTGCCGCCATGGGGGTCTCGCCCGAGGAGGCCAACACCTACCTGCGAATCTCCCTCGACCCCGCGGAGAACGACGAGGCCGAGGTAGAGTCCGCAGCCAAGGCAATCGCCGAGGTAGCGACCCTCCTGCGCGAGAGGACCCGCGCATGAGCGGGCGCGTGCTCGTGGCCATGAGCGGCGGCGTCGACTCGAGCCTTGTCGCCCGCCTTTTGGTGGAGCAGGGCTATAGCTGCATCGGCGCCACCATGCGCCTGGCCACCAACGAGGACGACCGCCCCGGCGAGCGCACCTGCTGCAGCACCGACGACGTGGCCGACGCGCGCTCGGCCTGCTGGGACGCCGGCATCCGCCACCACACCTTTGACTACACCCGCGAGTTTTCCCGCGACGTCATCGACCCCTTCGTGGCCGCCTACCAGGCCGGCCTCACGCCAAACCCCTGCGTGGCCTGCAACCGCCACCTCAAGTTCGGCGCGCTCCTGGACCGCGCGCGCGAGCTGGGCTGCGACTACCTCGCCACAGGCCACTACGCCCGCGTAACCCACGACGGGCACGGTTACCATCTGCTCAAGGGCGTGGACACGGCCAAGGACCAGAGCTACTTCCTCTTTGGCCTTACGCAAGAGCGCCTGGCACACGTGATGTTTCCGCTGGGCGAGATGCGCAAGGACCCTGAGGTCCGCGAGCTAGCCGAGCGCTACGGCCTGGCCTCGGCCCACAAGAAGGACTCCGAGGGCATCTGCTTTGTCCCCGGTGGCGACCACCTGCGCTTTATTGAGCAGCGAACGGGCAAGAAGGCAGAGCCGGGTGAGGTACTGGACACGCAAGGAAACGTCATCGGCACCCACCAGGGCGCGCTGCGCTACACCTTGGGCCAGCGCAAGGGGCTCGGCGTGGCCTGCGCGCGGCCGGTCTACGTCTGCGACATCGACACGGCAGCCAACACCGTGACCCTGGGCGACGAGGACCGCCTCATGGCGAGAGAGCTTGTGGCCAACGACTGGAACTGGGTGAGCGGACAGGCGCCCGAGGGCCCCGTCACAGGCGGCGCCAAGGTCCGCTACCACCAGCCCGACCAAGCCTGCACGGCATACCCACAGCTAGACGGCCGAGTACGCATCACCTTCGAGCGTCCGCAGCGAGCCATCACCCCTGGGCAGGCCGTCGTCCTCTACATCGGCGACGAATGCCTCGGCGGCGGCACCATCGAGCGCGTAGGCTAAGGGCGGGCAGCAAGCAGCCCAGGCCACATGCATGCGAAGCGAGAACCCTTGGAAGCGGGCGAGCGCAGCATGCGTGTGGCCCGAGCGAACAGCCTCGCATGTTGGGGGCGACGTCGTGTGTGTGGCCCGGGCGAACAGCCTCGCATGTTGAGGGCGACGTCGTGCGTGCAGCCTGAGCCTCCTTCGCATGCTGAGCGGGAGCGTGGCATGCGCCGCTTCGAGCGGGCAGGCTCAGAGCCGCCCTACTCCTCCGCCAGCTCCTTGCCATTAAGGTGCTTGGCAACGAAGGCCATGGCGCGCGGGATGACGACGAGCAGCAGGACCACGTAGACGAAGTTGCTGATGAAGTTTCCCGCGCGTGCGTCGATGATTCCCGCAATCGCCGAGCGAGCGGGGATGATCCAAGCCGCGAGCACCGGGATGGAGACGGCAGCCACCACGAAGCGCTGGGGACGCGTGAGCAGGGCCTCGAAATCGGGCCCGCGGCGCTCAAAGTAGCGGCAGATGACGTAGCCAGAGATGAGAGCAAGGCCCTGGAAGGAGTCGTACATCATCTTTACGGGGTCAACGAGCAGCCATCCGTCAGCCGTGTAATCGAGCGGATAGGGCTTTACCAGGTAGAAGACGGCAGAGGCCACGGTCAGGGCCACGCCGACGACGAGCACCGTGAGGTCACGCGAGGGGTCCTCGTCGGTCCAAGCCTCCACCTTGTAGACGACCCAAATCATGAGAGCGGTCGAAAGGAACCCGACGACGACGTCTTGCGGGGTGTGGACGCCCAGGTAGTTGCGCGAGAACAGCACGATGGCCACGAAGGCGAAGCACAGGAAGGAAAGCCACCTGCGGCGCTTCCACTGCCAGACGCCAAAGCCGCCAAAGTGACCAGTGGAATACGTGGTGTGGCCGCTCGGGAACGAGTAGCCGCCCGCGGTGGCCTTTGCGTCGCCATAGGGAAGCACGCGGGCGTCGCGGATCCAGGGGCGATAGACGCAACAGATGAGCTTAAGCAGGCCGTTGACATAGAGGCCCAGGGCGATGCCACCCAAGATGCGCTTGCCGGCGGCACGGTCAAACACGAGGTAGATAAGGGCACCTACGGCAAAGGGCCAAAAACTGATCGCCACGTCGCTCGCCCACATCATGAACGGCGACAGCACGTCACCCGTGGCCTCGCGGAAGCTCTGCAACAGCAGCAGGTAATCGATATCCAAGGGTCTCACCTCGTAGAGAGATAAACGTCCGAACCGAGACATAGTAACAGCCCAGGGGCCATCAGCGCTTACGGAATGGCCAAACCAAGGGGCCGCGCGCCCGGCATGCGAGGCTGCCAGGCAGCCAGGCAAGCAGGACGCGCGGCCCAGATAACGCCAACAAGGACAGGCAAGGCGGGCAAGCCCCTAGTGGTCAGAGAGCGAGAAGCCGTTCTTCATGAGCAGGCTCGAGGAGAGCAGCACCTTGTCGAGGAGCTTCTCGGTCTCGCGCTTGAGCTCGCCGGCCATGCGCTCGTTGGCGGCCTCGAGCAGAGAGGTCACCTCGGTCTCAGAGGCATCCTCGCCAAGGACGGCCACCTGGGCGTCGGCCTCGCGGATGACCTTGTGGCCAAAGCCCATGGTGACCTCGCGGTAGTTGTCGCAGGCGTTCACGCAGTCGCCGAAGTGCGGGTCGGCGATGGCCGCGATGAGGCGGTTGGCCCAGTAGAAGTTCTCGCTCGTGACGCGCTCGCAGGTGTCGCGCAGGTAGGCCGGCGTGTCGGTGACGGAACCGAAGAAGGGCACGAGCGTGTTGAAGGCGTTGGAGCCGTAGGCCATCCACTGCACGCAGCGCGTGGGCGCAGGCGCGTAGGGGCGAATCTGCAGCACGGCGAGCTGGCTGTTGCGGTTGATGCCGATGGGGCGGAAGCGACGGCGGCTCTCGGGCGTGCCGAGGTTGCCATAGGGGTCGTACGGCGTGCCCTCGTAGTGGCTGGAGAGCACGTCCTTCACGTCCTCGATGGTGAGCTTGCGCTCGGGCACGCGGCACCAGGGGATGTCATCGCTGGCGGGGCCCCACTCGGCGTCCGGGCCATCCCAGGCGTCGGACGGGTTGAGGGCTCGCTGCATCACCCACGCGCGGCAGGTATTGTAGACGTGGTCTCGCTCGGAATGGGAGCCAAAGGCCTCGCGCGGGTTAAAGCGGGTGTGCACGCCGTCGGCACCGGCCGCCACGCTCTCCTCGGAACCGGCAAGCCCGAGGTCGGCATCAGTAAGCGACAGGTCGAGGTGGTTTTGCGCCATCCACTCGCGCAGGTCGGCCGAGCACATGAAGTCCTTCTGCTCGCCATAGGCGTCATCGAGGTCAAATTCGTCTATCCCAAGCTGGTTGGGCATGGTGACGTAGGCCTCGTCGGGCACGCGGCGGGCGATCCAGTGGTGGCCACCCACCGTCTCCATCCACCAGATCTCGTCGGCGTCGGAGAAGGCCGTGCCGTTCATCTCATAGGTGCCATAGGTCTCGAGCAACTCGCCCAGACGACGCACGCCCTCACGGGCGGAGGTGACGTAGGGCAAGACGATGGTGAGGAAGTCCTCTTCGCCGATGCCGCCGGGCACCTCGGGCTCATAGCTCTCCTCGCCCGGCTTGCCCTTGGACGGCACGAGCTCCACCAGCGGGTCGGCGCCGAGCACGCGCTCGTTGGTGGTGAGCGTCTCGGTGGCGCTCATGGCCACCTGCGCCTCGTTGAAGCCAGCCTCGCCCCAGATGCCCTCCTTGGTGATGGCGTTGGGCACGCTGGTATAGCGCTGCGGGTTGTCCGGCAGCTCGATCTCCACGTGGGAGAGCACGCTCTTGTAGTGGCGCGGCTGCTCGGCGGGGCTCACCACGCAAAAGCGCTTGGGCTCAAACACGCCATTGGGCGAGTCCTCGTTACGAGCAATGATGGTCGACCCATCGTAGCTGGCCTTTTTTCCAATCAGGATAGTGGTGCAAGGCATGGGTTTCCTCCCTAATCAAACAGTTCCCAAACGAGATTAGCACGCTCAGCAATAAGCCCCCCACAGAGACCCCCAAGGCAAATGCGAGCACCCGCCCGCAACAAGCAGCCCGGGCCGCCTACATGCGAAGCAAGAACCCCTGCGAAACGGATGAGCGAAGCATGCACGTGGCTCGGGCGAACGGCCTTACATGTGGCAAAACGCAACAACCCTCTACAGAGACCCCAAGGCAAATGCGAGCACCTGCCCGCAACAAGCAGCCCGGGCCACATGCATGCGTAGCGAGAACCTTTGCGCAGCGGGCGAGCGAAGCATGTATGTGGCCCGGGCGTACAGCCTTCCAAAAGGCGGTGTAAGCGTTTTGCCGCCCTATGCGAATTGACTCAGGTACAGCTCGGCATAGGCACCGCCGGCGGCCATGAGCTGCTCGTGGCTGCCCTGCTCGATGATGTTGCCGTGGTCCATGACGAGGATGAGGTCGGCGTCCACGATGGTGGAGAGGCGGTGCGCGATGACAAAGCTCGTACGCCCGCTCATGAGCGTCTCCATGGCGTGGACGATGGCCTGCTCGGTGCGCGTGTCCACGCTCGAGGTGGCCTCGTCGAGGATGAGGATGGCCGGGTCGCACAGCATGGCGCGGGCGATGGTGAGCAGCTGGCGCTGGCCGGCGCTCACGGCCTCGGCGTCATTGGCGAGCACGGTGTCGTAGCCGCGCGGCAGCGTGCGGACGAAGTAGTCCACGTGGGCCGCCTTGGCCGCCTCGATGACCTGCTCGCGCGTGGCGCCCGGGCAGCCGTAGGCGATGTTCTCGGCGATGGTGCCCTCGAACAGCCAGGCGTCCTGCAGCACCATGCCAAACTGGGCGCGCAGGTCGGCCGCGCGCATCTGGTGGGTGTCCACGCCGTCGAGCGTGATGCAGCCGCCTTGCACCTCGTAGAAGCGCATGAGCAGGTTGATGAGGGTGGTCTTGCCGGCGCCCGTGGCGCCCACGATGGCCACCTTCTGGCCGGGCTCGGCCACCAGGCTCACGTCGCGCATGAGGGTCTTCTCGGGCTTGTAGCCAAAGCGCACGTGCTCGAACTCGATGCGGCCGCGCACGGGCTCGGCGCAGGTGAGCGGGTGCTCGGGGTCGGCCTCCACCTCGGGTTCGTCCAGCAGGGTGAAGACGCGCTCGGCGGCGGCCAGGGCACCCTGAAGCATCTCGATGGTCATGGCGAGCTGCGTGAGCGGCTCGGCGCCGGTGGAGATGTACTGGAAGAAGGCCTGGAAGGTGCCCACGGTGAGCTGTCCGGCCAGCAGCAGGCGGCCGGCCAGGACCGCGATGAGCACCTGGCACAGGCGCAGCATGAAGCGGATGATGGGGCCCACGGCGTTAGTGAGGAAGTCGGCCTTGGCGCTCGCGTCGGCGACCTCCTCGGCGGCGGCCAGGACCTCGGCGGCGCTGGCGTCGTCGCGGCCGAAGGCCTTGATGACGGCGCGGCCCGTGTAGGCCTCCTCCACCTTGCCGGTGAGCTTGCCGGTGGCCGCCTGGCGCTCGGACGCCACGCGCAGCGTGCGGGCGGCGAAGGACTTGGTGACGAGCAGGGCCACCACGCAGAAGCCCACGAAGATCCAGGTGAGGGCGAAGTTGATGGTGAACAGCATCACCACGGCGCCCACCACGGTGAGGGCCGAGATCATGACCTGCAGCATGCCGCGCTGCAGCACCTCGGAGACCTTGTCGAGGTCGTTTGTGGCGCGGCTGATGGTGTCGCCGGGCTGGCGGCCGTCATAGTGGGCCAATGGCAGGCGCTGGAGCTTGGAGGATATGCGGCGGCGCAGCTTGAGGTTGAGCTTCTCGGCAAAGCTCGCCATCACGAGGTTGTTGGTGGAGTAGAAGGCCCAGGTGAGCGTCCAGATGCCGAGGAAGACGAGCACCTGCGAGCCGCCGTTCTCGAACGTGAGCGAGAAGCCGGAGCCGCCGGCCCACGCGTCCTGGATGTTTGCCCAGAGCAGGTCGATGAGCGAGGCGCTGTAGCTCACGGCGGCGAGGGTGCCCACGACGTAGAAGACGCTGGTGAAGCACACCAGGACGATCTTCCAGTGCTGGTCGGACATCGCCTCCCACAGGCGGCAGGCGGTGCCGAGGGCGTCATTGGGGACGTCGAGCTCCTCCTCGGGCTCGGGCGGCTTGCGCTCGTTCTCCTCGAGGTAGGAAGCCAGGATGGACGGCTTGGCGGCGGCGTTCGCGGCCGTGGCGTCGTCCACGGCGCCCGCGGCGGCAGCAGCAAGCGAGGCGCCTTCGGCAAAACCAGCCCCAGCGGCATTATCCGTGCCAGAGACACTCGCCGCAGCATAGCCCTCAGCAGCAACGTCACCGCCAGCGGGGGTCACGCCGATGGCGTCATAGCCGCTGGCCGCAGCGGCCACGGCCTCGCGCTTATCGAGGTTCTCGTTACTCATTGCTGACCCCCTTCCTGGCCTGGGACTCGGCGATGGCGCGGTAGGTCTCGCAGCCCTCCATGAGTTCGCTGTTGGTACCGAGGCCGACGATGCGGCCGTCCTTGAGCACCACGATCCGGGCGGCGTCGCGGATGGTGCTCACGCGCTGGGCGATGATGAGCGTCGCCGCATCGGCGAGCTCGGGCGCAAGCGCGTGGCGCAGCGCCGCGTCGGTCTTGAAGTCCAGCGCGGAGAAGCTGTCATCAAAGACGTAGAGGTCGGCCTTGCGCACGAGGGCTCGGGCGATGGCCAGGCGCTGGCGCTGGCCGCCGGAGAAGTTGGTGCCGCCCTGGGATACACGGGCCTCAAGGCCGTCCTCCAGCTCGCTAACGAAGCTCGCCTGTGCCACGTCGAGGGCGTGCCACAGCTCCTCGTCGGTGGCCTCCGGCGCGCCGTAGCGCAGGTTCTCGGCGATGGTGCCGCTGAACAGCCACGCCTTCTGCGGCACGTAGGCGATGCGGGCGCGCAGCTCGTCCTGGGAGACCTCGCGCAGGTCGTGACCCTTGAAGAGCACCGAGCCGCCCGTGACCTCGTTGAAGCGCAGCAGCATCTTGGCGATGGTGGACTTGCCCGAGCCGGTGTTGCCGATGATGGCGCACGTCTGGCCGCGGCGAATGGAAAAGCTGAGGTTGCTCAGGGTGTCCTCGTCGGCGTCCGGGAAGCGCATGGAGACGTGGTCGAAGCGGGCGACCTCGCCTGCCACCTCGCCGTCGGTGCCCACGGCGGGAAGCTCGGACAGCTGCTCGGCGTCGGCGATCTGCGGGCGCGTGCCCAAGACCTCGGAGGCGCGGTCCAGGCAGGCCATGGCGCGCGGCACGGAGAGCATGGCGAACTGGGCCATCATCATGAAGAACATGATGAGCATGGCGTACTCGATGACGGCCGAGATGGAGCCGATCTGCATGGCGTGCACGCCCACGCGGTCGGCGCCCACCCACATCACGAGCGACTCCACGCCGTTCATGAAGAAGAAGGTCATGAGGTCGGTGACGGCAAAGACGAGGTTCACGCGGATGGCGTTCTTGGCATAGGCCTCGAAGGTCTCGTTGAGGCGCTCCTCGGTCTTCTCCTCGCGGCCGAAGGCGCGCACCACGCGCACGCCGGTGATGGCCTCGCGAAGACGGGCGTTCATGGCGTCGATGTAGCCCTGGAGCCTGGTGAAGACGGGCGCCGTGCCAAAGATGGCGGCCACCGAGATGGCGAGTGTGATGAGAGTCACGCCCAGCACCACCCAACCCATCACGAAGTCGATGGAGAAGGCCAGCGTCACCGAGATGACGCACATGATGGGCACGGGGAAGATCATGAGGATGGTCATGAGCAGCGTCTGCTGCACCACGTTGGCGTCAGAGAGCGTGCGCGTGATCATGGAGCCGGTGCCAAACTCGCTGAAGTCCGAGCCCGAGAAGGCAAGCGAGGCCTTGTACACGTGCATGCGAAGGTCACGCCCCACGCGGGCGCACAGCTGCGAGGCCAGCCAGGTGGAGACCACGTATCCGCACGAGCCGATGAGCGCCGCGCCCAGCATGAGCGCCGCGTGGCCCATGAACTCGCCTTGGTCCTGGGTGGTGGTGGCCACGTTGATCATGGCCGAGAGCTGGGTTGGCATGAGCAGCATGCCCAGCAGGTCAAAGACCATGGCGAACAGGGTGCCCGCCGCCAGGGCCTTGTAGGGAGAGACGAGGCTGCCGAGCAGCGCGAGCGGGCCGGCGTTGGTTGCCCCCGACGCCGCGCGCTCGCGCGCCTGCGCACGCAGCTCGTTTTCGATGGTTGTCTCGCTCATTCGGACGCCTGCCCCTTCATGATTGCGATCTGGTTCTCGACCGAGGCCACGTACTTGTCAATTAACCGCAGCATATCGGCCTGTTCGGTTGGCGTGAGCGCCTGGAAGGCCCGGCGCTCGGCGATGTTTGCCGGCACGATCTGCTCCTGCGAGAGCTCGTGTCCCAGCTCGGTGAAGGTGACCTGCTTGGCCTTGCGGCTCCCCTCGCAAAAGGAGGTCTCCACCAGGCCCTTCTCCTCGAGCTTGCGCAGGGCGGAGTTCACCGTCTGCTTGGTGTAGCCGCATGTCTCGGAGATGTCCCTCACCGGCATGCTGCCCCCTCGGCAGAAGATGGCATACATGAGCCAGTAGGCCGACTCGGGAACGCCACAGTCGCGCGCCATCTCGTAATAGAGCTGGTCGGTCTTGCGGTATAGCCTGTCAAAGCTGTTCACCCACACGTCAAGGGAGATAAGGCCCTCTTGGCTGGCCTGCGCTTGCACGGCCCCTGCGCCGCGGGGATGAGCTTGGACCTGCTCATCTACCCCATCCGGCGATGCCGCCTCCTGCCAGGCGGCCGCCCTCGTCTTCTCGTCCATAAGCCTCAATCGTCCGATTTCAGACTATCGGAAATCTAGCTTAGTACGATTTCGGATAATTACAAGACTTTGTACGAATTCGGATAATTGCAGAAGAAGAAGGTCAGGCCGTCAATTAGTGCGAACCGCTGTCGGAGAAGCGCTCTTTGAGGGCATCGGCCACACAGGGCGGCACGAGCATGGAGACGTCGGAGCCCAGGCCGGCGAGCTCGCGCACGATGGAGCTCGAGACGTAGCCGTAGGCCGGGTTGCTCATCACGAAGATGCTCTCCACGTCGGGCGCCAGGCGGAAGTTGAGGTCTGCCTGCTGCAGCTCGTACTCAAAGTCGGTCATGGCGCGCAGGCCCTTCACCACGGCGCCCGCCCCCACCTGGTGGCAGAAGTCCACGAGAAGGCCGGTGAGCGGCATGACGTCGACGCCCTCGGAGACGCCCTCGCTCGCAAGGGCCAGGCGGGCCAGCTCCACGCGCTCGGCGAGCGTGAACTTGGGACCCGTGCCGTTCTTGCCGAGGCTGGCCGCCACGGCCACCGTCACATGGCCGGCGATGCGGCGCGCGCGGCGCACCACGTCGATGTGGCCGTAGGTGATCGGGTCAAAGGTTCCAGGAACAACGACGTGCTCGATGAGGTCCTCGGTGGTCTGCATTGCCTAGGCGTTCCTTCCCAAGAGGTCGACGGCCGTTTGACCATAGCGCTTTTGCTTGACGGCGTAAAACCCGGCAGGCTCCATGGCAGGGCGGCTGGAGGAACGCTCGTAGAGCACGTGAGCGCCTTCCGTGAGGAGGCCGGATGCGTCCAAGGCCTCCACCAGCTCGGCCACGCGGGCGGCCTCGGTGGCGTAGGGCGGGTCGAGCAGGACGACGTCGAAGGGCGCGCCCGACACATGGCCGGAGGCCGCAAGCTTGGCCGTATCTCCGCGCACCACGGTGAAGCTCGCCGGGGCCGCGCCGAGGGCGGCAGCGTTCCTGCGCACGCGTGCGCAGGCCTTTGGGTCGAGGTCCACGAAGGTGCAGC
>CAVJWS010000015.1:14715-32116 GCA_963653485.1 Prevotella sp. CAG:279
GTCAAGGCCCGCAAGCGGGGCCGAGGTTTCATATCAGCGCAGCTCAGAGGAGCTGACCCTACCGCGAACGTTCACCTTCGAAGTATGCACCAAAGCGGCGGCGAACCTCGCGGGCGAGCGGGCGGTTACGTGCGTCCGCAAGCGAGGGGTCGGCCGCATAGAGGGCGAGGGCGTCGTCGTGCGCCGCCTCCACCAGGTCGGCGTCGGCCGCAAGGTCTACGAGCTTGAGGGTGACGCCGCCACTCTGGCGGTAGCCCAAGACCTCGCCCTCGTGGCGCAGGCGCAGGTCAGCCTCGGCCAGCTCAAAGCCGTCGCTCGTGCGCGTGAGGGCCCCAAGGCGGCGCTTGGCCGGGCTCGTGCCGCGGGCGGCGCTCACGAGAAAGACCTCACCGGCGACCGTCCCTCGGCCGACGCGGCCGCGCAGCTGGTGCAGGGTGGCCAGGCCAAAGCGGTCGGCGTCCCAGATCATCATCACGGTGGCGTTGGGCACGTCCACGCCCACCTCCACCACGGTGGTGGAGACGAGCACCTGCGTGTGGCCCTCCTTGAAGGCGGCCATGGCCTCGTCCTTCTCGGCGGCGCCCATGCGGCCGGTAAGCAGGCCTACGCTGTAGCCGCGGAAGACGCGGTCGCGCAGGCGCTCGTAGGTGGCCTGGGCCGAGTGCGGCTTGGCGTCGGTGCGGGCGAGCTCGGCCTCGGGCACGTCGTCAAGCTCGGAGCCGTCGTCGGCCTCGTCCACGAGCGGGCAGATGACGTAGGCCTGGTGCCCGGCCGCAAGCGCCTCGGCGATGGCGGTGTGGGCCACGTCGGCGTTCTCGGGCGTGATGAGCTTGGTTGTGACGCCCGCGCCGGCATGCGGGCGCTGGCGGATGCGTGAGCAGGCAAGGTCGCCGTAGACCGAGAGCGCAAGCGTGCGCGGGATGGGCGTGGCCGTCATGGCGAGCTGGTCGGGCACGGAACCCTTGGAGCGCAGGCGTGCCCGTTGGTTCACGCCAAAGCGGTGCTGCTCGTCCACGACCACCAGCGAAAGGTCATGAAACTCGAGGTCATCGCCAAGCACGGCAGTGGTTCCGAAGAGTACGCAGGTCTCGCCGGCGGCCAGTGAGGCGGCGGTTGCGGCGCGCTCGGAGGCCGGCGTGGATCCGCTCACGAGCGCCCAGCTGATGTTGGCCGCGTCGAACAGGGGGCCGAGCTTCTCGGCATACTGGCTAGCGAGCACCGAGGTGGGCGCCATCACGGCGGCCTGGGATCCGGAGTCCGCCACGGCGGCGAGCGCCACGGCGGCCACGGCCGTCTTGCCCGTGCCCACGTCGCCCAAAAGCAGGCGGTTCATGGGGCGCGCCTGCGCCATGTCGGCCAGGATCTCGTCAGCCGCGACGCGCTGCTCGGCCGTAAGCTCAAAGGGCATGGCGGCAAGCAGGGCCTCCATGCGAGGTCCGCTCGTGGCGTGGACGTGGGCCGTCTCACCGCCAAGCTCAATCTCCCGCCGCGCGAGCAAAGCCGCCTGCAGGCAGAGCAGCTCGTCGTAGGCCAGGCGCTTGCGGGCACGCTGCGCTGCTGCGGCACTCGTGGGGAACTGCGCCTCGCGCACGGCGCGCGCCTCGCCCATGAGGTGGTTCTTGGCCACGAGCGCGGCGGGCATGAAGTCGCAGGCGTCGGACCAGTCGGCCACGGCGGCGCTCGCGATGCGCCGCATCCAAGCCGCAGAGAGACCCTCGCTCACACCATGGACCGGCAAGAGGCGCGCAAAGCCGGCGGCGGCCGCCTGCTCGCCCTCATGGGCCACAACCTCGTGGAACTGCGGCGTCATCTGCTTAAAGCCGTAGGCAAAGGTCACCTTGCCAGATACGGCAAGCGTGTCGCCGCGCTTGAGCTGCTCGGCCAGCCACGGCTGCTTGAAGAAGGAGCAGCGCAGCACCCCCGTGTTGTCGAGCAACATGACCTCGACGATGGACAGCTTGGGGCGCGGACGCTTGAGCGCAACCTTGTCCACCACGCCCAGCACGGTGCAATCGGCCCCCACGTCGGCACGGGCGATCTCAGTGATGCACGTGAAGTCCAGGTAGCGGTGCGGCACGTGGAGCAGCGCGTCGCGCACGGTGGATATGCCAAGCCGACCCAGGGCCTCGGCGCGAGCGCCGCGAGCAAAGCGCAGACGTAAGACGTCAGCGTCCCACGCCCGCGAGCGCGCGAGGCGCACAGAAGCCTCGCCTATGTTTGGGATGATGCCCGCCGTCGCAGGCTTGTCCGCCGCGGCCGCGGCCATGCTAGGGCGCGCCTACTCGATGGAGAAGATGACCGGGTAGAGCGGCTGGCCGCCACGGTGGGCGTCGACCTCGAGGTCGGGCTGGGCGGCCTCGATGGCGTCGCAGAGGGCGCCGAAGCTCTCCTCGTCCATGTCGGAGCCAGCCAGGATGGTGAGGGTATCGCCCTCCTCCTCGTCCTGCATCTTGGCGATGAGGTCGAGCGTGACCTGCTGGACGTCGGAGCCCACGACCACGATGTCGGAACCCTGGATGCCCATGACGTCACCGTCGTGGATGGGCGTGCCGTCGGCGGCCTGGGAGTCGCGCACGGCGTGGGTGACCTCGCCGTCACGCACGGCGGCGAAGGCCTCGGTCATGGCCTCGGCGTTCTCGGCGGCGCTGAGGTCGGAGTCGACCGCGAACATGGCGGCGAAGGCCTGCGGCACGGTCTTGGTGGGAACGACGATGATCTCGAAGCCCTCGGAAGCGCTCGCGGCGGCCTCGGCGGCCATGCGGATGTTGCCGTTGTTGGGAAGCACGATGACGTGCTCGGCGTTGGCGCAGGCGGCGGCGTCGAGGATGTCGGCCGTGGAGGGGTTCATGGTCTGGCCACCCGAGACCACGACGTCGACGCCGAGGGACTTGAGGATCTCGGCCTCGCCGTCACCGGCGGCCACGGCCACGAAGGCCAGCGGCTTGCGGGGCTCGGCGGGAGCGGCAGCGGCCTGGTCGGCGGCGATGCCGGCCGTGCGGTCGTGGGCCTCCATGTCCATGTTGTGGATGAAGACCTCGTAGACCTGGCCGAACTGGAGCATGTACTCGAGCACGCGGTTAGGCTCGTTGGAGTGCACGTGCACCTTGAAGTCCGGGAAGGAGCCCACCACGAGCTCGCAGTCGCCGAGGGTGGCAAGGTGGCTGAGGGCGGCGTCGGGGTCAAAGCCCTCCTCGGCCTTGAAGAGGAACTCGTTGCAGTAGCGGTACTCCGAGCCCTCCCAGTCGTCGTTGAGCTCGATCTGCACGCGGGCGTCGGCCACGTTGTGGGCGTCTGCGGCGGTGGCGACGGAGGTGTTGAAGTCGATGCCGGCGCCGGCCTTGCCCAGCGCGGCATTCACGAAGGCCTCCACGAAGGTGGCGAAGCCGTAGGCGCCGGAATCCACCACGCCGTTCTCCTTGAGGACGGGCAGCAGGTCGGGTGTGCGGGCCACGCTCTCGTAGGCCTCGACCACGATGGCCTCGAGCGTCTCGGGCACGCCCATCTTCTCCTTCTCGCAGCGGTCGGCGCGGGCGGAGAGGTCACGGATGACGGTGAGGATGGTGCCCTCGACCGGCTTGCGGACGGCCTTGAAGGCGACCTTCACGCAGTTGCGGAAGGCGCTGGCGATGTCTGCCGTGGTGACGGGCTCGTGCGCGCCAACCAGGCCCTCGGCCATGCCGCGCAGGATCTGGCTGGTGATGACGCCGGAGTTGCCGCGGGCGCCCATGAGCGAGCCGTGGGTGATGGCCTTGGCGACGGCGGCCATGTCGCAGTCGGCAGGAAGCGCCTGCACCTCGCGCACGACGGTGCCGAGGGTGAGCGACATGTTGGTGCCGGTGTCTCCGTCGGGGACGGGGAAGACGTTGAGCTTGTTGATGTCCTCGGACTTGTCGGCCACGGCCTGGGCGGCGACGGGGAAGCACGAGCGAATCACGTTGGCGATCATACTGGGAACTCTCTCCAAATCCATGGGCCTAAAGCGGCCGCGCTCAAGCCCTCGGGGGGCTACGTACTGCGGCCCGGCTTCTGACCGGGCCGCGGAGCTGTTACTTGTTTGCGCGCAGGTCCTCGACGTGGACCGTGACGTCGGCGCCCTCGATCTGGGCGACCTCCTTGAGCGTGAAGCGAACCGCGCTCTCGAGGTTGCGCGAGACGCTCGCCATGTTGACGCCCTGCTCGAGCACCGTGTGCAGGTCGACCTTCACGCGGCCCTCCTCCACCGAGACGTCAATGCCCTTGCGCAGGCTGCCG
This sequence comes from Prevotella sp. CAG:279, assembly GCA_963653485.1. Taxonomy (GTDB): domain Bacteria; phylum Actinomycetota; class Coriobacteriia; order Coriobacteriales; family Atopobiaceae; genus Parolsenella. Next base: position 18,967 of record CAVJWS010000015.1, read on the forward strand.
AGCGACAGCAGGCGGACGATGTTGTCCTGGGCGTCGGTGTAGGCCATGCCCACAACGCCGTAGCACTCGAGCGCGGCGTAGCCGGCGAGGTCAGCGATGACGTCGTTGGAGACCCGGAGGGTACCGGAGATGGTGTTGGCCATGCGTCTCTCCTCTCGTATGGCAGGCGAGGCCTGCCGAAAAGGGCAGCCCGCATCGCAGGCCGCCCCCGATAGTTCATACAGAGTATGAGTATAGCGCTCAATCCCGCCCGCAACCGCCACGGTCTTTTGCGCACAGGGCCCTGCCCCGAAAAGCTAGCGAACGGCAGGGGCGACGGAGGGCGACTCGGCCGGCTCGGTGGAAAGTTTGGCCGTGGCGTTGCGGCGCTCGCGCAGGCTGCGGATGAGGTGCCACAGGGGAATGAGCCAGAGGTAGACGGCGGTGAGCCAGCAGGCGGCGGGCGCGCCGCACATGGAGACGACGGCGCTGCAGGCGATGGACCAGGGCACGAGCGGCGAGAGGACGATGACCGAGTCCTCAAGGTCAAGCGCCATGGCGCGGCGATCGGGCTCGAGGTCTGAGCAGAGCTGGTAGGCAAGCATGGTGCCGAGCGTCTGGTTGCAGGCCACCATGCTCGCCGGGATCACCACCACCAGAATTGCGCCGAAGGTCGTCACGCGCTCGGCCAGCGCCGCGATGTGGCGCTGCACGCCGTCGAGCATGCCCGTGGCAGAGAAAATACCGGCAAAGCTCGATGACAGGCAGACGATGAAGGCGACGTTGACCATGGAGACGAGACCGCCGCCGCTCATGAGGGCGGCCACCTGGGCATCTTGCGGCGCGTAGCCAAACACGGCGGTCTGCAGCAGCTCGGCCGGTGCCATGCCACGAGCAAGGACGCAGACGAGCGCGGCGATGACGATGCTCACGGCCATGGAGCGCTTCATCCCCACGCGGAAGAGCGGCAGCACGAGGACGGGGACGGTGGGCAGCAGCGCCACCGGCCCCTGGTTGAAGAAGGTGGCGAGCATGGCAACGGTCTCGTTGTCGCCTGAGCCGCCCGCCGGGCGCAGAGCGAGCCCGGCCACGCCGTAGATCACGATTGTGAGGGCGAGCGGCACCGCGGCCGAGCGCATCATGGCACGGAAGTTGCCCGCCATGTCGGTGCAGGTGATGGAGCGGACGAGCAGGGCACTCGAGCTCATGGGCGAGCAGCGGTCGCCGAAGTAGGCGCCCGCGAGCACGGCGCCGCCGCAGGTCAGGGCATTGGCGCCCATGGAGCTCGCCATCGTCATGCAGACCACGCCCATCGTGGCAGCGGTGCCGAACGAGGTCCCGGTGAGAAACGACATGAGGCAGCACAGGGCAAAGACCGCAAGCGGCGCCAAGGCGGGTCTCACGAGGGGCGTGGCCACCACCACGACCTCGGAGATGGTGCCGCTCGCACGCCACAGCGCCGTGAGGATGCCGATGAGCACGAAGGCCTCGAGCACGCCCTTTGCGGTCGAGATGCCGTCCGCGCACATCTTTGCGAGCTCGGAAGGGCCGTGGCCCTTGTAGCGACCGTAGCCCAAAAACAGGACGAGGCCCACCACGAGGGCGCCTGCGATGGGCAGGCCAGCCGCCACGCAGACGATGAGCTCGGCGCAAAAGACGGCCAAGATGACAAGCTCGAGCATGTGAAATCTCCCCTGCGCTCCAAACGAAGATGGGCAGCCAAGGCTGCCCAAAGGCCCGTCGCCGGAACGGATAGAGCGACGGGAGGTTCTTGCGGTGAGCGGCAGGTGTGGGATAGGCCGCGTCACGAGTCCACTATCGCGCCGGTGCTTCACGATTTCAAACTGTTGATAGTGGTTGTTGTCACAAGTAGAATTTGTGGCATGCGGCCCTGTTCCATCGTGAGGCGCGCCGCAGCATTTGTGACTCTCGTCTCCGTAGCTGGCGCGCAACAAGAGACGTGCGCTCAAACCCGCGCAAGCCCAGACGAAACGGCCCCTCGGACGGACGGGGCGCAGGGTCATGAGACTGCCGGCCAGCCGGGTCCCACGCCGTAGCGCCCGGTACAACAACGGACAGCCGCACGCACGCAAATCGCTATCACCAAGGAGGGCCGCCATGAACTTCCAGACCATGGAATATTTCCGCGCCATCGCCGCCGAGGGGAGCTTCACCCGCGCGGCCGAGCGGCTCCACGTGACACAGCAGACGCTCTCCGCCCACGTCGCCGGCGTGGAGCGCGAACTTGGCTGCACCCTGCTCGAGCGCAGCACGCCCCTGCGCCTCACCCACGAGGGCGAAACCTTCCTGGCCTACGCCAAACGGCTTGAGGGCGAGCTCACCGAGCTGCGCCGCTCGCTCAGCGGCAACGACGAACACCAGCAAGGCACGCTGCGCGTGGGCGTGGCCTTCACGCGCGGCCGCGTGGTGCTGCCCAGCATCATCGAGCGCTTTGGCACCGCCTTCCCCAACGTCTGCGTGGAACTTGCCGAAGACGGCAACGAGGGCATCCTCGACACCCTGGCAGCAGACAAGACCGACCTGGCCATCGGCGTGGTGGGTCGGCCCATGCCAGGCTTCGAGACCATCCCCTTCTACCGTGAGCAGACGGTGCTGCTGGCCAATAAAGACCTGCTCCGGACCCACGGCATCAAGCCGGCGGACATAAAGGGCCCACTCTCTCGCTGCGACCTCTCCCCTCTCGCGGCCTGCCCCTTCATCATGAGCCCGCCCGAGGACATCACGGGAAATATCGGCCTGGAGCTCGTGGGCAGGGCCGGCTTCAAGCCTATCGTGCGCGCGAGCTCGCGCAACATGGAGACCCTGCTGGCGCTCGCGCTGCGCGGCCACGGCGCCTGCATCTGCCCCAAGAACCTGCTCGACGCAACAGCCACGCCCGAGCAAAAGCGCGGCCTGCTCGCCTTCGACCTCGGGCAAGACTCCAGCTACGAGATCAGCTTCTGCCTCAAGAGCGGCGCCCGCTGGCACGTCATCGACGAGTTCGTCCGCATCGCCAAGGAGACGGTCGGCTAGGGAGCGACTTGAGCGAGCGCCAAGCACGGCCCAGATGCATGGGGAACGACTAAAGCACATGGGGAATGGCACGCGCCGGATTGCCTGGGCACCCCAAGGCAACTCCGACGCCCACCGCGACGCCCCGCTCTCGCAGATGCGGCTCGCACTCAACAAATCGTGGCGACCCCGATATCGCGCCGCGAGGCCCCGCCCGCATGGCCACGCATGACTCAAACCCACCGCGACACCCCGCTCTCGCGGACGCGGCTCGCGCCCGACGAATCACGGCGGCCCCAACCTCACGCCGCAAGGCCCCGCTCGCGTGGCCGCGCATGGCTCAAAAAAGGGAGTGACGAGGCGTGACAAGGCCCCGCGCGCGGTACTAGACTGTGCGGGTCAAAGTTGCGAGCGTAGAGATCAGAGACTGGCGAATGAGCTGCGAAAACACCGTGCAAGTCATGAACGAGACCACCAGCCCCGAGGCGGAGGCAAGCCTCGCCGCACAAGGCCGCACCGTCGCGGCCGACAAAGGGCCAAGCAAGCGCGGCTCCAAGAAGCCCCCGCTCGACATGCTCCACGGATCGCTGTGGAAAACCGTCCCCGTCTTTGCCCTGCCCGTGGCGCTCACGGGCATCCTCGAGCAACTCAGCTCGCTCATCGACACGATGATGGTGGGCCAGCTCTCCGGCGAGGCGGGCCCCGCCGCCATGGCCGCCGTTGGCTCCAACACGCCCATCACGAGCCTGCTGCTCAACCTCTTCATCGGCATCGCGCTCGGCACCAACGTCGTCATCGCCAACGCCATCGGCTCCGACGACATGGACACCGTGCACAAGGCGGTACACAGCTCGGTGAGCATGGCCGCCATCGGCTTCGTGGTCATCGCCGTGGGCGAGCTCTTTGCAGCTCCCTTGCTCAACCTGCTGAGTGTGCCGGCCGAGACCCTGCCCCAGGCGCTCATGTTCCTGCGCGTCTACCTGCTGGGCATGCCGTCCATCCTTCTCTACAACTTCGAGGCCGCAATCTTCCGTAGCGTGGGCATCACCAAGATGCCCCTGCAGGCGCTCGCGGCTTCCTCGCTCATCAACGTCGCGCTGGTCTTCGTGTTCATCCCCTGCCTGGGCTGGGGCGTCGCAGGGGCTGCCGCTGCCACGGCCGTGAGCTACACCGTGGCGGCCGCCGTGCTGTTCGTGCGCCTGTGCCGAATCGACTCGCCCATCCGCCTCAACCCGCGCGAACTGCGCCTCGACGGCCCCGTGCTCAGGCGCGTCGTACGCATCGGCCTGCCGGCGGGCCTGCAGAGCGCCGTCTTCTCGCTGGCCAACATCGTCATCCAGTCTTGCATCAACGGACTGGGCACCGAGGTCATGGCGGCAAGCTCGGCCGTGCTCTCCATCGAGTACGTGGTCTACAATCTGCTGAACTCCTTCGCCCAGGCCTGCACCACCTTCGTGGGGCAGAACTTTGGCGCGGGCAACATCGAGCGCTGCAAGAAGGTGCTGCTCACGACCCTTGCCGAGGCCGAGGTGGTGGAGCTTGTGATGCTCGCCCTGCTGCTTGGCCTGGGACACCAGATCCTGGCGCTGTTCAACCCCGACCCGGTGGTAATACGTCTGGGCTACTACCGCATGCTCATGATCTTCCCGAGCTACATGGCCAGCATGGCCTACGAGAACATGAGCGGCTACCTGCGAGGATTTGGCATCTCGCTCGCGCCGGCGATTCTCACGGCCATCGGCGTGTGCGGCTGGCGCTTCTTCTGGGTGAGCTGCGTCTACCCGAGCAACCCCTGCTTTGAGTGGCTGATGATCATCTATCCCATCAGCCTCGTCTCCACCGCGCTGCTCATCTTCTGCGCCATGATGGTCATCCGTCCGAGCAAGGTCTACGCCAAGCGGGCAAGGGCGTAGGGGCACAAGCCTGCGGAAGGGTTCGCCAGCTAAGGCGGCGGGGTCCGAAACGAAGTGCCTGCAATTAATTGTTGGACCCAAAATCGATGCGCCCGCCAAAGAATGACGGGCGCAAGCGTTACTGCCTAAGCTTATTCAGCACCAAAGCACCGGCGCGAGGCCTGCGCTAGAAGGCCTCGATCTCGCGAATCATGACCTCGCGGCCGCGCAGGAGGTGCGTGGCCTCGCTGCCGCAGACGGGACAGATTTTGCCGTGCTCCACGGTGCCGTACTCGGCGCCGCAGCTCTCGCACAGGGTGGTTGCCTTGTTCTCCACTACCTCGAGCTCAGCGCCCTCCATGAGCGGCTCGCGCTTCACGGCCCACGTCCAGGCGTCTTGGAGAAACTCCGGCACCACGCCGCTGACCTCGCCCAGGTCGAGCGTCACGCGAGAGACCGAGGTGGCGCCGTTCTCGGCGGCGACCTTCTTCACGTCGTCGATGATATAGAAGACGATGCCCAGCTCGTGCAAGGTTTCTCCCAAAAACAGAGCCGGCACAAAGGCACTGCACCGGCCTAGCGATTTGAATAAGCAGGCTCAGGTTCCCGAGGCTAACAGGCGCATTGCCGCAACCCAACCGGCGACAAGCGAGCGGCTCTCCCCCAGCCGAGCCAACTGCAAGCGCCCAGTCCAGCCAATAAACCCGAGCTAAGAAGCCCAACAAAAAAGCCGGCGCGCGGCGGTTGCCCAACCGCGCGCCGGCAGATTCGCTACTTCTTCTTGCCGAAGATGATCTTGGCCTGGCGCTTGGCGGCGTACTTGAGCAGGCTCGGGACCTTCTTCTCGTACTTCACCATGGTGGAGCACTCGGGGCGCTCGCGGAACAGGTGGATGGCGTCAAAGGCGCACTTGGTGGTGCACAGGCCACAGCCGATGCACTTGTTCGGGTCCACGACCGAGGCGCCGCAGCCAAGGCAGCGGGCCGTTTCGGCCTTCACCTGCTCCTCGGTGAAGGTCTGCGTGTACTCACGGAAGGGGTGGCTCTTCTCCAGCTCGTGGTCGATCTTGGGTTCCTGGCGCGCGGTGTCGTCGTAGGAGCCAAAGTCCACGTCTTCCTTGTTGAGCTCGCTGTACTGGCGCTGGTTGCGGCCGATGGTGAGCGTGCCCTTCTGGACGAAGCGGTGGATGGAGACGGCGGCCTCGTGGCCCGCGGCGATGGCGTCGATGGCGAACTTGGGGCCGGTGTAGACGTCGCCGCCCACAAAGACGTCGGGCTCGGCGGTCTGGTAGGTCTTGGGGTCGGCCACGGCGCCGTTGCCACGGCCGAGCTCCACCTTGGAGCCCTCGAGCAGGTTGCCCCACACGATGGACTGGCCGATGGACATGACCACCTGGTCGCAGGCGAGCTCGATGGTGTCGTTCTCGTCGTACTCGGGCGAGAAGCGGCCGTCCTCGTCAAAGACGCGAGCGCAGCGCTTGAAGACGATGCCGCGCACGTGGCCGTCCTCGGTGAGCAGGACCTCCTTGGGGCCCCAGCCGCAGCTCAGCGTCACGCCGTCGCTCTCGGCCTCTGCCACCTCCTCGTTGGAGGCGGGCATGATGTCGCGGCCCTCGAGGCAGAGCATGTCCACGCTCTCGGCGCCCAGGCGCGCGGCGGTGCGGGCCACGTCGATGGCGACGTTGCCGCCGCCCACCACGACGACCTTGCCGGAGACGGGCTTGGCCACGCCGCCGTCGAGCTGGGCGGCAGCCACCTCGCGCAGGAAGTCCACGGCCACGCCGACCTCGGGCGCGTCCTCGCCGGGCACGCCGGCCCTGCGGCCGCCCTGGCAGCCGATGGCCACGTAGAAGGCCTTGTAGCCCCGCTCGCGCAGCTGTGCCAGCGTCACGTCGCGGCCGACCTCGACGCCGTAGTGGAACTCGGCGCCCATGGCCTCGATGACGTCCACCTCGGCCTGGATGACGTCCTTGCCAAGCTTGTAGGCCGGGATGCCGTAGGTGAGCATGCCGCCCGGGCGCTCGTTCTTTTCGAACACGATGGGCTTGTAGCCCTTCTCGGCCAGGTAGAAGGCGCAGGAGAGGCCGGCCGGGCCGGCACCGATGATGGCGACCTTCTCCTCAAAGTCGCCCTTGACCTTGGGGCGCACCTGGGGCGGGATGTAGCGGGTCTCGGCATCCATGTCCTTCTGGGCGATGAACTTCTTCACCTCGTCGATGGCGATGGCCTCGTCGACACGGCCGCGGGTGCAGGCGTCCTCGCAGCGGCGGTTGCAGATGCGGCCGCACACGGCCGGCAGCGGGTTCTCGCGCTTGATGAGGGCGAGCGCCTCGGTGTAGCGGCCCTGGGCGGCGAGCTTGAGGTAGCCCTGCACGGCCACGTGCGCAGGGCAGGCCGTCTTGCAGGGGGCGGTGCCGGAGTCGTAGGTCTCGATGCGGTTCTTGTTGCGGTAGTCGGGGCTCCACTTGGTGTAGTCCCACTTCACGGCGTCGGGCAGCTCCTGGCGCGGGTACTCGGGCACCTCGCCGGTGGACTTCTGGCACAGCTTCTGGCCGAGCTTCACCGCACCCGCCGGGCAGACCTCCACGCAGCGGCCGCAGGCCACGCAGCTCTTGGCGTCGGTGCGGGCCACGTAGGCCGAGCGGCTGAGGTTGGGCGTGTTGAACAGCTGCGAGGTACGAAGCGCGTAGCACACGTTCACGTTGCAGTTGCAGATGGCGAAGATCTTGTTCTCGCCGTCGATGTTGGTGATCTGGTGCACGAAGCCGTTGTCCTCGGCGCGCTGGAAGATCTCCATGGCCTCGTCGCGGGTGATGTAGCGGCCGCGGTTGGTCTCCACCACGTAGTCGGCCATGTCGCCCACGGCGATGCACCAGTCGTTGAAGTCGTCGGCGCAGCCCTGCCCCATGCGCTGGCGGCTCATGCGGCAGCTGCAGGCGCTGGCGGCGTACTTGCCCTCGTACTTGTCGAGCCAGTGCTTGATGTGCTCGATGGAGATGGACTGGTTCTCGTGCTCGATGGCCTTCTCCACCGGGATGACGTGCATGCCGATTCCGGCGCCTCCGGGCGGCACGAGCGGCGTGGCCTTGGAAAGCGGGCCCTTCGAGGCGCTTTCGAAGAACTTGGCGAAGACCGGGTGCTCCTCGAGCTGCTCCCAGCGCATGTTGAGGAACTCGGCCGAGCCGGGAACGAGCATGGGCAGCACCCACTGCTTGGTGCGGGTGGGGTTCTCCCAGTTGTACTCGAGAAGGCCCACGTAAGAGACCTCGTCGAGCATGGGCTCGAGCTTCTCGGCCGGGATGCCGGTGGCCTTGACGGCGGCCTCGAGCGTGTAGGGCACGCGCATCTTGAGCTTGCAGAGCATGTCGGCCTGCTCGTCGGTGGCGGCCTCGGCAAAGCTCCAGTACTCATAGGGCAGGATGGTGTCCTTGCCAAGCATGCGGTTGGTGCAGTGCTTGCACAGGGCGACGATGCTAGGGCGCGGGTTCTCAGGAACCTCGGGCACAAACTCGGAGCCGATGTCAGTCTCGGTGTAGGAAATTCCGGGGCCGTTGAGAATCATGGTCTCTCCTTATGCTCAAGCCCACTAGCTGGGCGTTATTTACGTCTTGCTTGCGGACGTCGGTTGCGCGCCCGCATGGCGTTTCTGGTGGAGCAGTGCCGTGAGCTGGGGTTTATTCGCAGTCTCACGAGCAGGTCTTTCGAGACGGCCGGCGCGTGGCGCTGCTACGTGGCGCAGCCCTCAGAACCAGTCCTTGCGACAGGCGCTTGCACGTCCGCCACGCGGGACAAGGTCTGCCCTTACTCCCCTGGGTAGTGCGCGGCGTCGCAGTTGGCGGGCGTTGCCTTGTGGAAGGTCCCCGCCTTCCAGGCGTCCACGGCCTGGGAAAGCCAGCTCGCCCATTCCTCGATGCCCTCGCCGGTCTTGGCCGAGATGGGAATGACGAGCGCGCCGGGGTTGCGCAGGTGGACGTTCTCGATGCAGCGCTCGAGGTCAAAGTCGAAGTAGGGCGCCACGTCGATCTTGTTGACGAGCACCACGTCGGTAACCTCGAACATGAGGGGGTACTTGAGGGGCTTGTCGTCTCCCTCGGGAACGGAGAGGATGGCGACGTTCACGCTCGCGCCCGTATCGAACTCCGCCGGGCACACGAGGTTGCCCACGTTTTCGAGAATGGCGAGGTCGAGCGGGGCGGCGCCGGCCTCGGTGGCAGCGGCGTCGAGCTCTGCCAGGCCCTGGCGGCACATCGCCGCGTCCAGGTGGCACATGCCGCCCGTGTGCAGCTGCACGGCCACGACGCCGGTCTCGGCCATGGTACGGGCGTCCACGTCAGAGTCGATGTCGGCCTCCATCACGCCGATGGACAGCTCGTCCTTGAGCGCGGCGACGGTGCGGCGCAGCGTGGTGGTCTTGCCCGAACCGGGGCTGCTCATGAGGTTCAGCAGGAAGGTCCCGCGCACCTGCAGCTCCTCGCGCAGGGCGTCCGCCGCGCGCTCGTTACTCGCGAACACGCTCTGCTTCACCTCTATGACGCGAACGCGACGCTCCTCGGCATCGTTTGCGCAGGCAGCTGATGCGTTACTCGCAGCTTCTCCGGTCGTTACGGCAGCGTCCGGAGATGCCGCGAATCGCGATTCCACGTTAGTGCGAGATGCGGATGCCGCCACCTCGTTTGCGCAGGTAGCAGGCGCGCTAGTCGCACCCTCGTACGCGCAATCGCCGAAGGTCTTGCCCTCTCCCATTGGCACTCCCCCGTCAGACGCCGCACGTCCCCATACACGGCGTTGTTTACATAACCTTTGAAAGTTTACCGGATATACGCACTTCCTGCCCATTTTCATCGGCGTACGGCGGCTATCAAACCATGTCACCTCAATAGAGGTGGGCGCGCAAAAAGAGGGACGGACGCCGAAGCATCCGTCCCTCTTGTCGGTTCGCTCTAGCCAGCCAGAAGCTAGCAAGCGAAGCAGTCGCTCACGGGCGACTCGGTCGCAATGGGGCCTACATCTTGTGGCGAAGCCTACGGGCGAGGCCACCAAAGACCAGGCAGGCACCAACCGCGAGGATTATCCCCGCGTAGGTAACGATCTCGCCAGTCTGGGGCAGTCTGCCGCCCTTGCCCGTCTTCTTGCCACCCTTGTCGCTCTTGTCGTCCTTGTCGGAGGGCACAGCCTCCTCACGCACGACCGTCTCCTTGTCCTCAATCTCAGTCACCTTGTAGTCCACAAGGCTCAGCTGCGAACCCGTGGCATAGGCGTTGAGCAGGTCGTTGGACTCGGCGCCTGCCTCGATGGAGACCTTGCCATAGGCGTCCACCGTGAAGGTGACCTCAGCGGCCTTGGCATAGCCCTTGGGGGCCGTCTTCTCGTAAAGGACGTACGTGTCGTTAACCGTAAGGTCGTTCACCACATAGCCCGTGCCGTCAGTCGTCCAGGAGGCGACGTCGTTGCCGGCCTCGTCGCGCACGGCGAGCTTGGCGCCGGAGAGCGCCGTGCCGTCGGAGGAGACCTTGCCGAACGTGATGGCGATCTTGGTGTCGGTCACGCCGGCGCCGGGCTTGAAGACGATCGGGTCGGCCGCGGTGCCCGCATAGGCGCCCTTGCTGACCGTGCCGTCATCGTAGGACAGGCTATAGGCACCGTTCTCTTCCTGCTTAATGGTGAACGTGCAGGTCTTGGCCTCGGAAATCGCATACCCCTCGGGAGCACTGATCTCCTGGAAGTAATACGTGCCGTTCGCGACGATGCCGTTCGTGTCAGTGTCCGTAAAGGTCATGACGCCGTCAGCGTCACTAACGGCTACGGCAACCAGAGACGCGGTGTCGGAGTCGGAGTCCTCAACGCGATAGAGGCCGTAGGTTGCGCCGGCAAGCTTGGCGCCCGAGTCGGCGTCGGTCTTGGTGAGGGCGATGCTCAGCGGCTTCACCTTGTTAGTAATGGCAGGGTGCTCGCTTGAGTTGTAGACCTTACCGTTGGTCTTAGCATCAGCGTCGGCCTGGCTCGGATACACCACGTAGTGACTCTCGACCTCGTAGAGGGCGCCGTTACTGTCCTTACCGATGGTGGTGACGAACTTCACGACCTCGGTGGAGTAGTCAATGCTCAGGTCCCTCACGTAACCGGTGGTCTCGCGCACCGTGTAGGTGTACGTACCGGCGGCGGTGAACTCCAGGCAGGAGGGGTTCTCGAGGTTGCCCGTCTTATCGGCCGCCTTGTCGAAGTCGACCATGCCAGCCTCGTCGTTCTCGGCGGTAGAGACAACATCGCCCGTCTTGTCGTTCACAAGCTGGAACGTGAACTCCTTGGCCTTAAGGGCGCGGCCCTCAAGCTTCTTGTAGATCTTCGGGTCCACATAGCAGACCTTGTCGGGCTCAGACACCGGAGCGGCCTCGGCGGCCATGGAGTAACCGGAGAGCGTGAACTCCTGCTCTTCCTCCTCATAGGTATTGGTCACCGTATAGGAGTAGGTGTCCGTGCCGTAGCCGTCGGACTTGTAGGTCACCTTGTAGCCGTTGGAGAGCTCGGTGCCCTCGTCGACCGGCTCGTTCGTCTCGGGGTCGAGCTCGCGCACGGTGTAGCTGATGGCCTTGCCGGCCTCGTTCTTGGGCAGGCTATTCCACTCGGCGGACCAGGAGCCGTCCTTGAGCTCGGCCGTCTTGCCCTCGACCGCGGCGAGGTTGCCCTCGGCGTCCACGGTGTAGAGCTGCACGGTCACCGACGTCGGGCGCTTGCTCGCCTTGTTCTCCTTGTCCTGCCAGACCTTCTTCACCTTGACGTCGACCTTCTCGGCCTTGTGGGTGTTGGTGATGGTCCAGGTGGAGCCGGAGCCGTTGACGCTGGAGGTGTAGTCGACGGGCACGTTGACCTCGCCGACCTTGTACTCGTAGGAGTTGCCGTAGCCGTCGACGCTCACGAGCTTATCCCAGGTGTAGGCCCACTTGTTGGAGTTGGAGAGGCTCACGGCGTCGCCGCACGCGGCCCACTCGCCGCCGTTCTTCCTCTGGTAAAGCTGGACGGAGACGGGGTCGTGGTCGACGTCGATCTCGGCTGCCCCGCTCGCGTTCAGCCACTCCTTGGTAACGGAGACGCTCGTCTCCTTATAGATGGAGGTGTGGGAGTTGATCACGGTGTAGGTCCAGGACTTGTTGCCGTCGGCATCGATTCCCGAGGGAATAAGCTCGACCTTGGTGGAGTAGCCGTCGACGGCGTCCTCAACAACGGCGTAGGTGTACTCGTTGCCGTCGGCGTCCTTGAGCGGGAGCTGGTCGACCGTGGCGGCCCAGCCGTTGCTCTTGTTCAGGGTGATGGCGTCGCCATAGGTTTCCTGCGCGCCGCCGTTGACGGAGCGAACGATGTGGACGGTAACCGAGTCCGGGCGCACGTCGTCCTTGTCGTCCTCGTCGTCCCAGGTCTTGCTCACCGAGAGCTTGCCCACCGCGACGTGACGGTTCGTGACAGTCCAGGAGGTGCCGGAGTCGTTGCCCGCGACGCTCGAGGTGTAGTCGTCGGTCTTAGAGACCTCCTCGATCTTGTACTCGTAGGTGTTGCCCTGCTTGTCCTTCTTGGTAAGGCCGTCCCAGGAGTGGCTCCAGGAGTTCGCGTTGGAAAGCTCGACAGTGTCGTCGTACTTGGCCCAGTCGCCGCCGTTCTTCCTCTGGTAGAGCTGGACGCTCACGGGGTTGTGCGTGGAGACGACGTCCGCGCTCTCGGGGTTGCCGTACGCGTCGAGCCACTGCTTGTTCACGGAGACGCCGGTCACGACGGGCTTCAGCGTGCCGCGGAACGGGCGGGCGTGAGACTCGGCCGTCACGTTCACCTTGGTACCAATATAAGTACCGGCAGCGGAGCCACCAAGGTTAATGGTGGAGTTGGGCGCAAGCACGCTCGCGAGCACGCGGTCGGAAAGCGAGATGGTCATGGCGCTCGTGGAGTTCTTGATGTTGAACATCACGTAGCCGACGGTGCTGTCCGTCTCGCCGGTGCCGGCGGTCTGCCCGTCGGGAAGAAGGACGTGGACCTTGCTCAGGTAAAGGTCGTTGGTGTCCATCTCGACATTGATGACGACAGAGCACGAACCGTTGAGAGCCATGCCCTTGATGTAGAGCTGGTCCATGCTGTTGAGCTCGCTGGCCTTGAAGGTCACGTAAGCGCAGCCGGAGTCGCCCTCGTAGTTGATATAGGTGTTGGAACCCTCTTTGGAAACCGAGGCACCAACGTCGGCGACCTTCGCAAGGTTGTCGGAAACCTCGGTCGTCTTGGTCTTAACGG
>CAVJWS010000016.1:0-32053 GCA_963653485.1 Prevotella sp. CAG:279
GCTCAATGGTAGAGCCCGCGGCTGTTAACCGCGTTGTTGTAGGTTCGAGTCCTACTCGAGGAGCCAGAATCTTCAAGCCCTGGTTTTACCGGGGCTTTTTCTTTGTCTGTACGTCTCACGTCCGCGCGGGTGAGGTCTGAGCTTGTGAGGCCCTGCGGTTGCGATTGGGGCTTTCGCAGCCGGTCCATGGTTTGCGCTTTGCGAGCGGCCGGGCTGTTGGGTATCTTTGCTCCAGCGGCTACCGCACGGGGCAAGAGGCGGATGTCCCTCCTTATCCCGGCGGGCGAGGGGGCATCAGGAAAGGGGAGCGCCATGCTGGTCTACTGCCTTACGGGCGCGCTTGCCCTCATCAGCGTCTGTGCGGCCCAGGCCCTCGGGCCGCGCAACCACAAGGCGGCCACCGTGCTGTGGCTCGTGACCTTCCTGGCACTCTTCGTCCCTGCGGCGCTTCGCTACGACATCGGCGTGGACTACAGCGCCACGATGGAGAGCGCGGGCTACCTCGGCTACTGGCAGCTCTACCACCTCTACGCCACCGAGCCACCGGCCGCGGGCATGGACCTCGGCTTCTACGCGCTCATCCGCGTGCTCAACCTCTTTACGAGCAACGCCCAGTGGATGTTCGCGGCGCTCGCGGCCCTCTCCTGCGGCCTTACGCTGCGCGCCTGCCGCCGCCTCTCCGCCATGCCGGCCTTCTCCGTGGCCCTCTTCATCGTGGCGGGCTTCTACTTCGAGTCGCTCAACATCGCGCGTCAGTGGGTGGCCATCGCCTGCGTGCTGAACGGCCTCGAGTGGGTTGCGGGCAGGCCCGCCATGCTCGACGGGCAGACCTCCTGCCTCGACGGCGGCGAGGACGCCGACGGCCGCTCCTTCGTGCGCTATGCCCTGTGGGTGGCGGCGGGCTCGCTCATGCACATGAGCTGCCTCATCTGGCTTTTCGTCTGGCCGCTGTTCCGCCTGCGCATGAGCGTTCGCAGGGCCATTCTGCTTGCGGCAGGCCTCGTGATGCTCTCCTTCGCGGCCGAGAAGGCCGCCGCCATGGTCCTCGCCGGCACACGCTTCGGCCTCTACCTCGACCCCACGAGCAGCGTCTACGTAGGCCCCCAGCCTCGCCTCAACGCCCTCATCACCTACGGCATCACCTGGGCATTCACCGTTGTCTGCCTCTGCGGCCTGGTCGAGGGTGGAAATGGCAAGCCCTGCGGCGCAGCTCACAACGCGTCTGCTTCGAATTCCTCTGCTGCGAACGGGGATGCGACTTGCGAGCGCGTCGCGGCTTCAGCAGCTTCTTTCGTGAGCGCCCAAACTTCGGACGCCGCCGCAGCGAACGCAGGCGCTTCGAATGCTCCAGCCGATACCGCGGACCCCGCAGGCAGCGGGGGAGCCCTCACCCTCCACCAGCGCCTCACGGCCACTGCCTCCCGCTACGACTCGGCCCTCGTCGTCATCGCCACCATTGCCTTCTGCCTCTTCGCCACGACCTTCTTCCTGCCGCACATCGTGGACCGCGTGGCGCGCTACTTCGCGCCCGTCCTCGTCCTTGCCATGCCCAGGTGCCTCACGCGCATCTCTGACCTGCGGCTTCGCCGCGCGGCGATTGCCGTCATCATCGTGGCGTGGCTCGCTGCCACCTACGTGCAGGTGGTGGCCGGCGGCCAGTACGGAGTTGTGCCCTACCAGTCCGTATTTGGTGAGCGTGCTGTGCAGGGCGTCCTCTCGTAGCGCGGGCGCTGGTATAGTTAAACGCTAGTCTGCGCGCGGAGCGCGTGGGCGCACGGCAAAAGAGCGGCCCCGCACGGGCCCACCTTTCGCAAGGAGATTGCATTGTCGCAAGATCAGATAGCGGCGGCCCCCGCCACCGTTCCCGCCTCCGAGGCGTTTGCCAAGACCGACCGCGAGAAGCAGAACTTCATCCTCGCGCAGCTCGTCACCAAGGACTTCAAGCGCAAGTACCGCCGCAGCGTCCTGGGCGTTGCCTGGAGCGTGCTCAACCCGCTGCTCATGATGGTCGTCATGTCGCTCGTGTTCAGCTTCTTTTTGCGCTATGACTCCATCGAGCACTACCCGCTCTACCTCATCCTGGGCAACGTCATCTGGCAGATCTTCGCCGACTCCACCAACCAGGGCGTCATGGCCATCCTGGACGCGGCGCCGCTGCTCAAGAAGGTCCGCATCAACAAGACGGTGTTCCCCATCGAGCGCGTGCTGTTCAGCCTCGTGAACTTCGGCTTCTCCATGGTGGCCGTCTTCCTCGTCATGATCTACGAGGGCGTCTGGATTAACTGGACCATCATCCTGCTGCCCGTGCTGCTGGTCCTTCTCATGGGCTTCTGCATCGGCATGAGCCTGCTGCTCTCCTCGCTGGCCGTCTTCTTCCGCGACGTCATCCACCTCTGGAGCGTCGTGCTCATGGCCTGGAGCTACGTGACGCCGCTGTTCTGGCCCGTCAGCATGATCGCGAGCGTGCCCTACGCCTTCATGCGCGTCATCATGCTCGTGAACCCCATGTACAACTACGTCACCTTCATGCGCATGATCCTGCTGAACGGCCAGGCGCCCGAGCTTGTCACCATCGGCATGTGCACCTTCTGGGCCGTGGCCATGCTCGCCATCGGCTACGCCGTCTTCCACAAGCTCCAGCACAAGTTCATCCTCTACATCTAAGACGAGACTCCGAAAGGTAGCTCCCTTATGGCCCAAGACACCAAACTCGAAAAGCGCGACGAGTACGCCATCGAGGTCGACGACGTCACCATGATCTTCAACATGGCCTCCGAGCGTCTCGACAACCTCAAGGAGTACCTCATCAAGCTCGTGCGCCACGAGCTGTTCTTCGAGGAGTTCCACGCGCTCAAGAACATCTCCTTCAAGGTCAAGAAGGGCGAGGTGCTAGGCCTTGTTGGCACCAACGGCTCCGGCAAGTCCACGATGCTTAAGATCATCGCCGGCGTGCTCGAGCCCAGCAAGGGCACGGTGAAGGTCCACGGCAACATCGCCCCGCTCATCGAGCTGGGCGCCGGCTTTGACATCGAGCTCACGGCCCGCGAGAACATCTACCTGAACGGCGCCCTGCTGGGCTACACCAAGGAGTTCATCGACGCCCACCTCGACGACATCGTCGAGTTCGCCGAGCTGCGAGACTTCATGGACATGCCGCTCAAGAACTACTCCAGCGGCATGGTGGCCCGCATCGCCTTCGCCATCGCCACGGTTGTGGAGCCCGACGTCCTCATCGTTGACGAGACGCTCTCCGTGGGCGACGTCTTCTTCCAGGAGAAGTGCGAGCGCCGCATCCGCCAGTTCATCGAGAGCGGCGACGTCACGGTGCTGTTCGTGAGCCACTCGCTCGAGCAGGTGGAGCGCCTGTGCACGAGCTGCGTGTGGATCGAGAAGGGCACCCAGCGCATGATCGGCCCCACCAAGGAAGTCTGCGAGGCCTACCGAAAGCAGTTCAACTAATGGCGGGGGAGAATAAACCCGCCCGCGTGGCGGCCGTGGTCGTCACCTACAACCGCGTGGGGCTTCTGCAAGAGTGCCTCGACTGCCTCAAGAAGAGCGAGCTTGCTGGGCTTTCCAGCCGCTACGAGCTCGGCGTGGTCGTCATCGACAACGCGAGCACCGATGGCACCGAGGAGGCTCTGGCGCCCCGCGCGGTGACCGGCGAGATTGCCTACTTCAACACCGGCGAGAACCTTGGCGGCGCAGGCGGCTTCAACTACGGCATGCGCAAGGCCGTGGAGCTGGGCTACGACTACGTGTGGGTGATGGACGACGACTGCATGGTCCACGCCGACACCCTGCGCGAGCTGCTCATCGCCGGCGAGGGCCTGGAAGGGGAGTACGGCTACCTCACGAGCGTGTGTCTGTGGACCGACGGCATGCCTTGCATCATGAACAAGCAGCGCCACCCGCTCCACCACACCATCGAGGACTTCACGCCCGAACTCCAGAGCTGCACCCTGGCCTCCTTCGTGAGCCTGTTCGTCCCCGCCGACGTCATTTGCGAGCTGGGCCTTCCCATCAAGGACTTCTTCATCTGGAGCGACGACTGGGAGTTCACGCGCCGCATCTCTCGCGCCTACCCCTGCTACCTCGTGGGTACGAGCAAGGTCACCCACAAGTGCAAGCAGAACAGCGCCGGCAACGTGGCCACGGATTCCGGCGAGCGCATCGGGCGCTTCCGCCTTGCCTATCGCAACGACATCGTGCTCTACGGCCGCGAGGGCCTGCGCGGCTACGGCTACGTGCTCGCGCGCGACCTCAACCACCTCTTCCGCATTGCCACCGAGTCAAAGGGCCGCAAGCTCGAGCGTGCCGAGGCCGTGATGGGCGGCACCCTCGAGGGCCTGCGCTTCCACCCCCAAATCGAGTACGTGGAGCGTCCCAGCAAGTAGGGGAGCTACGAATGCCTCGTACGTATGCCGTGGTGGGGCAGGGATGCACACAGGGAGCTACGAACGACGCAAACGTATGCGGCCGTGAGGCTCTTATGCCCACAGGGAGCTACGAATGACCCAAACGTATTCGGTTGTGAGGTTCTGATGCTCACAGTGGGCTACGAATGACGCAAACGTATTCGGTTGTGAGGTTCTGATGCTCGCAGTGGGCTACGAATGACGCAAATGTAGCTGTCGTGCCTGTCCATTAGTTTTTACATCGTTCTCTGTAATTCCAATAGCCTATCTACCTGCATGTTTGCAAATTTCTGAACTGAGGGCGAAATTAGGATACTCACAATCAGCTACGAATTGCACAAACGTATTGATTTGTGAGCTACGAGGGGTTATCGATGCGTCAAACGTATGCTGTTGCAGGTCCGGGACTCTACTGTGAGCTACGAGGGGTTACCGATGCGCCAAACGTATTGATTTGTGAGCTACGAGGGGTTACTCATGTGTCAAACGTATGCTGTTGCGGGTCCGGGACTCTACTGTGAGCTACGAAAAGCACAAGCGTAGGGCTTGGAGCATTCAAATAGCGGAAGCGCCGGAACCTTGGTTGGGTTCCGGCGCTTCTTTGGTTGAATTGCTGTGGCGTTTGGCTATCTGCCTGGTTGTTCATGCCGAGGTAGCGGCGCCAGAAGCCTTGACTGGTGAGGGTGGGGAAGGCCTGCTGGTAGGCGGCGGCCGCGCGCTCGTGCTCGAGCTGCCAGCGGCGGCGCAGCAGTCTGGCTCGCGGCCCCTACTCGCTCATGCCGAGGTAGCGGCGCCAGAAGTCTTGGCTGGTGAGGGTGGGGAAGGCCTGCTGGTAGGCGGCGGCCACGCGCTCGCGCTCGAGCTGCCAGCGGCGGCGCAGCTCGCGCTCGCGCTGCTTGATACGGCGGTTGCGCTCGCGGTCCATGCGGCGCACGGCCACCTTCTCGCCCGTGACGTCGAGGACGAGCACGCAGGAGCGCGCCGTGGTGTCCTTGCTGTAGACGCAGTCGCCCGTGAGCTGGTAGTGGCCGGGCTCGCTCTTGAGCAGGGCATCGGGCAGCAGGTGCTTGTCGTAGGGCAGCGTCTTGGCGAGCTTGCCGGCCAGCGTGAGCCTGCGGTGGCGCATGGGGTGGACCTCGCTTACGTGGGCGGCCTCAAGCAGCTCGGGGTCAACCTCGTCAAGCGGCACGAACTTGTCGTTGAGCTGGGCGTTCTTGCGCATGAGGTCGCTGCCGTCAACCTCCATGAGCCACTCGGGCCCGCGCAGGTAGTCCTCCACGCCCTGGAGCAGCAGCTCGGCGGCGCCGTACTCGAGGTCGCGGCGGCGCAACATGACGTTTCGCCATACGCGGCTCATGAACAGCTCGGTGTTCACATAGCCGTCGCAGGCGGCCATCACCAGGAAGTTGCGCACGTACTGGTAGCAGTCAACCGAGGCGCGCGGGCGGCCCTCAAAGCTCTCGTGCCACACGCAGATGCCGTTCATGGTCATGTAGGTGGGGTTGGAGCGCAGGCCGTACTCCACGTCGTCGCAGCGCACGAAGACCGGTAGCGGCAGGCCCTTCTCGACGATGTTGGCCACCGGGATGCAAGAGAACCACCAGGCGCCGTAGGCGTGCTCCACCTCCACGTTCTCGCGCTCGCAGGCGGCTACGTGGGAAAGCTCGCTCACGAAGTGGTCGGGCTTGAGCTTGCGGTACGCGCCAGAGCGCAGCACGTGGCTCACGTCCTCGAAGAGGCGGTCGGGCTGCTCCACGCTGAGCATGGCACCGTTCACGAAGGCGCCGCGGTACTGCTCGGTCGCAAGCGCGAGCAGGTTGTAGGTGCGCAGCACCGCCTCGGGGAAGACATGCACGTCGTCGTCCATGAGGATGACGTGGGTGTAGTCGGCCTCGGCGTCCATGGCGGCTAGCATGCCGCGGGCAAAGCCGCCGGCGCCGCCCACGTTGGCGTTGGGGATGACGGTCACGAGGTCGTCGGAGAGCGCAGGCGCGTCAAGCGTGGAGCCGTTGTCCACCACGAACATGTGGAAGCGGTTGTGCAGCAGGCCTTCCTCGGCGCGCATGGCCTCGCGCATGAGCTCGATGTTGGAGAGGATGTAGTGCTCCTTCTTGAAGGTGGTGGTGGAGATGGCCAGGCGCACGTCGTTCACGCGCCCCTCTTCCACCTCGGTGCCGTACCAGCCGCTGTGCAGCAGCGTGGTGCCTTCAGGCAGCACCTCAAAGGCCACAAGGTCATAGGAGGGGTTTCCAAGCTCCACCTCAAAGGTGGTCTCGGAAGGCTCCTCGCTCGCCCCGACCTGCACGCGCCCCAGCTCTATGGTGTTCTCGGACTCGCCGGCAGCGCCGGCCGGCAGCGCCTTCACCACGACCTCGCAGGCGCCGCCCGAGAGCGTGAGGTGCAGGGCGACCTTGCCCACGCCGCAGTACTTGTTCCACTTGGCGGCCGAGCAGGAGTTGAGGTAGGTCATGAAGTCGGCCGGCTCGCTGAGCGCCAGCGCACCCTTCTCCTCGTCATAGGAAAGCGGGCCGGCGCTAAAGGCGTAGAGCTCGTCATGCCCTGCGAGGTGCTCTGCGGGCTTGAGAAGAACGTTAGAGAGCTTGTGCTCCATCATCTTGCTCCTACTCGTGTCTGACGCTGGGGTTTGTTGGCGCCCGTCGCCTCGCGTGTCCGTTCGGCGAATCCGGGCGCGAAAATCTTGCCTCATTGGGTTTCGTAGGTAGTATAGTGGTCAAGGCCTTTAAGACGGTGCGGGACACCGGCAAGGAACCTTTGCGGGCACGCCCCGCTCACATAGCTCGCCTTAGCAGACGTCCCGCGCCACATAGGTGCAGGCGTCTTTTTTTGTGAAGGGAGCCATATGGAACAGCTGGGACCTAAGGCGACCATCATGGACGGCGCGGCGATGGCACGAGCCCTCACCCGTATCGCCCATGAGGTCATCGAGAACAACGAGGGGGCGGACAACCTCGCCATCGTGGGCGTGGTGCGCCGCGGCGCCAACATCGCCAACCTCCTCGCGAACGAGATTGAGCAGATCGAGGGCGTCTGCCCGCCCGTGGGCAAGCTCGACATCAGCTTCTACCGCGACGACGTGAGCCGCCGCCTCTCGCCGGTCATCCACGAGACGCAGATTGACTTCGACGTGGACGGCAAGGACGTCATCCTCGTGGACGACGTGCTCTTCAGCGGCCGTACCGTGCGCTCGGCGCTCGACGCCCTCATGGACCTGGGCCGACCGCGCACCATCCAGCTCGCCGTCATGGTCGACCGCGGCCACCGCGAGCTGCCCATCCGCGCCGACTACGTGGGCAAGAACGTGCCCAGCTCGCGCGAGGAGGACGTCCGCGTCTTCGTCGAGTCTCTCGACGGCCGCGACGCGGTTGAGATTTGGGACATCGAGGCCGAGAAGAAGGCCATCGCGAACAAGGAGGTCAGCGCCTAAGATGCTGAGCGTCAAGAACCTCATCAACACGACGGACCTTACGGCCGACGACATCACGCAGATCCTGGACACCGCCCGCTCCATGGAAGAGATCAACCACCGCACCATCAAGAAGGTGCCCGCCCTTCGCGGCCGCACCGTGGTGAACCTCTTCCTCGAGCCCTCCACCCGCACCCGCTCCTCCTTCGAGATTGCCGAGAAGCGCCTCTCTGCCGACTCCCTCAACATCGCCGGCTCCAGCTCCTCGGTCTCCAAGGGCGAGTGCCTGGAAGACACCATCAAGACGCTGGACTCCTACGGCATCGACATGTACGTCGTGCGTGCCCGCAACGCCGGCACCGCCCAGCGCATCACCGAGTACACCGACGCCGCCGTCATCAACGCCGGCGACGGCAAGCACGCCCACCCCACGCAGGCCCTACTCGACCTCTACACCATGCGCGAGCACTTCGGCAAGCTCGAGGGGCTCAAGGTGGCCATCGTGGGCGACCTGCTGCACAGCCGCGTCGTGGGCTCGCTGGCCCCGGCCCTTCGCACCATGGGCGCCAAGGTGACCCTCGTGGGCCCGCCCACCTTCCAGCTGCCCGACCCGTCGGTCTTCGGCGCCGCCGAGACCTACGACTTCGACTCCGTGATCGAGGACGCCGACGTCGTCTACATGCTGCGCGTGCAGCTCGAGCGCATGGAGGGTGCCACCATCCCGTCCAGGCGCGAGTACAACCGCCTGTGGGGCCTCACGGCCGAGCGCCACGCCCGCATGAAGGAGGGCGCGCTCGTCATGCACCCGGGCCCGATGAACCGCGGCATGGAGATCGACTCGATCCCGGCCGACGCCGAGAACTCGTTTGTGACCACGCAGGTTGCCGCGGGCCTCTACACCCGCATGGCCGAGATGTACCTGCTGCTGGGAGGGGAAGAGAATGCTGCTAATTAAGGGTGCCCACGTCGTCGACCCGCAGGTGGGCCTCGACGCCGAGACCGACGTCCTCATCGAGGGCGCTCGCATCGCCCGCGTTGCCAACAACATCAAGACGCCCGACGGCGCCGAGGTCATCGACGGCTCCGGCAAGTACCTCGTGCCCGGCCTCACCGACATCCACGTGCACTTCCGTGACCCGGGCTACGAGTACAAGGAGACCATCGAGACCGGCTCCGCCGCCGCTGCCGCCGGCGGCTTCACCGACGTGGCCACCATGCCCAACACCGACCCGGTGACCGACTCCGGCGAGGGCGTGCGCTACCAGATCGCCAAGGGCGACGCGGCCGGCCTCGTGCACGTGCGCCCCATCGGCGCCTGCACCCGCGGCGAGAAGGGCGAGGCCCTTGCTGAGATTGGCGACATGGTCGCCGAGGGCGCCTGTATGTTCTCCGACGACGGCCACGGCGTCCAGAGCGCCGGCATGCTGCGCACCGTCATGGACTACGTGCGCCAGTTCGACAAGGTCGTCGCCTGCCACTGCGAGGTCAACTCCCTCACCGAGCACGGCCAGGTGAACGAGGGCCGCGCCTCCACGCGCCTGGGCCTGGCCGGCTGGCCGGCCGCCGGCGAGGAGGTCGAGATCGCCCGCGACATCGACCTGTGCCGCCTCACGGGCTGCGCGCTGCACATCTGCCACATCTCCACGGCCCGCGGCGCCGAGCTCGTCCGTGCCGCCAAGGCCGAAGGCCTGCCCGTCACCGCCGAGGTCTGCCCGCACCACCTCTTCCTTGACGAGGAGGACCTCGACGACACCTACAACACCAACCTCAAGATGAACCCGCCGCTGCGCACCGAGGCCGACGCCGCCGCCCTGCGCGCCGCCATCGTGGACGGCACCATCGACTGCGTCGTGACCGACCACGCCCCGCACGCCCTGCACGAGAAGGAGTGCGAGTTCGAAATCGCTCCCTTCGGCGTCATCGGGCTCGAGACGAGCCTGCCGCTCATGCTCACCAACCTCGTCTCCTGCGGCAAGATGAGCTGGCAGCGCCTCGTCGAGGTCATGAGCGTGAACCCGCGCCGCGTCGCCCGCCTCGAGGCCGTGAAGGTCGAGGCTGGCAGCCCGGCGGACCTCACCCTCATCGACCCCTCGCTGGCCGTTGAGGTCACGCCCGAGCTGTTCTGCGGCAAGCAGACCAACTCCGCCTTCATGGGCGCCAAGCTCACCGGCCGCGCCACCGACACCGTGGTCGCCGGCAAGCACGTCCTCAAGGACTGCAAGCTCGCCTAATATGAAAGCAAGCGCCTGAGGCCCGTCTGCCGCTTTTGGCAGGCGGGCGCTCGGCTTATTCGCGGAAGACATACGTCCCCGCAGCACAGCCTGCCGCCACGCGCGGCAGCAGCGCACGAAAGGAGAGACATGGCAACGCCTACACCCTCGCCGGCGCGCATCCACGAGTTCAGCATCGTGGAGAACGTGGCCGTGGCCGACGGCGTGATGCGCCTCACCATCGAGGCCCCGCGCCTTGCCGCGGCCATCAAGCCCGGCCAGTTCATGAGCTTTGAGGTGCCCGGGGACACCCGCCAGCTCATCCGCATCCCGCTCTCGTTTGCCAAGGCAGACGCCCAGACCGGCACCGTGACCACCTACTACGCCGTGGTGGGCGACGGCACGCGCCGCCTCTCCCAGATGGGCGTGGGCGCCACCTCCACCGTGCTCGGCCCTGGCGGCAACGGCTGGTCCGTGCCCGAGGGCGCCAAGCGCGTGCTCGTGGTGGCCGGAGGCATCGGCATCACGCCCGTCATCGCCGCGGCGGGCCTGGCCAGCGCCTCTGGCGCCGAGGTCGACGCCGTGGTGGGCGCCCTCACCGCCGCCAAGCTCTGCGGCACCGACGAGCTTGAGGCCGCGGGCGCCGCGGACGTCCGCGTCACCACCGACGACGGCACCGCCGGCACCGCCGGCTTCGTCACCGCCGAGGTGGGCCCCATGCTTGCCGCCAAGGACTACGACCTCGTGCTCACCTGCGGCCCCGAGCCCATGATGCACGCCGTGGCAAGCCAGGCCCAGGAGGCCGGCGTTGCCTGCGAGGTCTCGCTTGAGCGCATGATGACCTGCGGCTTTGGCGCCTGCAACACCTGCAACGTCCTCACCAAGGACGGCATGGTGGGCGCCTGCATGAAGGGCCCCGTGTTCGACGCTGAGAAGGTGGTCTGGTGAGCAACGTAGACATGTCCGTGGACCTTGGGCCCATCAAGCTCAAGAACCCCATCAACACCGCGAGCGGCACCTACGGCTACGGCTGGCAGTTCGAGGGCTTCTATGACGTGAGCTGCCTCGGTGCCATCACCACCAAGGGTTGCGCCGCCGAGCCCTGGCCCGGCAACCCCGCCCCGCGCATGACCGAGGTCACGAGCGGCATGCTCAACTCGGTGGGCCTGCAGAACCCCGGCGTCCGCGGCCTCATGGCCGATTCCGGCGAGTACCTCAAGTCCCTCGCGGAGAAGGGCACCGCCGTCATCTGCCAGGTGGCCGGCCACTCCGTGGAGGAGTACGTGGCCGCCGTGGAGCTCTACGAGGAGCTCGCGCCCTTCGCCGCGGGCCTCGAGATCAACATCAGCTGCCCCAACATCGCCGCCGGCGGCTGCGCCATGGGCTCCACGCCCGAGGGTGCCGCCGAGGTCATCCGCGCCGTGCGCCCGCACACCAAAAAGCCGCTGCTCGTGAAGATGGCGCCGGCCCGCGTGGTGGACGTCGCCCGTGCCCTGGAGGCCGAGGGCGCCGACATCCTCACGGTCATCAACTCCATCTCGGGCATGTCCATCGACGTCAACACCCGCAAGAGCAAGCTCAGCCGCCCCACCGGCGGCATGAGCGGCCCGGCCCTTCACCCCATCGCCGTGCGCATGGTGTGGGAGGTCCACAACGCCGTGAGCCTGCCCATCGTGGGCGTGGGCGGCGTGATGAGTGGCAAGGACGCCGCCGAGTTCATCCTCGCCGGCGCCTCCAGCGTCTCCGTGGGCATGGCCAACCTCGTCGACCCCATGGCCGCGCCGCGCATCCTGGACGAGCTCACCCAGTGGGTGGAGTCCCAGGGCGTCTCCGGCGTCTCCGAGCTCGTGGGAGCCTTTGAGGGCTAGCCTTGCTGCTACGGGGCGGTCGCGTGCGGCCGCCCCTTTCGTTTTCTTTCCGAGGGGCCGGCCGGCCCCAAGATAGGAGGCTCCATGGGAAGGTTCGACAACCTCTCCGCGCGCGACCGAGTGATGGTCGCGCTTGACTGCGGCCCTGACGAGGCCCGCGCGCTCGCAGACAAGCTCGAGGGCCACGCCACCTGGCTCAAGGTGGGCATCACCCTCATCTACGACGGCGGCCTGCCGCTGGTGAACGAGCTTCGTGGGCGTGGCTTCAAGGTCTTCGTGGACTCCAAGTTCCACGACATCCCCCACCAGGTGAGGGGAGCGGTGAAGAGCGCGGCCCACTCCGGAGCCGACCTCGTGACCGTCCACGGCTCCGGCTCCGAGAAGATGCTCGTGGCCTGCGCCGAGGGGGCAGATGCCGCCCAGGCCGAGTACGGCCACAAGCCCTACGTCATCGCCATCACCGTGCTCACGAGCATGGACGAGGCCGAGCTCGCCAAGGTGGGCGTCACGCGTCCCATCCCCGAGCAGGCCGCGGCGCTTGCCAAGCTCGCCGTGGACTCCGGCCTCGACGGCATCGTCTGCTCGCCCAAGGAGGCTGCCGAGATGCGCGCCCTGCTGGGCCCAGACGCCCTCATCGTCACCCCGGGCGTGCGTCCGGCCGGCTCCGACTTGGGAGACCAGAGCCGCGTGGCCACGCCTGCGGCCGCCATCGCCGCCGGCGCCAGCCACATCGTGGTGGGCAGGCCCATTACGCAGGCAGAAGACCCGGCGGCGGCCTTTGAGGCCATCGTGGAGGAGATTGAGCGCGGCTAGTGCGCTAGCCCTGTGTCGAAACTATGTCCCCCCATTGCAATCTGTGGTCAAAATGGGGCCAAAACATGGGGAAATGCGCGAAAGTTCTTGCAAAATGGCTGCTACATTGCCATAGTATCTTAGGCCGTAGCGAGAGGACGCTCCTCTCATACCGGATTTGCCTTTAGAAGTAACCCAACGTTTGGAGGAAATATGGCTCTCCCTCAGCTTTCCGAGGAGCAGCGCGCTGCCAACCTCAAGAAGGCCGCCGAGGCCCGTCACGCCCGCGCTGAGCTCCGTGAGAAGATCAAGAACGAGCAGGTCTCCCTCGAGTCCGTCCTGAACTCCGATGACCCGGCTGCCACCCGCATGCCCGTTCGCGCCCTCATCGAGTCCCTGCCGGGCTACGGCAAGGCCAAGGCCGCCAAGATTATGGACGAGCTTGAGATTTCCCCCAAGCGTCGCGTCCAGGGCCTCGGTGCCCGCCAGCGTGAGGCCCTCCTCGAGATCCTCTCCAAGTAGTGGCTCGCACTCCCAAGCTGTTTGTTGTTTCCGGACCGTCAGGCGTGGGGAAGGGAACGCTCGTCTCTCGTGTGAGGGAGCAGCGTCCCGACCTCGGCCTGACGGTTTCGGCCACAACTAGGCAGCCCCGTCCCGGCGAGGTGGACGGCGTCTCCTACCACTTCCTCACGGTTGAGGAGTTTGAGCGCCGCGTGGCCGCCGGCGAGTTTCTCGAATGGGCGAACGTCTTCGGGAACCGCTACGGCACGCTGCGCTCCGAGGCAGAACGCAACCTCAACGCCGGCAAGTCAGTCATCCTGGAGATTGACGTCCAGGGTGCGCTTAATGTGCGCAAGATAATGCCCGAGGCCGTCCTCATCTTCATCGAGCCTCCTTCGTTCGAGGAGCTCGAGGCGCGCCTTCGCGGGCGCGGAACCGAGGACGAGCAGGTGGTGCAGGTCCGTCTCAAGACCGCAAAGGACGAGCTTGAGCTTGCGCCGCGCTACGACGAGCGCATCGTTAACGATGACCTTCAGGAGGCGACCTCGGAGCTTCTCCGGGTGCTCGACTCGCACGAGATGAATTGAGGTTCCAAAGCTATGTCTGTCATCAAGCCCGAAATCGACTCCCTGCTCGAGAAGACCGAGCAGAACCCCTTCCTGCTGTGCTCGGTGGCCTCCAAGCGCGCCTGCGACATCAACAACATGCTTCGCGGCCAGCACCTGCGCGTCACCGCCATCCAGGACGTCGACGACATCACCACCGTCGTCTCTGGCAAGGACACCATCTCCATCGCCATGAACGAGCTCGTCGAGGACACCCTCGGCTACGTCAAGGATGACTTCGACGAGGCCATCAAGGACACCAACGTCACGTCTGCCGAGTAGCGCCGTGACGACACGCGTCTGCCTCGTTCACTACCACGAGATTGGCCTCAAGGGCAAGAACCGGTCAATCTTCGAGAAGCAGCTCATCACCAACCTCAAGCGCGCGCTCAAGGGCCGCTCGGCGCATGTCGAGCGGCTTTCGGGCTATGTGCGCGTGAGCTTTGACGACGGCCAGGTGCCCGAAGGGGTTCCCGGCCTCATCGCAAAGGTCCCCGGCGTGGCCCGCGTCTCGCTTGCCTATCGCTGCGCCCGCGACCCGGAGCAGTACAACGCCGCCGCCATCGAGAGCCTGCGCGCCTGCGAGGGTTGCAAGAGCTTCAAGGTTCACGGCCGCAGGTCCAACACGGACTACGAGGTCCACAGCATCGACCTCAACCGTAACGTGGGCGCCGTCCTGTGCGAGGCCTTCCCCGAGATGAAGGTCCAGATGCACAACCCCGACGCCACGGTGAACGTCCACGTGGTGCAGGCCGACGTGTATGTGTATGCCGATGCCACCTCCATGCGCGGCGCGGGAGGCCTGCCCGTGGGCACGGCCGGCAAGGTCGTCACGCTGCTCTCCAGCGGCTTTGACTCCCCGGTGGCCACCTGGATGGTGGGCCGTCGCGGCGCCACCTGCGTACCCGTTCACTTCTCGGGCCGCCCCATGACGAGTGACGCCTCCGAGTGGCTCACGCAGGACATCGTCCGCGCGCTTGAGCCGGCCGGCATCATCGGTCGCCTCTACGTGGTGCCCTTTGGTGAGTGCCAGCGCGAGATTTCGCTCAAGGCCCCGCAGTCCCTGCGCGTCATCATGTACCGCCGCCTTATGTTCGAGGTGGCGCAGAGGGTGGCCGAGCTCGAGGGTGCCAAGGCGCTCGTCACCGGCGAGTCCCTGGGCCAGGTTGCCTCCCAGACGCTGGAGAACATCACCGCCACCAACGACGTGGCCACCATCCCGGTCTTCCGCCCGCTCATCGGCACCGACAAGATCGAGATCATCGACCGTGCCCAGCAGATCGGCACGTATGAAATTAGCGCACAGACGGCGCCTGACTGCTGTACGCTCTTTATGCCGCGTCGCCCCGAGACGCACGCGCACCTCAACGCCGTGCGCAGCGCCTGGGAGACCTTCGACCACGTGGCGATGGTCGAGCACCTCATGAAGACCATCGAGTACGTAGACTTTGACACCTGCCCCTCGTACCGCCCGCCGCGCGAGCTTCGCGCGAAGCACCGCGAGCTTGCCCCCGCCGAGTGGGGGCAGCCCGAGTAGGGGCCCTACAGACGGAGGAAGACATGCAGTCTGACTCTCGGCAAACTTGCCTGAGCGCCCGTTCCAACCTCTCTCGTCGTCACTTCGTTGGCATGGCGGGGCTCGCTGGAGCGGGCGCCGTCTGTGCCGGCCTTGGCTCCACGCTGGGGCTTTCCGGCTGCTCCTTTGACAGCGGGGAGGGTTCGCTCGTGAGGAAGGCCGCCAGGAGCGGCAAGGTCTCCAAGCTCGTGGCCGGCATGAGTCGTCGCGAGAAGATCTGCCAGATGATCATGCCAGACTTCCGCATGTGGAAGGCGGAAGGCGAGGAAGAGGAGACCGACTTCGTCCAGATGAACGACGAGGTGGCCGAGGTCGTGGACACCTACGGCTTTGGCGGCGTCATCCTCTTCGCCAACAACGTGCACGAGACCGAGCAGACCTTCGAGCTCACCTACGCGCTGCAGACCGCCGCGCTCAAGAACTCGGGCGGCTCGGAGGCCGGCGGCATCCCGCTGCTGCTCGGCATCGACCAGGAGGGCGGCATCGTCTACCGCCTGGGCAGCGGCTGCGCCATGCCGGGCAACATGGCCCTGGGCGCCTCGCGCAGCACCGAGCTTGCGACCCAGTGCGGCCAGGTCATGGCCGGCGAGCTTGCCTCCCTTGGCATCAACGTTGACTTCGCTCCTGTGGTGGACGTCAACAACAATCCCAACAACCCGGTCATCGGCCTGCGCTCCTTCTCCGACCGCCCCGAGCTTGTGAGCGACATGGGCGTGGCCATGGTGGAGGGCATCCAGGGCAAGGGCGTCTGCGGCTGTGCCAAGCACTTCCCGGGCCACGGCGACGCCTCCACCGACTCCCACACCGGCCTGCCTCGCATCGACAAGAGCCTGACCGAGCTGGAGGCGCTGGAGTTCGTGCCGTTCAAGGCCGCCTTTGAGGCCGGCGTTGACATGGTGATGACCGCCCACATCCAGTACCCGCAGGTGGAGAGCGAGACGGTCACCTCCATCGACCCGGAGATGGGCGAGGTCTGCCTGCCAGCCACGCTCTCCCACACCTTCCTCACCGACATTCTGCGCGACGAGCTTGGCTTTGAGGGCGTCACCATCACCGACGCCTTCAGCATGGACGCCATCAAGCAGAACTTCACGCCCTTCGATGCCGTGCGCATGACCTTCCTGGCCGGCGCGGACATCGCGCTCATGCCGCTGCAAGTGCGCTGCAAGGATGACGTGGCCTCCATGGAGGAGCTGGTGTGCGCCCTCGTGGACTGCGACGAGCTCACCGACGAGCGCCTGGACGAGTCCGTGACGCGCATCCTGGAGCTCAAGCAGCGCCGCGGCATCCTGGCGCTTGCCACGGCCGGCGAGAACGTGGCCGGCACCGGCGTTGCCCACGACGAGGGCCTGCAGACGGCAAGTGAGACGGTTGGTTGCGATGACAACCGCGCCACCGAGCGCGAGGCCGCGGCCTGCGCCGTGACCGTGGTGCGCGGCGAGGGCCTGCTGCCCTTTGCGCCCGCCGCGGGCCAGAACGTGGTGCTCGTTGCCGCCGCCGCGGGCGAGCAACCTGGCATGGAGCTTGCCATGAGGCGTTTGGTGGCCGAGGGCCATCTGGACGCCGGCGTAAACTACCAGTCCATGTGCTACGTGGGCGAGGACGAGAGCGTCGAGGCCGTGAAGGCCAGCGCCGATGCCGTCTGCGAGGCCGTCGCCGCGGCCGACTTCGCCATCGTGGTGTCCGAGATCAACAAGGGCACGCTCTCTTGCAGCGAGCCCACCTACACGAGCGGCTACGTCTGCGCCCGCGCCATCGAGGCGGCCGCGGCCGCCGGCACCAAGCTGGCCGTCATGAGCATCGCCAAGCCCTATGACCTCGCGCTTTATGGCGAGGGCTGCGCTCTTGTGGCGGTCTATGGCAACAAGGGCATGGACCCCACCGAGGCCCTCGCTCCCGACCGCGCCTTTGGCCCTAACGTGCCCGCCGGCGTGGAGGCCATCTTTGGCGGACACGGCGTCTGCGGCAAGCTGCCGGTGGACGTCTACGCCGTGGTGGAAGGCGAGGACGGCAAGCCCGCCATCGACACCGCGCAGGTCGTCTACCCCTTCGGCACGGGGGAGACGTACTAGGGGCCGGACGGCTCGAGACGAAATTGAGCAAATCCTGTCAGATTCGTGTTTGATTCGTGTTAGTTCGCACGGGTAGTTTCTGAGTTTGTCGCGCCGGCTTTCGCCTTTCCCTTCCAGCATGGGAGGCGGAGGTGGGCGCATGGCTCAGGTTCGGCACAAGGGGCGCTTCTCGCGCAAGGCCCTGTTGGGCTTCTTCGGCGCGCTTGCGGTTGCGGCGGCGCTTGGCGTGGGCGTGTATTCATATGCCTCGGGAGGCGTGGTCGTCCAGCGCTCCGGAGGTGAGGAGGGCAGCTCGGGCGTTTCGGCAACAAGCGATGCCGCCGCCTCGGGAGCCGTTTCAACTCAGGGTGGTGAGGAGGAGGGGAGTGACGCCTCTGCCGCAGCCCCTGCTGCCACTACGATCGCTGCGGCAAAGGTTCTCGTCCATGTGGACGGGGCGGTGGCGGCGCCGGGCGTCTACGAGCTTGCCATGGCCAACCCGCGCGTGAACGATGCCGTCTCTGCTGCCGGTGGCCTTACGGGTGAGGCAGACACAGGCTCCGTCAACCTTGCGGCCATAGTCTCCGATGGCTCCAAGGTGCACATCCCTGTCCAAGGCGAGGAGGTCTCGCAGGATTCGTCGTCAGGTGCCTCAAGCGGATCTGGCACGTCTTCCAGCTCTTCTTCCGGTGGCCTCGTGAACATCAACACCGCCACGGCAGAGGAGCTCGATGCCCTGCCGGGCGTCGGGCCCTCCACGGCCGCGGCTATCGTGGATGACCGCGAGCGCAACGGCCCCTTCTCCAGCCCCGAAGACCTTATGCGCGTGAGCGGCATAGGCGAGAAGAAGTTCGCCAAGCTCCAGGGGAGCATCTGTGTCTAGGGCTGCGAGCTGCGGTTTATTGGTCAGGTCAGTTTCGGGGTTGGTTGGTGGGCTTACGATTGCTAGGGCTTGTGAGGCGTTCGCACGCTTCCGCAGCATCTTGCAAGCCCTACATCCCACGAGCTTCGATTCGAGTGGCTTAGCCCCTGATGAGTCCAAAGCCCAAGGCCCCAAAATCCCGAGCGACGTCGAGTGGCCCTGGGAGAAACTGCCGGATTATCCGGAGCGGCCTTATGTGCCGCTGTCTCTCTGGGTCATGTTCGCCCTTATCGTGTCCGAGAGCTTGGTGCTCAAGCGGGCCATGAGCGCGCGAGCGGCGTTGGCGGCCCTATTGGCTGTATTTTCGTTTACGGCTCTCGCTGCGGCCGTACTTTTCGTTGTTGGAAAAGAGCACGGTAATGGGGGTGGGCCTCTCAAGACGTCATGTCGGGGGAGTTTGCAAAATAGTGAAGGTTCGAATGTGGGTGGCGGCAAGGGCGCGGCCCACGAGGGTTGTTTCGAGCACTCTTGTTTCGCCGCTTCGGACGGTGCCTCACCGCTGGTAGCCTCTCGCTGTGCCCCTGGAGTCCGTGCCCTTGCAGTCGCGGCAATGTCTATCGCCTGCCTTGCCGTTGGCGTTTGGCTCTCCGGCCGTGCCCTCGATCGAACTGATGCGGCTTCCGAGGCGTTGTCCCATGTGAGCGTCTCAGCCTGTGAGCTGCAGGTTATTTCCGATGCGAGCCAGACTCAGACAGGTTGGATGTGCCGGGCGAGCGTGGACGGCCCGGGCGTGGGGCGCGCAAAGGTGTGGCTCACGAGCGACGAGCGCCTTGCCTATGGGGAACGCCTACGTGCCATAGGGCGTTTTACGGCCAATGGCGATGACGAGTGGGGCATAAGCTGTGTCGCCTCTGGCCTTGCGGGCAAGGTGCGGGCGGTGCGCATCGTCGAGCGGGCGGATGCCACGGGGCTGCTCGGCGCGCTCTGTCGCGTTCGCGAGGCCTGTCTTGCCCGCATCGCCCCCGAAAGCTCAGATTCAGCCGCCCTCCTTGCGGGCCTTGCGCTGGGCGAACGAACCGAGGCCAAGGCCTGCGGCGTCCAAGGCAGCTTTGCCAAGGTGGGCCTCTCGCACCTCATCGCGGTCTCGGGAAGCCACCTGGCTGTGGTAGCGGCGCTGATGGAATCCATGCTCCTTGCCGCGGGGCTGGGGCCAAAGGGCCGTGCGGTGGCGATTGCCGCCCTTTGTGGCATATACGTGCTGCTCTGTGGCGCCCCCGCCTCGGCCGTTCGTGCCTGGGCGATGCTCTTGGCGGCAAGGGGTGGCAAGCTGCTGGGCCGCCGCGCCCATGCGCCCTCGGGCGTGGCCCTTGCCGGCATTGCCATGTGCCTGCTCAACCCCGGCTGCGCCACGGAGCTCGGCTTTAGGCTCAGCGTGGCGTCCGTGTGCGCCCTTGCGCTCTTCTCCCGCTACGGCGAGGCCGCGCTTGCCCGGCTCAGCCTGGCGCCCCTGTGCCGTCGCGTGGCAAGGGCCGTGTGGCGCGGTCGCATCCCAACTTCCGTATGGCGCGCGAGCTCGGGGGCCATGAGAACCATTCGTTCCACGCTTGCGGCCTCGCTCGTCTGCCAGCTGGCCACCTGGGCGGAGAGCGCGGCGACGTTTGGCCAGCTTTCTTTGGTGGGGCCGCTAGCCAACCTCGTGGTTGGTCCGCTCTTCTCGCCGGTGGTGACGCTTGGCGTCTTGGCATGCGCGCTGAGCTGTCTGCCGTTGGTGGGAGAGGCGCTGCTATGGTTGGCCAAGCTTGGCTGTGCCCTTGTGCTTGCGCTCGTGAACCTGCTTGCCAGGCTTCCCTTTGCCTGCGTGCCGGCAAGCATCTCGGAGGCCTGGCGCGTCGTGCCCCTGCTTGCTGCGGTGGCGCTGCTGCTTGCGTGGCCCAAGCCAACCAAGCGCCATCTCCGCCTTGGCCTGGCGGGCGTCTGCGGCATGGCCGTTCTGGTGCTTGCCAAGGTCGTCCTCCTTGCGCCCGCGAGCGTCACGGTGCTCGACGTTGGCCAGGGGGACGCCATCCTTGTGCGCCAAGGCCCCCATGCCCTGCTCGTGGACACCGGGCCAGAAGGCGCCGTGACCGAGGCCCTTGCGCGCAACAACATCTACTGGCTGGACGCCGTGGTCCTCACGCACCTGCACGATGACCACACGGGCGGCGTCACCGACCTCGCGGGGCTCGTCCCCTGCGGCTCCGTGTTCGTTGGCGAGGGCGTCTCGGACGGGCTCAGCCCAACGCTTGGGGGCGAGGTGGAGCGGCTGAGCGGCTCTGCGGCGGGGGAGCTCGAGTGCGGGGATGCCCTTCGCATCGGAGACTTCGCCCTCACCTGCCTGTGGCCGCAAGGGGAGACCGACGGCTCCGAGAACGAGGACTCCCTCTGCCTGCTGCTCACCTACAACGCGGGCGGACGGTCCCTGCGCATGCTGCTTACGGGGGACGCCGAGTCGCAGGTCTTGGAAGACGTGGTGCCGGCCGCCGGAGACATCGACATCCTCAAGGTGGGCCACCATGGCTCCAAGGTCTCCATCACCGCGGAGGAGGCGGCCGAGCTCAAGGCCGAGGTGGCTGTGGCGAGCGCGGGGGAGCACAACTCCTACGGTCACCCCACGAGCGAGTGTGTCGAGGTGCTGGAAGGTTCCGGCAGCCTCTTCCTGTGCACGAAGGACGTCGGCGACGTTAGCCTCGAGCCGGACGCGGCCGGCGTTCGCGTCCGGTGCCAACGCGCCGAGCGGCTACAATCTTTGCCCGAGTGAATTTGGAACGGAAGGGTTGGCCATGGCAACAGATACGGCGCTACTGCCGGCATACCTCGTGGTGGGAACGGACGAGCTCAAGCGCGAGACCGCCGTCTCTCGCCTTCGCTCGCACATGCCCCAGGACATGGCCGACTTCAACCTCGACGAGCTCTCTGGCCCGAGCGTGGAAGACCCGGCCACGCTCGTCTCCTCCCTGCAGACCATGCCGTTCTGCGCGGACTTCCGCCTGGTGATCCTCCACGAGGCAGACAAGCTGGCCAAGGCCGTCTCCGAGGCGCTCGTGGGCTACCTCGCAGACCCCAACCCCTCCTGCGTCCTTTGCCTTGAGGCCGAGAAGCTCGCCAAGAACACGCGCCTCTACAAGGCCGTGGCCAAGGTGGGCGCCAAGGCCGTGGTGGACTGCTCGCCCATGAAGCGCTGGGACCTGCCTCCCTATGTGACCAAGCTTGCCGCCAAGCATGGCGCCAACATGGATGCGGCGGCGGCCGAGGAGCTCGTGAACCGCTGCGGCGAGTCCACCGTCATGCTGGACAACCAGGTGGCCACCCTGGCGGAGCTGCTGGGGCCGGGAGCAAGCATCACCAAGGCAGACGTCGAGACCAACGTGGCGCAGATCGCCGAGGTGAGCCCCTGGGCCTTTGCCGACGCGGTGTGCGAGCGCAAGGCCGCGCGCGCCATGGAGCTGCTCAACCTCATGCAGAACCCCTCGCTCGTCTTTCTCCACAGCGTGCTCGTGGGCAGGCTGCGCGAGCTCATCTGCGCCCGCTCCCTCGCGGCCCGCGGCGCGAGCGGCCAGCTTGCTGGCGAGCTCAAGCGCGCCCCCTGGCAGGTCAAGAACCATGTGGCGTGGTCCCGCCGCTTCGCCGACGGTGAGCTTGAGGCCCTGCTGGCCCAAGCGGCCGCCTGCGAACGAGCCCTCAAAGGCAGCGCCGACTCCGAGACCGCCTTCGCCCAATTCGTCCTAGCCATCGCCACACCGGGGTTGGTGCGGTAGTAATTTTTAGCTGCGTTTTATCGACTTCGTGTCAAAATTTCATCCAGTAGACCCGCCGGCCTCTCAACGATGCTCAACTGGCGGGTTTTTTGTATTGATGGTCGCCCGTTGCCGAAGGCCGCAAGGCGGGGCCGCCAGTGGCTCACCTACCGTTCGGGGGCGATTGGGCCTTTTCAGATGGTTTTTAGCCCGCCTGCGTTTAACATTGTGTCGTTATATTGCCGCGCCAATCGCCCTCTATTCGCATCTGCTGGTGGCGGCTTGGCTTGTCCAGCGCTTCTCTGGTTGAACAGAATTGCGACTGTCGCCTTGGCGGCGAGGCCCGCAAAACGCAACGGAATTGCGGACGCCTGCCTGTGCGGCGGGAACCGCAAAACGCAAGATGGAGGTAACGATGCAGCAGCTTGGTGGATTTTACGAGGGGGGGGGGGTTCTAGGACCCCGGCCCGTGGTCGCCTGAGCCTTGCTTCCGCGTTCGCGGCGGCGCTGGCGTTTGCGCTGGCGCCCTCCCAGGCCTTCGCTGCCACGCGGACGGACACGGTCACCACCGCGGTCTACCTGGCGCCAGCCAGCCTCGCCGATGCCCTGGCCGCCGTCCTGCCCAAGACCGGTGACGGCAATCCCGCCCTGCTGCTTGCCCTGGTGGGCATAGCCCTCGCCATCATTGCCGCGGCCGTCGTCGCAAGGAGGAAGGAGTCCCCGGCGAAGGCCCTGGCCGGCAAGAAGCTCCCGCTTGCGGTGCTGGTCGCCGTCTCCGCCTCGCTCGTCGCGGGCGCCTCGCTTGCCTTCGCGGCTGGCGCGAGCGGCGTCTTCAGCGCCACCGAGCAGGTCACCGCCACCTACGACGAGGCGGGCGACATCTCCATCCCCAACACTGAGCTGAAGAACGAGACGGACTCCGCGGTCGTCCTTGACGGCGCCAAGATGGTCTCCGACTACGGCTTCGTGTCTGGCTGGACCAACGACGCGGCGGGCAAGACCATCGCCGCGGGCGAGACCCTCACCATCAAGTGGACCGCCAACTCCAAGCTTCCGGCCGACTGGAAGAAGGGCGAGAAGCTCAGCGTTGGCACCGTGGCCTACACCTACGTGACCGACGACGCCCCCGGCGCTGACGATTCCGGCGATGCCGACGACGTCCCGGACGATGACGATTCCGGCGACGCCGACGACGCCCCCAAGGCCCTCGACTTCTCCAAGGCCGGCCTAGACGCGGCCGGGCTCACCTACGACGGCAGCGAGAAGAAGCCTGCCGTCACCGGGCTCGACGGCCTGGTTGAGGGCAAGGACTACAAGGTCGAGTACAAGGACAACGTGAACGCCGGCACGGCGACGGTCACCGTCACGGGCATCGGCGGCTATACGGGGTCCAAGACCTTCGAGTTCACCATCGACACGCAGGCAGTGGACGCGAGCGGCGTCAAGGTCTCCGAGGACGCGCTCACCTATGACGGCAAGGCCAAGGAGCCCGCCGTCGAGGGCATCCCCGCCGGTCTTGCGCAGGGCACCGACTATGAGGTCTCCTACGAGAGCAACGTGAACGCCGGCGCCGCCAAGGTCACCGTCGCGTTCAAGGGCAACTACTCCGGTGAGAAGGCGCTTGCCTTCCAGATAGCGCCCGCCCAGGCCACCGTCACCGCAAACGATGCCTCCAAGATCTACGGCGAGGACGACCCTGTGTTCTCCGCAGTCGTCTCCGGCCTGGTGGACGGCGAGGACGAGAGCCTCATCAAGTACGCCGTCTCCCGCAGCAACGCCGACGTTGAGGACGCGGGCGAGTACAAGGGCGTCATCGTTCCGGCGGGCGACGAGCTCCAGGGCAACTACTCCGTGTCCTACGTGAGCGCAGACTTTGAGATTGCCAAGTCCGACGCCCTGACCGTCGCCGGCGAGGGCTACTGCGCCCCCTACGACGGCCAGGCTCACGGCGATGCCGCGACGCCCAGCGTGGCCGAGGGCACCACCGTCGAGTACTCCACCGACGGCGGCAAGACCTGGTCCGCAAACGTGCCCCAGGTCAAGGACGCGGGCTCCGTGGCCGTCAAGGCCCGCGCCACCAACCCCAACTACGCCGACGCCACGTGCGAGTACGCCCTTGCGGTGACCAAGCGCGAGGTGACGCTCACCGCCGGCTCCGCTGAGAAGGAGTACGACGGCACCCCGCTAACCACGAGCGAGTTCTCCGCCGAGGGCTTCGTCGAGGGCGAGGGCGTCGCCTCCGCCGCCGTCGAGGGCTCGCAGACCGTGGTCGGCTCCTCCCAGAGCGCGGTGAAGACCGGCAGCTGGAAGGCCCTGGACGGCACCGACCTCAGCAACTACGAGGTCAAGACCGCGCCCGGCACGCTGACCGTCACCGACCGCACGGCC
Source organism: Prevotella sp. CAG:279 (assembly GCA_963653485.1). GTDB lineage: Bacteria > Actinomycetota > Coriobacteriia > Coriobacteriales > Atopobiaceae > Parolsenella. The sequence goes on from CAVJWS010000016.1 coordinate 24,466, forward strand.
AAGTACCAGGTCACGCTCGAGGGCATCGAGCAGACCAAGACCTACGAGGGCGTCGGCCAGACGATGTACGGCGTCAAGTCCGACAAGTTCAAGATCGGGGGCCTCAAGTACCAGGTCTACGACTACAAGTCCGACGTCACCGGCATCGACGCCGGCGAGTACGTCCAGACCGTCACCAGCGCCAACGCCGACGGCCACTGGACCGTCAAGGACTCGGCCGGCAACGACGTGAGCGCCCAGTTCTCCGTGACCACCAAGCCCGGCAAGCTTACCATCGCCCCCAGGAAGGTCACCCTCACCTCCGGCTCCGCCGAGAAGACCTACGACGGCACCGAGCTGATTAGCAAGGACGTCACCGTCGGCGGCGACGGCTTCGTCAAGGGCGAGGAGGGCGGCGTTTCCTACTACTTCTCCGGCTCGCAGACCAACCAAGGCTCCTCTGAGAACACCTTCTCGGCCCTCTTCGATGGCACGAAGATCAAGCGCGACAACTACGACGTGACCATGGTCGGCGGAACGCTGAAGGTCAATGCCATCACCGACAAGGTGACCGTCACCATCACCGAGCAGGGCGGAAGCTACACGTATGACGGCAAGGAGCATTCTGCCGAGGGCTACTACGTGGGGAGCAGCAACAAGCTCTACACCACCCGCTGCTTCACCTTCAGCGGCAGCGACGCCGTTGGCGCCACCGACGCCGGCACCTACGGCATGGCCCTCAAGTCCGAGGACTTCACTAACACCAGCGCCAACTTCACCAACGTCGACTTCGTCATCGTCCACAATGCGCTCACCATCTCCAAGCGCGAGGTGACCCTGACCTCCGAGGGCCAGACCTTCACCTACAACGGCGAGGCCCAGAGCTGGCAAAAGGCCTGCGTGAGCTCTGGCTCCTTCGTCGAGGGTGAGGGCATCGCGTCCTTGTCCTTCGACAAGTCCGTCACCAACGCCGGCGAGGAGACGGAGAACTCCTTCACCTACGTGCTGGAGGAAAATACCAAGGCCTCCAACTACGAGATCACCAAGGTCTACGGCAAGCTCTTCATGGAGAAGTCCAATGACCTGAAGGTCACGTGCCCCAGCTACTCAGCTGCCTACGACGGCCAGGCCCACGGCGATGCCGCGACGCCCAGCGTGGCCGAGGGCACCACCGTCGAGTACTCCACCGACGGCGGCGGGACCTGGTCCGCAAGCGTGCCCCAGGTTAAGGACGCGGGCTCCGTGGCCGTCAAGGCCCGCGCCGCCAACCCCAACTACGCCGACGCCACGTGCGAGTACGCCCTTGCCGTGACCAAGCGCGCCGTGACGCTTACCTCGGCTACTGATACGAAGGTCTATGACGGCCAGCCGCTGACCAACGACGAGGTGAGCGTTTCCGGCGAAGGTTTCGTTGATGACGAGGGCGCGAGCTACACCGTCACGGGGACCATCACGAACGTCGGCTCGGTGGAGAATGCCTTCACCTACGAGTTGAACAAGGGCACCAAGGCCGACAACTACACCATCGCGACCCAGCCCGGCACGCTGACCGTCACCAAGTCCAAGGAGCTGACCGTTTCCGGCAAGAACTATTCCGGCACCTACGACGGCCTGGAGCACAGTGGGGCTGCTACGCCCAACGTGATCGAGGGCACCACTGTCGAGTACTCCATCGACAATGAAAAGACCTGGACCAAAACTGTTCCTACGGTCAAGAATACGGGAGCGCTGATTGTAAAGGCGCGCGCGACTAATCCGAATTACGTGGATGTATACTGCGATTACCAGCTGACCATTAACCCTAGGAACTGCACGGTAACGACCGAGAGCGCCTCCAAGGTCTATGACGGTGCGCCGCTGACGGCTGTCGGCTCCATTAGTGGCATCGCTGAGGGCGAGAACGCCGGCTTTGAGGTGACCGGAAGCCAGACCAATGTCGGTAGTTCCAGCAACACCTATGAGCTGAAGTGGAACAGTACGGCAAAACAGTCCAACTACTATCTCGCGTATGACAAGCTGGGCACTCTTAAGGTGACCGCCCAGTCCATCAACTCTGATGACGGCGATGCCTACAAGGGCGTCACAATCAATAGCCCTGCTGAGAAGACGACCTACGACGGCGATGCCCACAAGTGGGATCCCGAGGTGAATGACAAGAGCGGTAACGCCCTCACCAACGGCGCCGACTACGAGGTCTCCTACAAGCGCGGCGACAATGCAACGGACGACTTCATCAACGCCGGCGAGATTACGGTGACCATCTCCGGCAAGGGCAACTACACAGGTGAAGTGACCAGGACCTACAAGATTGCGGCTGCCCAGATTCCCGAGGACGTGCTCAAGGGAATCGGCCTCGACATACCCACCGAGGGCTACACCTACGACGGAACCGAGAAGAAGCCTGGCTTTACGGGGCTGGACAAATATGTCTCAGGCGTTGACTACGATGTACAGTACGCGCACAACGTGAACGCAGGCACTGCCTACGCCATCGTTTCGTTCAAGGGCAACTACACGGGTCATACTGATGAACTTGAGTTCACCATTAAGGCTGCCGAGGCGCAGGGCTATTGGCTCGCAGCGGCGGGCTTGGACAACCCCTCCGACGTCTCTAATGTCCTGAAGATCGCGGACCAGATCGCCGAGGACATGGAGGTGCTCCACGGTGAGAAAACCGCCACCTCAGCCGGCAAGGACAAGGCTGCGGTGTCCCAGGAGTACGCCAACTACATGAACGGCAAGAGCGCCGACGGCACCAAGGGACAGGAGGTGCGTCTCTACACCAGGTGGAACGGGTCCGACGTTACCGACGAGGGCAGCAAGGACAAGTACGTCGAGTTCCGTATCATCCAGGTTGGCGAGCATGACAATGACGGCGACGGCGTTGGCGACGATGGCTCGGCCGTGACCTTCGCGGCAACCCATTCTCTGCCTACCGCCCAGAAGATGAATTCCGAGATGACCAACGCTGGTGGCTGGCCGGGTTCGAACATGTACAAGGAGGTGTTCGGCAGCAACGGTTATGTGGAGACGGGCCTCTCCGAACTTTATAAATCGGGTGTGGTCAAGCCCGTGATGAAGATGGCTACTTCGGGCGGATACGGCAACTGGACCACGGGCCTTACCGATGAGAGCAGTTTCTGGCTGCTGTCGTACACGGAGGCCTTTGGGAAAACCGATGAAGGCTCGACTCGCTATAAAGCCGAGGGCGCTCAGTATGATTGGTTCCGGTCTAACGCCATCTCGGGTATGAGCGCGACACGGGCCGGCGCGGACCCTGCGAACGGCGGCACAGGAAGCTGGTGGCTCCGCTCTCCGTGTGTCAACTCTTACGGTTCCGGTTTCTGTTTCTGCTGCTTCAATTCATCTTATGGCCTTCCGATTTACGATGTGGCCATGTATACCCACGGCGTTGTCCCTGCTTTCGCTATGTAGCCGTGCAGTTGCGTAAGGCGATGTTTGACTAGGGGAGTGCGGGCTGGGTTGATACCAAGAGCCGGCAAATAGAGCTAAGTGTTATCGCGAGGCCGCTGCACTTCAAGTGTGGCGGCCTACTCTTGCTTATGATGGGGCGCTATTGCTCTAAGAGATTTCCTACTTTCTTCCGGAGCGATGCTCCCAACAGCCCCCGGAACCCCCCCATGGGGCGGTCATTCTCTCTCCGGCGGACTAGCAAGCGTCTCCATCAGATGATTGCTGCGACGTATCAGTCGGGTTTCGGTTGCACCATCTACAGCTACGGCGTCAGGCAGCCTGACCTCTCCGATATAATGGCCGCATGAAAACACCCGGGTGCCGAACTCGCAGATAAAGGAAGCAACTCCCATGAAAACTTCGAACCATCCCGCCGCGCAGGCTGGCGTGCAGCCTACCGCTCAGTCCGCATCGCAGCACACCGCGCAGTCCTCCACACGCCCCGTGGCCTATACCCATGCCAACGTCATCGACGGCACGCGTGAGATGCACGTTCTCGAGGGCCACGCCGTCGTCGTGCGGGACGGGCGCATCGCTGAGATTTCCCCTGCTTCCCAGCTAGACACCACCGGCTGCGACGTCGTGGACCTCAAGGGCGCCTGGCTTGCCCCCGGCCTCATCAACATGCACGTGCACCTTGCGGGCAACGGCAAGCCGCAGAAGAAGCAGCGCGACAATGAGGCGCTGGTCAACGCCATCATGTCGACGCACCTCACGCGAAACATCGCCTACAAGCTCGTCTGCGAGTACGCGCGCCTCGAGCTGCACAGCGGCGTGACCACCATCCGCACCGTCGGCGGCCTGGGCGACTTCGACACGCGCGCCCGGGAAGACGGCGCCGCGGGCCGCATCGAGGCTCCCCGCATCATCGCCGCCAATCAGGGTATCTCCGTCCCCGGCGGTCACATGGCCGGCTCTGTGGCCATCGCGGCCGCGAGCACCGAGGAGGCGCTGCGGCAGGTCGACATCGCTCGAGCCCAGGGCGTCGACCTCATCAAGCTCATGATCACGGGTGGCGTGATGGACGCCAAGGAGAAGGGCGTGCCGGGCGAGATGAAGATGCCGCTCGAGATGATCCGTGCCGTCTGCGAGAAGGCCCATGGCCTCGGCTACACGGTGGCGGCGCACGTCGAGTCGCCCGAGGGCGTGCGCGCGGCGCTCGAGAACGGCGTCGATTCCATCGAACATGGCGCCACCTGCGACGAGGAGACCCTGCGCCTGTACAAGGAGCGCGGCGCCTTCGTCTGCACCACGCTCTCGCCGGCGCTGCCCTACGCGCTGTTCGACCGCAGCGTCACGAACGCGACCGAGGTGGAGCAGTTCAACGGCAACGTGGTGTTCGAGGGCATCATCAACAACGCCAAGGCGGCGCGCGAGCAGGGGATCCCCGTGGCCCTCGGCAACGACGTGGGCTGCCCGTGGATCTCCCAGTACGACTTCTGGCGCGAGCTGTGCTACTACGAGAAGTACGTCGGTGCCACGCGCGCCGAGGCCCTCTACGCCGCCACGCTCGGCAACGCCACGCTCGCCGGCATCGCGGACGAGACGGGCTCGATCGAGGTGGGCAAGAGCGCGGACATGATCGTGCTCAGCGAAAACCCGCTCGACAACCTGCAGGCCCTGCGCACGCCCAGGCACGTCATCTGCCGCGGCCGCGCCATCATGAAGCCGCGCGTAAAGCGCAAGGCCAAGCTCGACCGAGAGCTAGACAAGTTCCTGTAAGGCAACCCGCGCCCCGCGCGTAAGGCGTCCCGAACGTAAGGCGGCTCACGGCATACGCGGCCGTCAACGAGCAGTTAAGACAAACGCCGGGCTAACAGTGCAGGCCTTACAACCACTACAATATTGATCACATTAGGAAAAAGCTGAAAGGCGGTTCTATATGGAGAACAGGACAGCTAGGCGCAACCTAGCCGGCTATTTGGCCGCGCTTTGCGCCTTCGCGCTCGCGGCGGCGCTTGGCGTCGCAGCGCATCCGGCAAAGGCCCTAGCAGCCGAAACCGTGGTTGCCCATACGGTCGACGCGAGCGGCGCGCACCACAACTACAGCAGCGTCAACGAGGCCAAGCAGGCCGGCTACGGCGGCCACACCGTCTATATGGACGCCGACTGGGACCTGGGTTCGGGCAAGCTCGAGATCGCCGACAGCAAGTCGCTCACCATCGACATGTGCGGCCACAAGATCACCAGCTCGAACAAGGACGCCACGATCTACATGAACGAGCACGCGTCCGTCAAGATCACCTCGAGCGCAGAGGCCCGGGAGTTCAAGTACCAGGGCTATGACCCCTCGACCAAGGAACGCAGCGAGTACACCATTTCTACCTCTGGTTTGATCGTTAACACCAACGGAGAAAAGACGGACGGCGGCGGCTTCCACGTTGAGGCCGGGTCGAATCTCACTCTCGAGAACATCGCCGTGGTGGGCTGCGGCGGCGTCGGCGGCATCATCACTGCCGAAGGCTGCATCGTAAGCCTCTCCCATGTAACGGTCTGCCATAACTACACCAACAATAATGGCGGCGGCATTGGCCTTGGCGCCAGCTCCAAGCTCAGCATGGTCGCCTCCCACGTCGACGACAACCATGCCTACACTGGCGGCGGCCTCTTCTGCGGCGAGGGCGTGACCGTGACCATGGAAGAGGGCTCGACCGTGAGCCGCAACGTGGCTTCTGCCGGCGGCGGCTTCTATTTCTGGAAGTCGTGGTTCACCCTGAAGTCCGCAGACGGGACGGGCGTGATCGCCGACAACAAAGCCACCGCGAACGACTCGAGCTCCTTCGGCTACAACCAATCCGGCGGCGGCATCCACGTGGACGGCACGGATGGCGAGAACCAAGGCCTGATCGAGGGCGTCACCATCTCGGGCAACTATTCCGCCCACGACTCCGGTGGCATCGAGCTTGGCCAGCGCTGGACCACCGTGAAAAACTGCACCATCACGGGCAACTGGGCCGACTACGACGGCGGCGGCGCCTACGTCTACGGCGGCAACTGCGCCTTCGAGAACTGCACCATCACGAACAACTACTGCGCCAATAACGGCGGCAATTACGAGGGCGGCGGCCTCTTCGTGAGCTACCGCTACGACGTGAAGCTCAGCGGCACGTGCGTGGTTAGGGGCAACACCCGCGGCAAGGACTCCGGCAACGCCGACGACGTGTTTCTCAGCACCGTTTCCGGCGGCAGCGGCAAGGCCTACATCACAGGCAACCTTTCCGAAGGCTCGGCCGTGGGCGTGCGCACCGGCGTCTCCGGCGAGCGCCGCATCGCGAAGAACTTCTCGTATCCCGCGTCGAAGGACTGCCTGTTCGCGGACCAGTACAGCTACCACATCAGCTACGGCACCGACGAGGGCGGCGACGCCTGGCAGCGCAACGGCGTGGCCGAGTACACGGTTAAGGTGAACGGCAGCAGCGTCGCGAAGCACAAGGCCGGCTCGACCGCCACGGTGAGCGCGCCCAACCTGGAGTCGGACAAGACCTTCTGGTACTGGAGCGCCGAGGGCACCAAGGGCCTCGACTCCGCCGAGAAGTACATCAACGATTCAACCAAGTTCAGCCCTGCCCTGACCTTCACGATGGCGAGAAACGACGTCGACCTTGCGGCCGTCTACGCCGATCCTGTGACCAAGGTCGCCGTTGACATCGAGACGCCCGTTGGCGGCGAGCTGCTTCCCACGACCGCCAGCTTCTCGCGAGCCGACGGCAAGACCAGCGGTGCTGCCGGGGCGGTCGCCGCAACGGTTGCCTGGTACGAGAACGTGAATGGCGAATGGGTCGCGTCCGCCGGCAGGGTTTGGCCGGGGTCTACCTATAAGGCCGTCGTCAGCGTGCCGCAGTCGATCAAGGACGGTCGCTTCTTCAGCACGAGGATCGGCGCCGGCGACATAACCGTGAAGAACGGCAAGGTCGAGTCGGCCAAGGTGGACGCCTCGACAGGCACCCTCACCGTTGAGGTTAGCCTCACGGCCACGGGCAGCATCCAGGCCACCAACGAGGGCAAGGTCACCGTCCAGCTCGAGAAGCAGGGCCTTCTCGACAGTGGCGAGGAGGCCGAGGCGGCGCTCGCCCTTGACGGCGACGGCCAGGGCGGCGACTCCAAGTCGCTCGGCCAGCTGGACGTCAAGTACACC
>CAVJWS010000017.1:0-25093 GCA_963653485.1 Prevotella sp. CAG:279
TGCCGCCCGCGAGCGAGTCCTTCTCGAGCGTGCAGTCCTCGTCGTTGAAGAGCACGAGGCAGGTGACGTCGGTGGCGCCGTTGAAGGCGCCCGACTTGATGTTGGTGGGAATCTGCACGAACACGGTGTTGGCGCCGGTGTTCTGCACGCGCACGAGATCGTCCTCGGAGTAGACCATGCCGCCCGAGCAGGTGTACTGCACGCTCTCATCGGAGGCGCGGCAGACCGTGACGCCGTTGGCGTCGGCGGCGGCGAGCGCGGAGAAGTTCTCCTCCACGAAGTCGTCGAAGATCTTGTCGTCCACCACGATGACGCACTCGTTGAGGTTGTCGGTCTGGATGCTGGGCGCCTTGCCCTTGGTGCCGTGAACGGTGATGCGGCTGAGCTCGTTTACCTGCTGCACCTGCACGCTCGTGACGCCGCTCGGCACGTCGAGCTCGGTGAGCGCGGCGGGAATGCCGAGGTAGCTCGCGCCGTCCTTGCTCGTGAGGATGCCGTCGCTCGTTGCGGCGTAGACCTCGTTCTTCGTGCTCACCTTCCAGCCGTTCTGGACCATGAACGGCCCGTCCGCGTTGAAGTAGAGCACGCTCGCCGGCAGCTCAACGTTGCTGAGCGACCACGTGGCGGTGCGGTCCTTGCTGTCTTTGTAGTTGTCCACGGCCTCGATGCCGTCGGGCACCTTGAGCGTGAGCTCGCTCTCGCCGTCGCCCTCGAGTACCGACTCGTCAACGTCGATGAGCGTCTGCAGCGTGCCGCTCGAGCTCTTGCTCTCGCCGTCGAACTGCACGTAGTAGTTCTGCAGGCGCACGGTGTAGCCGCTCGGCAGCTCATCGGAGTAGCCTGCGACCTGGATGACGTGCCTGCCCGGCGTGACCTCATAGGTGTAGCCGAGGCTCTCGCCGGACTCTTCCCAGCCCGTGAGCAGGTGCGTGATGGTGTAGTCGTCGCCCACGTAGCCCTTGTCGCGCAGCGCTCGCTCGGTGAGCGAGACGCCCAGGTCGGGGTTGGTCGAGAGGGACGAGGCGCCCAGGCTCAGCAGGTTGAAGCTGGTCTGCTCGGTCCAGCCGAGCACGGTCGCGTTGCCGTCGGCGTCGGGCTGACCCAAGAAGTACACGCGCGAGGCCTGCGGCTCGCAGGTCACGGTCTCCTCGCGCCAGGTGCCGTCCTCGGCAAAGCGGTAGCGCACCTTGATGGTGAGCGTGCCGTCGGGGCAGAACTCGGGGTTCTCGTTGCCGTTCTCGTCGGTCCACGACTCGATCTGGAACAGGGGGTAGGAGTCAAAGGCGTCTTGCGAGCATTCCCAGCGGTAGCCCATCGCCTTGCTCGCGCCTGCCGGCTTGTAGGTGTAGGTGGTGCTGAGCGCGCAGAAGATGGTCCAGGCGTCGAGCTTTTGCCCGTAGTAGAGCGACTGCTTGGGGCTCTGGCTGATGCTGACCGCGACCTCGTCTTCGCTCGCAGTCTCGGCCTTCTGCGCCTCGGTGGTGCCGGCCGTGCCGGGGAAGAGCGAGGTGTCGGTGCTGTCGGCCTTGTTGGAGCTCGGGTCGTTGGGGAGGACCTTGTACGAGTTGTCCGTAGAAGAGGGCGTGGGCGAGGGGCCAGGGGTCGGGCTGGGGGAAGGGTCAGCGTTGCCGCCGTCGTCCTTGTCGCCTCCGTCAGACGCGCCGCTATCAGAATCGTCCTTCTTTGACCCGGAGTCGTCAGTCTTGCCCGAACCGCCGTCCCCCTTGGTATCCGTGTCGGCTTCGCCAGGAACGCTAGCGCCGGAATTCGTCTTGTCGGTGGTAGCGCTGCCGTCCGCGTTGGGGACCGCGATGGTGGCTGCGGCCCCATCGTTTTCGGACTCAACCACGCGCGTGACGGTGTGCGGGCCCGCCTCGGAGAAGGCGTCGCTCACCGGCTCCTCGGCGCTAGCCTGTTGGATGGTGTCCTCGGCAGATTTCTGGTCGTTCTCGCTGTTGTCCTCATGGCGGCCGGCCTCCCCGTCTTTCTGGGAGCTATTGGTGCGGTAGCCCTTGCTGGCATCGCTTGCGCCGGTCTCGTAGTTGGCCGCGAGGCCATGCGGGTCAAAGACGCCGCCGGCCTGGGCTGCGGCATACGCCCCAAAGCCAAGGACGCAGACAAGCGCCGCGGACGCGATTGCCCAGGCGGCGTTTCTCGTATGTGGGGAGAAGGAGCTTCGCTTCATGGTTTCTCTCCTAAAGGGCACGGCCGTACCTGCGGCGCAGGCCGTCGAGAAGGTTCTTTGGCTTGGGCAAAGCCTCGTGCAGGCGCTCGTCAAAGCGGCTCAGGGTGCGCAGCTCGTTGGGCCTCAGCTCGCGGCCGCCAAAGGCAAAGGCCTGGTGGAGCTCGATGACACGCTGGTATTCCTTGGCGTCAATGCCGGCAAACGCCCCCTCAAAGGCGCCGAGGCAGTTGAGCGGGCGCGCCTCGTCAAAGCCGATGCCGCGCTCGTCCATAAGCTCGGAGAGATAGGAATAGAGGGCCGGCACGCAAACCTCCTGGCTTTCTGCGGCGAGACGACCCTTGCGCGCCGAAATGCGCAGGGCGCGCTGCAAAACGGCCAGCACAGCAAGGAGAAGGGCTGCGAGCAGGGCGGCCGCCAGCACCACAAGGGCCACGATGGCGGGATCGGCCGTCCACCTAACGGAAAGGGTGTCGTCATGCTCCGGACCGCCCGCCTCGTCAGCTGAGGAGCCCTCGCCCACCACGTCGCCGCCCGCGGCAACCCGCGAGGCATCGACGGTGATGGTCTGCTCGGCGTCAACCGCCTGCGAGTAGAAGCCAGGCGTGACCTCCACCGGCGTCCAGCCGATGCCGTCGAGGTAGACCTCGGCCCAGGCGTGGGCGTCGCCGGCCGCGAGCTCGAGCGAGACGCCGTTCGTTGCCGCCTCGGCCAGGGCCTCGGCGCCCGCGCGATAGCCCTCGACGTAGCGGGCGGGAATGCCCTGGCTGCGGAAGGCCAGCACGGCGGCCGTGGCAAAGTAGGCTGAGTTGCCCATGTGGGACTCGCCCACAAACCAGCGGATGAAGGAATCGTCCTCGCCCGGGACCTCGGGGCTGCTTGTATAGCCCGCGAGCGCCGCGAGAACCGAACGCACGCGTGAGATGGTCTCGTAATCGTTGGCCTCGCCGTTGTCCCAGGCGCCATCGGTGAAGACAAGCTCGCGCAATGCCTTGGCCTCCGCCTCGTCTACCTGCAGGTAGTTCTCCTCCACAAAGGCGGCGTACACGCGCTCGGCCTCGGTGTAGGAGCTTTGCGAGGAGGCAAGCCAGCTGGTGTTGGCCAGCACGTCGGCACGGTCGACGACGTCGATGGCCTCGGTATAGCTGCCACTGGGAACGAGGCCCGCCCCCAAGGAGCCCTCGAGGGACTCGCGCAGGCTCGTGCCCGAAAGGCTGCGTAGGGTGTAGGGGGCATAGACGTAGCGGCGATTCGCGCAAGCGGCGTCGACCTGGAGCGTGGCCTTGCCGGCCGGGCTGGCGACGCCGGCTGCGGCGGCCTCGTCATCGTAGCCGCTGCGCTGCGTCGCCGAGACAAGCTCGCGCTGGGCAAGCCAGGCGCCCATGCCCCGCCAATCGCCCTCGTACGCTGAGTGCGAAAGCGCGGACCAGGAGCCATCCTCAAACTCGGCGCCCACAAAGCCGCGCAGGTAGAGGTCGGTGGCCGTGGCACCCATGTAGGTAAGGCTAAGGCCGCTGCGGCCATCCTCGCTATTCATGGACGCGGCCTGAGACAGGTCGCCCTCGGGAAGCGTGTCCGAGCCGTAACGCAGCTGCGTGTAGGCGCCAACGGCCGCCTCGCGCAGGCCGTCCACGGCCGCCAGCGGCGAGTAGAGCGCGCATGAGGCGCCAAAGGCAACGACACAGATGACCGCGCAGGTAGCGGCATTGGAGCCAAAGACGCGAACCGAGCGGCTCAGATCGAGCAGGCGGGGCGTGCGGCAGCGGGCGATCCAGGCGCCCATGCCAAGCAGGCAGCCCGCGCCGGCCACGTTTGCCCCAAGCCCCAGGCGCAGACTCGCGGCGCCGGCGCACACGGCCACCAGCAGGGTCAGCCCAGAGGCGCCCGCCGCAGTGACGATCCAGGCAAACGCGCCCGTAAACGCGCCAAGAAGGGCGCCGAACAAAGGTGAGGTCGCAATGGTTGCCGTGCCCGACACAAAGGGAACGTAGGCGCCAAAGGCGTCGTCGAAGGCGCAGACCAGGCCATTCGCAAAGGCGAAGAGGCCCGAGCGCGCCGTGGGAACGAGCAGGGCAGCCGCAGACGCGGCGGCAAGCACGAACAAGGCCGCAAAGGACGCGCGGCGCCTCCCCTCGGCAGCTCCCGCGAGCGCAGATGCCGAGCCAAGGCAGACCGAAGCCGCAACGGCGCACACAAGCGCGGCCGCAAGCGCGGCCACGTCCATGCACGAGGCGGCGAGCAACGGCAAGGCTGTGGCCAGCAGCGCCGGCGCAATCGAGGCGGCGCAGGCCAGCGTCGCAAAACCGCCGCCCTCGGCGCGCGCGTAGCGTAGCGTGCTGCCGCCAAGGACAACCGGACTTGCCGTGAGGATATGTTCGTTGCGCGCCGCCACTAGAGCTCCAACGCCTTGATGCGGCCAGGAACGTCCTCGACAAAGACGTGCGTGAGCGCACGGCCCGCGCTCTCGTCCGAGCCGGTGTGCATCTCGCGGCTCACGTGGATGACGCTCACGTCCTCGGGGGCGCCAAGCTTGTCGAACATCTCATTGTTGACGAGGTCGGTGATGACGACCGTCTTGGTAATGCCGCGCTCGAGCCTATAGGCCGTCCACGACGCGCCGTCCCTCACAACCTTTTGCTGCAGGGGCGAGACCAGCAGCGCGTCGAGCATCTCGTAGAAGTCCATGAGACTCTCCACGGGCAAGGTCTCCAGACCTTTCTCCGCGGAGCGAACGACGACATGCCCCTCTCCCGCGCGCAGAAGGCCCAGGCTCACCGAGGCAGTGAGGGCAAACTGCGCCGCAAGAACGCCTACCTGCGCTTGGTCGTCGCCCTCGACGGGATGGGCGCCGCACAGCAGGGCGATGTCGTAGTCACCCGGACGCGACGGCACGCGGACCACCAGCTCACGCATACGAGCGGATAGCTTCCAGTGGACGTCCTTGAGGGAGTCGCCCTGCTCAAAGCCGCGCATCTCAAAGACCTCGCTGCGGTCCTTGCCAGGCCTGTCGAGGTCATAGCTCGCACCGGAGTCGTCGTGGTTGCCCGCAAGGCGCACGCTCAGCTCAAGGTCGCAAAGCGCCGGGTAAACGGTGTAACCGCCCTGCAACGCCGCGCCCGGCACGTCAAACTCGCACAGGCCCAGCATGTCACGGACGCGGGCGGAGGCAAGCGAGAGCCTCACCTGGCCGGGACAGTCGGTGCGCAGGGGCAACTCAAAGCGCTCCTTCTCCCCCACCTCGGCCGCAAGGTGCACCGGCAGCTCGCGCCCTCCCCCGAGCAAGAGGTTCTCGGCAACAAAGCGCAGCTCAACATGAGAGCGCAGCAGGCGCGGACGGGTAAGCAGGATAACGAGGGAAAGCTCGTCCCCCACCGCGCAGCTCGGCTTGAGCGAAAAGTCCAGGCTCGTACAAGCAGCCTGGACGCCTCCCGCGGCCACGCTCCCAAGCGGCAGGCACACGACGAGCACGAGCAAGCCGAAGGCCTCGGGCGAGTTCGTCGCCACAAAGGCCGCGAAGGCCACAAGCGCCGCAACGACGCATATGATCCGGTTGCTCCTCATCCGCCTACCTGCCCTTTTCTGCGTTCTGCGCTAGGCGCGGCCGCGGGCCTGGCCCATGGAGGGCGCTTCCACCTCGGCCATGACGCGGGCGAGCACGTCGGCGGCGGTCACGTTCTCGATGCGGGCCTGCGGGCGCAGCACCAGGCGGTGGGCGCAGGTGCAGGTGAAGACCTCGCGCACGTCCTCGGGCACCACGAAGTTGCGCTCGCGAATGAACGCGCAGGCGCTCGCCATGCGCGAGAGCGCGATGACGCCACGCGGGCTCACGCCCAGCTCAACGAACTCGGAGGCGCGCGTGGCCTCGCACAGGCGCACGATGTAGTCCAGCACCGAGTCGGCGATGGCGACGCTGCCGAGGTAGTTGCGGATGCTCATGAGGTCATCGCGGTTGACCTGGGGCGCCAGGCCGTCGAGCGGGTTGTCGTAGCGCTTTGCCTTGAGCATCGCGATTTGGTCGTCACGGCTCGGGTAGCCGATGGAGAGGCGCACCATGAAGCGGTCCAACTGGGACTCGGGCAGCGGCTGGGTGCCAGCCGAGCCCACGGGGTTCTCGGTGGCGATGCAGACGAAGGGCGTGGGCACCGCGCGCGTCAGGCCGTCAACGGTGACGGAAAGCTCCTCCATCACCTCAAGCAGGGCCGACTGGGTCTTGGCCGAGGTTCGGTTGATCTCGTCGGCGAGCAGCAGGTTGCAGTTGGCCGCGCCCCAGGTGTAGCGCGGCTCACCGCTCTCGAGGTCGTACATCGTGAAGCCCGTGATGTCTGAGGGCGTGGTGTCGGGCGTGAACTGCACGCGCTTGTAGTCCAGGTCGAGGCACTTGGAGAGCGCGAGCGCCAGCGTGGTCTTGCCCGTGCCGGGTACGTCCTCAAGCAGGATGTGGCCGCCGGCGTAGACGGCCATGAGGGCGCGCTCCACGATCTCGGTCTTGCCCACAAAGGCACGGCTCACCTCGTTGATGATGGCGCGGGACTGCTCCAGAATCATTTAGCTTCTCCCCCTATAGGCGGTCTCTGCCGTGGCTGCGGCTAGCTGGGCCTTGAGCTCGGCGAAGTCGATGGGTTTGCCGGCATGTCCGTTCATGCCGGCCTCGCGCGACTTGCGCGCGTCTTCGGTGTAGTTGTTGGCCGACAGCGCGATGATGGGCACCGATGCCGCGTCCGGACGGGCAAGCTCGCGAATCTGGCGCGCAGCCTCCCAGCCGTTCAGGGTGGGCATCTGGATGTCCATGAGGATGGCGTCGTAGTAGCCGGGCGCGCTGGCCTCGAACATCTGAACCACCACGGGGCCGTCGCTCGCGCGGTCCACTTCGGCGCCCAGGTTGCCAAGCACCTCGATGGCGATCATCGCGTTGAGGTCGTTGTCCTCGGCAAGCAGCAGCCGCTTGCCCTCAAAGCTGTACTCCAGCGCGGTGTCAGCCGTGGCAATGCGCGTCTCGAGGGTGTCACCGTTGGCCTCAAGCTCGGCAATCTGCTCGGCCGTGGCGAGGGCGAACGAGACGTAGACCGTGAAGTCCGAGCCGCGTCCCAGCTCGGTATCCACCACAATCTTGCCGCCCATGAGGTCAACCAGGCCACTCGTGATGGCCATGCCCAGGCCCGTGCCGCCGTAGCGGCGGGCGATGGTGCGGTCCTCCTGCTCAAAGGGCTTGAAGATGCGCGAGACAAAGCGCGGGTCCATGCCCTTGCCCGTGTCGCGCACGCGAATCATGTAGCTGACCTGGCCCTCGTCGAGGTACATCTCGCGGAAGGAGACCTCAACCAACCCGCCTTCGTCGGTGAACTTGAGGGCGTTGGAGAGGAAGTTGACCACGACCTGGTTGAGGCGCATGCGGTCGCCCACGACGTAGGGGTGGGCCCCCTGCTCCAGCTCCACGGCAAAGGTGAGGCCCTTGTCGGCGGCCTGGACCGCAAACATGCCGCGCAGGTCCTCGGCCATGAGGCGCAGGTCAAAGGGCATCTGCTCAAGCTCCACATGGCCGGAGTTGAGGCGGCTCATGTCGAGGACGTCGTTGATGAGGCTAAGCAGGTAGTTCGAGAGCTCGCCGGCACGGGAAAGGTCGTCGTCAAGGCGCTCGGCATCGTCCGCATGGTTGCGTGCAAGGCCGATGAGGCCCTTGATGCCGGTGAGCGGCGTGCGGATCTCGTGGCTCATCTGGCTCATGAAGTCCGTGCGCTCACGGGCCGAGGCGACGGCCTGCTCGCGGTCCTTGGCGTAGGCGACGAGCTTGGCGTTTTCGGCCGTGACGTCGGTGGCCTCGACCAGCAGGTGCGTATCCTCGAGCACGGCCGAGACGCGCAGGCGGAAGTGCTTGTCCTGCGAGCCGTCCGGCATGCGATAGGGCAGCTCGACATCAACGGGGCTACTGTGGTCCCAACCCGCGAGCTGGCGCTTTGCGGCGAGGCGGGCTTCATCGGGCACGAAGCGATAGAGCGTCTCCACGTCATCTGCCAGGCGGCCGGGCTCCACGCCAAAGACGCGCTGGAAGCTCTCGGAGACAAAGACGGGGTAGAGGTCGCTGACGCGCAGCAGGAACATGGTGCCGGTCTGGGCCTGCCCGCAGGCGCGCATGAACAGACCGAAGTCTGCCTGCTGCCCCTTCTTCTTGCCGAGGAAACCCATTGTCACCCCTCCCCTAAAGCTGCCGCATAACCTGCCTATTTTCCCATACGACAGGATCATTTTTGATGGCAGCGGGAGGCTAAACAAAATGCCCTTTGGGGGATGGCTGGCGCTCAGGGCGGGCCCCCCGAGCAAACCCGGCCGAGAAAAAAGAGGAGCCGAGGCAACGGACATGGCGCGCGCAGAACGGAACCCCGGTAAGTCCGGCATTACAAAAAGCCGGCGAGCGCCCAAGCAACGGACGCCCACCAGCTTTTGAGCCTAGGAGATATGAGGCGTGTCCACGCGCCCAAGGCCGCACGAGGCACTCAGCCAAGCAATAAAGCCCAGCTCAGCAGCCGCGCAAGCCACCAGGCTAGTCCAGGTAGCGGCTGAGGAACTCTCGGGTGCGGGGAAGCTCGGGATTGGTGAAGAGTTTCTCGGGCGAGCCCTTCTCGGCAATAACGCCGTTGTCCATGAAGACGACCTCGTCGGAGACGTTGCGGGCAAAGGCCATCTCGTGGGTGACCACCACCATCGTCATGCCGCCGGCCGCAAGGTCGCGCATGACGTTCAAGACCTCGCCGGAGATCTCGGGGTCGAGCGCGGAGGTAGGCTCGTCAAAGAGCATGAGGTCGGGCTGCATGCACAGGGCGCGCGCGATGGCGACGCGCTGCTTCTGGCCGCCAGAGAGCAGCCTTGCGTCGGCATGGGCAAAGTCTGCCAGGCCCACGGCCTCGAGATGCTCCAGCGCCACCTTCTCAGCCTCGGCCTTGCCCATCTTCTTGAGGGTCATGGGCGCCAGCGTGCAGTTGTCCAGCACGTTCATGTTGTTGAAGAGGTTGAAACCCTGGAAGACCATGCCGATCTTCTCGCGCAGCTTGTTCACGTCGACGTGGTCGGCCGTGAGGTCCTTGCCATGGAACCACACGTGGCCCGCGTCGGGCGTCTCGAGTAGGTTGAGGCAGCGCAGCATGGTCGACTTGCCCGAACCGGAGGGGCCGATGACCGTAACCACCTGACCAGGACGAACCTCGAGGTCGACGTCCTTCAGGACCACGCGGCTGCCAAAGGCCTTGCGCAGGCCCTCGACGCGAATGACGGCCTCGCCCGCGGCGCCCTTGACGCCAGCTGAGTCGGCGGCAGGCGTTGCGCCCGGAACGGCGGCCACGCTCGCGACCTCGGTGTCATTCGAGCCACTCACGGCTTCACCCATGGCGCCGTCCGCACCAGCAGCGGCCGTGAGCTCGGCTTTGTTCGCAGCGGCAGTGTTGTTCTCAGTAGCCATGCCTATGCCTCCGACTTCTTCAACGCGTTGCCGGCGTCGGACGTGCTGCCCACCGGGCGGGCCTGCACGTCGAGCAGTCCGGCCAGCTTGCCGAGCAGCCACGACGCCGCCGCCGTCATGATGAGGTAGAACACCGCGATGACGAGGTAGGCGTTGAGCTGCTTGTAGTAGATGCCGGCCACGGTGGAGGCGGCAAACGCCAGGTCAAACACGCCGATGACCGAGAGCACCGAGGAGTCCTTGATATTGATGACGAGCTCGTTGGAAAGGCCGGGGATGGCGTACTTGATGCCCTGCGGGAACACCACTTTCATCATCGCCTGCCACTGCGAGAGGCCCAGGCTGCGCGCGGCCTCCATCTGGCCCTTGTCCACCGACTCGATGCCGCCGCGCAGCACCTCCATCATGTAGGCGGTGGAGTTGAGCGAGACCACCACGAGGCCGGCGATGAAGCGCGTCCAGATGCCGTTGACCTCGGTGATGGAGAGGCCCGTGCCGCTCACGATGCTAAAGCCCAGGTAGTAGATGATGACCCCCTGAACGAGCATGGGCGTGCCGCGCACCACGGTGGAGTAGACCTTGGCAAAGCCCACGCCCACCTTCTTGAGGAAGCGCACGAAGTCGTTGTCGGAGCGGTCAATCTCCAGGATGCGCACGGCCACGAGCAAAAGCGCCAGGAAGAAGGCGATGAGCGTGCCGAAGACCGCCAGCTCGATGGTGGTGACGGCGCCGGTGAGGTAGGTCTGCTTGCCCTGCTGGAACATGTAGAGCACCTGCGTGAGCATGTCGGCCGGCATGGAAGGTGCCGCGGCAGCCGCGGCCCACGCCGAGGCAAAGCCCATGGCCCATCGGTCTGCCAGCAGCACCGCCGCGGCAAGCCACACCACGTAGCTCACGTAGCGCAGGGCGTTTGCCACCGCCGGCTTGGCGAAGGGGGCCTTCTCAGCATAGGTCTTCCAGTGGGTGAGCTTGAACACCAGACCCACCGCAGACAGCACGAGCCAGGCGGCGCACAGGTAGTACATGACGAGCTCAACCGTGAAGGCATGGGCAAGGAAGCTCATCGCCGGGCGCGAGGAGCTGGAGAGCAGCATCCCCAAGAAGGCAACCGCCGAGGTGCCAAGCAGCACGTAGCGGTGGTTGGCGCCCACAAACGCCGCAAGGCGCTCGAGCTTTGATTTCATACGGGTCCCTCTTCTAATCGCCAAGGGGCAGGGAAAGCTCCCTGCCCCGTCTACGCGAGCTATTACGCGGCAAGGCCCGCGGCCTAGGCCGGCTGACGGTCCATGCAGTCCTGCCACATGGCAAGGCGGTCCTTCTCGGAGATGCCGGCGATGATCTCGTTGAGCTTGTCGACCATCTCGTCATTGCCCTTGGCGATGGCGGCGTTGTCGGGGTTGCCCGGGTCGGAGAAGCCCTCGCCGTCGGCCAGCTCGACCTTCTGCAGGTCAGAGTAGTTCTCGAGGAGGTTCGGCAGTGACATGGACGAGAAGGTGATGGCGTCGCAGGTGCCGTTCTCGATGCCGTCGACGACCAGCGGCACGGTGGCCACGGGCGTGAGGTGGTTGACGTCGGGGATCTCGTCGATGAGGTCGTCGTAGAAGGTGTCCTTCTGGCCCAGGACGGTGGCGCCGCTGAAGTCGGAGAGCTTGGTGGCGGAGGCGTACTTGGAGTCCTTCTTCACCACCATGACGACCTCGTCGTCGATGTAGGAGTCGGTGAAGTCAACGGACTGGGCGCGCTCGGGCGTCACGGACATGCCGGCGCAGATGATGTCGATCTGGCCGCTCACGAGCGAGTCAACGAGGGCGCCGAACTCCATCTTCACGGCGACGGGCTCCATGCCGAGGGCCTCGGCGATCTTCTTGGCGACCTGGACGTCGTAGCCGTCGGCATAGGCGCCAGAGACATTCTCGATGGGGATGGTGGTGTCGGAGGCGGACTCAACCTGCCAGTTGTAGGGCGCGTAGGCCGCCTCCATGCCGATGCGTAGGGTCTTGCCGTCGCCGAGCGTGCCGGCAGACGCGGCGGTCTCGGCCGCGGTGGTGGCGGCGGTGCCGGAGTCCTGGGAAGCCGGGCCGCAGCCCGCGAGGAACGTGGAGCCGGCAACGGTGAACACAGAGAGGCCCGTCAGCTTCAGAAAGCTGCGGCGAGAGAGGTTGGTCATGACGCGTCCTTCCAGTTTGGTGTGAAACCCCTTCCGTGTCGCGCAACCGGAGGGGACCCATTCCCCTCCCCCTTGCAACCTAATGCGAGAAAGTTACGCGCACAGCCGCAACGATACGCCGCGCGGCGCCGAGGGCTCCCCACATCTGCAGAGGGAAACGGGCTTTTAACTGAAAGTAGGCTTGAGGGCGGCACGGACGGCTCTGTCTCACGGAACGACGCGAGCACGCAGGATGGCGCGGGTGGCATGACGAACTACCAAGCCGAGACTG
Organism: Prevotella sp. CAG:279; assembly: GCA_963653485.1. Taxonomy (GTDB): domain Bacteria; phylum Actinomycetota; class Coriobacteriia; order Coriobacteriales; family Atopobiaceae; genus Parolsenella. Next base: position 12,068 of record CAVJWS010000017.1, read on the forward strand.
AACCACCGCAGGCGTCACAAGTTGGCGAGGCGCAACGGCCTCGCCACGAGCACGGTGGCCAGGACGCAATGACCGCAAGCCTAGCGCTCCCAGGTGGGAGGCACGGGGGCGTCGGTGGTGGACCAGGTGCCCAGCGGCGCGTTGGGGTCGGCGTCGAGCGAGAGGGGCGCGAAGTTGCCCGCCAGGAAGCTGCGCAGCGCCGGGATGCCGATCATGGCCGCGTTGTCGCCGCAGGCCGCCAGCGGCGGCACCGTCACGCGCACGCCCATGCGGCCGAACTTGCGCTTGTAGGCCTCGCGTAGGGCCGGGTTGGCCGAGACGCCGCCACCGACGCAGACGTCGCCCACGCCGGTCTGCTCCACGGCCGTGGCCGCCTTGGCCACCTGCACGTCAACCACCGCGGCCTGGAAGCTCGCCGCGAGGTCGGGAAGGTTGATGGGCCTGCCGGCGCGGTTCTCGTTGTTGATGTAGGTGATGACGCTCGTCTTGAGGCCACTCAGGCTAAAGCTGTAGTCGCCGCTGTGCATCATGGCGCGCGGGAAGTGGATGGCCTTGCGGTTGCCCTTCTCGGCAAGCTTGCTGATGACGGGGCCGCCGGGATAGCCCAGACCCAGGGCCTTGGCCACCTTGTCAAAGGCCTCGCCCACTGCGTCGTCGATGGTGGCGCCGAGCACCTCGTAGTCGCCCCAGGCCTTCACGTGCACGAGCATGGTGTTGCCGCCCGAGACGAGGCTCGCCACGAAGGGCGGGCGCAGGTCGGGCGTCTCGAAGAGGTTGGCCATGAGGTGGCCTTCGAGGTGGTGAACGGCAATAAGTGGCAGGTCAGCGGCCGCACAGAGGCCCTTGGCAAAGGCCACGCCCACCACCAGGGCGCCCACGAGGCCAGGTCCCGCCGTCACGCCAACGGCGGCAAGGTCTGCCGGCGTAAGGGTGTCGCAGCCAAAGCGGGCTCCGGCCTGGGCGAGCGTCTCTTCCAGCACGCCCACGATGGCCTCGGTGTGCTTGCGGCTCGCAATCTCGGGCACCACGCCGCCAAAGCGCGCGTGGAAGTCAATCTGGGTGGCCACCACGCTCGCGCACACCACGCCGTGCGAGTCAGTGACGGCCATGGCGGTCTCGTCGCAGCTGCTCTCGATGCTGAGGATGAGGGGGCCGGCTGCCTTTAGCTTGGCGCAGGTCTCCTCCGAGCGCGGAGCGACCGTGATGGGCCACGGACGAATGGAGCCGCGCGGCGCCGGGTTGTGGTCCGCGTCGATGACGAACTCCGCAAGCGGCAGCTCGGCGCGCATGATGCGGGCGTCGTGGCCCTGCCCGTAGTAGTTGGGGCGAACGCCGGCTTCAGCGTAGCCCAGACGCTCGTAGAGGCGTTCGGCCGGCGTGTTGCCGACCTCCACCTCAAGCAGGCTGCAGGTGGCGCCGAGCATCTGCGCGTCGTAGGCAACGCGGGCAAGCAGACGAGCCGCAAGGCCCTCACGGCGGTGGCCCTCTGTCACGGCCACGTTGGATATCTGCAGCTCATCGGCCACGATGGTGCCACCCGCGTAGCCGATGATCTGGCCGCGGTCGTGCGCCACCCACCAGACGTGGCCGGCTTGGGCCACGTCGTCGCAGAAGGCCTGCTCGCTCCACGGCTCGTGGTTGGCGCCCGCAAACACCGCCGCCTCGAGCTCGCTCACGGCATGGGCGTCATTGACGGTCATGGGGCGCAGTTGGCAATGAATGCCTGCTAGGGCATCGTCCACGCCAGTGACGGCACGGGTCAGCGGCTCCTTGAGGCCCAGGCGCGTGCGCTCGTTCTCCTCGGCGTCAGACAGGCGGGTGTAGATGGGCAGCACGAGCGCCGGGTCACCGCTCTGAGCTGCGAATACATCGCAGGCAGCGGCCGCGCGCAGCAGGCCCTCGCCCGTGGGGTACCAGGCCTGCTCGTCCACGTAGGCGGCGAAGCCGGCCGCCTCGTACTGGGCGCGGTACTTCTTGAGGCCGTCACCGGCAAGCGTCATGCTCGCGACATCGTCGCGCGCGGCCCACTCGTCCACCGCAGCCTGCGCCTTTATCACCGTCTCCACCTCAAAGAGACGAGAGGGGCCGCCATCATCCACCTGGTAGAGGCCGGGATAGACCTCGCGGCGCATGGCGTCTCCCACCACGCCCACCTGGCCGCGGGCGCCCGCCTTCCAGGCGCTCCAGGCAACGGCGTCGAGCGTGGAGGTGCCATAGAGCGCGCAACCCAAGCCGCAGGCCAGGCCCTTGGCGGTGGCGATACCGATGCGCACGCCCGTGAACGAGCCGGGGCCGCGCCCCACGAGCACTGCGTCCACGTCACCCATGCCGAGGCCAGCTTGCTCGAGCGCCTCGAGGCAGGAGTTCACCAGCTCCTCGTTGGCGTGGCGGCGGCACAGGTGGTCCTTGGAGGCGAGCACCTCAACCTGGCCGGCCGCGTCCTTGCCGGCAGAGCCGGCGGACGGCACGCGCCCCACGGCGCAGGCAAGCATATCGGTCGAGGTATCGATGGCAAGGACGATCATGGCGGTTCCTTCTACGCTAGATTCAACCCGTCTAGTGTAGCGCGCCTGATTCGCGGCGCCGGCCGCGCCCGCGCATCAGCACAAGCCCAGTTCAGCGCACGAGGAATACGTGGCGGAGACGATTGCAGCCAACCAAGCTCGCAGGCTCCCGGTGCCAGGGAGGCACCCGAAGAAACATCAGGGCAGGTGGCCGAACGATCACGCAGCCAGCCAGCACCAGCAAGGCGCCCAAACCAGTCCACACCCCGCCAAAACGCCACACGGAAGTCTCTCCTACTCCCCCGACATCGCAGCATGCTCGGCGGCGACGGCGTTGATGAGCCGGCCCAGCGGCCAGGCGCGGTTCTGCGGCGTGAGCACAGCCTTGGCGCCTACGCCACAGTCCGCCTCGCGGCTGCGCGCGATAAACTCGCTCACCTGCGCGTTCGTGAAGCCGCAGAGCAAGACGAACTCGCAATCCGGCGCCGGCCCCTCCCACGGCGCCCCCACGGGAGAAAAGCCGTGCATGCCGGCCACGGCGCCCACGGCCACGCCAAGCTGCTCGGGCGCGGCCACCTTGGCGCGCACCCCAAGCTGGGCCAGCACCGCACGCACCGCCTCGCCCTTGGCCGCGGCCTCCGGCCCAAAAGAGGGGTCAAGCCCCCAGAGCACCGCGAGCGCGGGCCTTGAGGGCTTGACCTTCTTGCCGGCCTTTTTCTTAGGCTTGCCGGCCATTAGCCAAAGTAGCGGTCGAGCAGACCCTTGAGGGCCTTGCCGTGACGGGCCTCGTCGCGGGCCATCTCGTGCACGGTGTCGTGGATGGCGTCGAGGTTGTTCTTCTTGGCGCAGGTGGCAAGCTCAACCTTGCCGGCGGTGGCGCCAAACTCGCAGTCGACGCGCCAGGCCAGGTTCTCCTTGGTGGAGGCCTTCATGTTCGGCTCGAGCTCGGAGCCGAGGAGCTCGGCGAACTTGGCGGCGTGCTCGGCCTCCTCGTAGGCGGCCTTCTCCCAGTACAGGCCAACCTCGGGATAGCCCTCGCGGTGGGCGATGCGGGCCATGCACAGGTACATGCCCACCTCGGAGCACTCGCCGGTGAAGTTGGCCTTGAGCTGCTCGAGGATGTAGGCCTTGTCCTCGTCGGAGATGTCCGGGTTGTTCTTCACGGTCTTGTCGTAGATGCCGTACTCGTGCTCGGCGGCCAGCTCAAGCTCGCCCTCGACCTTCTGGAAGGCCTTGGCCTTGGCGTGGCAGACCGGGCACTCCGCGGGCGGCTCGGCGCCCTCGTAGATGTAACCGCAAACCTTGCAGACCCACTTGTCCATAAGAACCTCCTTGTTTGGGGGTGCTCCCGTGGCACCCCGTCCTCTCCTGTGGCGGCGAGCCGCCGTGATGGCGCTAGGCGCCGGGTTCAGAGGGTTTCCCCGCCCTCTGGCAAGCAGGGCAGATCCCGTCGAACTGCAGGCTGTAGCCGCAGATGACGTAGTCGCTGCCGGCGGCGGCGCTCTGCACCAGGCCGCTCAGCTGCGGCAACGTGACGTCGTCCACCTTGCCGCAGCTCAGGCAGTGCACGTGGTAGTGCGCGAAGGTCTGGTGGTCGAAGTGGTCGGCCCCGTTGTTGATCTTCACGCGCAGGACCTCGCCCTCATCGGCAAGCTTGCCCAGGGTGCGATAGACCGTGGCCTTGCTGATGGTGGGGTGCTTCTCGTGCACGGAGGCGTAGACCTCGTCGGCCGTGGGGTGGTTGGCCAAGGCGCACAGCTCGTCTTGGATGACCTGCCGCTGGATGGTCTGCCTGGCCGACATTTTGCCTCCCCTCGCTGCCTCGCTTGCTGGCATTAGTTTAGCCTTATTGATAATGATTCGCAATAAGGAATTTCTACTATTTTCTTATCCAGAGCTAACAGGCCCGCAGCGCCGCGAGAATCTCCTCGCCACGAGGGTCGTGGGCCACAAGGCGCACCTCGCGGCGGGGTTCCTCGCCGGGCGCGGCCTCCGTCTCGAGGCGGGTCACGTACACGTCCAGCCGCTCGTCGCCCAGCTCCTCGGCAAACTGCTCGCCCCACTCGATGACGCAGACGCCGTCGCCGCCCAGCACGTCCCACACGCCGGCATCCCCCAGCTCGTCGGCGCTGCGCAGACGGTAGAGGTCAAAGTGGTAGAGGTCTGTCTCGGCGCCCTCATGCACGGCCTCGAGGGCGAAGGTGGGGCTCGTGACGTCATCCGTGACGCCCAAGGCGCGCGCAATACCCTTGGTGAGTTGCGTCTTTCCGGCCCCCAGGTCACCGGTGAGCACCAGCACGTCACCCGGGGCCAAGACGGCCCCCAAGCGCTCGCCCAGCTCTTGGGTCTGGCGGGTGCTGGTAGAGGCAAAGGCAAGCTCACTCATCTAGGAATCCTTCCGCACGATGCCGGCCCTCAACGCCGCGGCCTCGGAATCGACGCCCGCCGGCGGATTGGCCGCAAGCCAGGCGCCCACGCGCACGAGGTCCTCACGCAAGAGCGGCTCCCAATCTGCGTGATAGATGCAGGCAGCCGGATGGAAGGTGGGCGCCACCACAAAGTGCCCCTGCTGATAGAGCTGGCCGCGCAGGCTCATCACCCCGCGGTCGGTCTTGAGAACCCACTGGGAGGCAAAGTTACCCAGGCACACGATGACGTCGGGCCAAACGGAGCGAATCTGCTCGCGCAGAAAGGGCGAGCAGGCTTGGATCTCCTCGGGCTTGGGGTTTCGGTTGTTGGGCGGGCGGCACTTCACCACGTTGGCGATATAGACCTCCTCGCGCGTGAGGCCGGCCAGGCCCAGCAGCGAATCGAGCTTTTGGCCGGCGGCGCCCACAAAAGGCTCGCCCTTGACGTCCTCGTTCTTGCCGGGGCCCTCGCCCACAAACATCACGCGGGCATGCGGGTTGCCCGTGCCAAAGACGATGTGCGAGCGCGTCTGCCCAAGCTCGCAGCGCTTGCACTCGCCCAGGATGTTCTCGATCTCCTCGAGCATGACCTCGCCGGGGCGCTGGTTCACGTGCCCGGGAATCTTCATGACGGCCATGCGGCTCCCCTAGACGTAGACCTTCTCGAGGCGCGCGCCAAAGTTGCACGTGACCTCGTAGTTGATGGTGCCGCGCAGGTCCGCGAGCTCCTCGGCCGTGATGCGCTCGCCGCCATCTGTGCCCATGACGGTCACGAGGTCGCCGTAGTCCACCTCGCCCATGGGGCGGACGGCGCGACGCGTGTTGACGTCAACGGCAAACATGCACTGGTCCATGCAGATGTTGCCCACCTGGGCGCAGCGCGTGCCACGCACGAGCACGTCCATCTTGCCCGACAGCGTGCGGGAGAGGCCGTCGGCGTAGCCCACGGGAATGGTTGCGATCTGCACGTTCTGGCGCGCCACCGAGTAGGTCTGGCCGTAGCTCACGCCCGAGCCAACCGGCGGATAGACCACGCGCGTCACGCGGGCCCTCACGCTCATAACCGGGTCGAGCGAGATGCGCGGACGGGTCGACTCGGCGGGCTGCATTCCGTAGAGGCCAACGCCCACACGGCACATGTCGAGGTGGGTCTCGGGATAGAGCAGCGTGGCCGGGGTGTTGTCGCAGTGCACCAGGCCGCAATTCACGCCTGCCTCGCGCATCTGGGCCACAGCCTCGGTAAAGCGGCGGTACTGCAGGCCAAACGTCCAATCGCCGGGGACGTCGGCGGTGGCGAAGTGCGTGAAGGTGCCCGCGCAGCAAAGTCCGCGGTGGAAGTCGATGGCGCGATGGAACTCCAGGGCGTCCTTCCAGCCCACGCCGATGCGGGTCATGCCCGTCTCGACGCAAAGGTGGTACTTGCCAACCGTACTGAACGCCGCGGCGCACTCGCCATAGGCAAGGGCAAACTCCGGCGTATAGACGCTCGGCGTGAGGTCGTGCTCGATGAGGGTCTGCACGCACTCCATGGGAGGCTCGGAGAGGATGAGGATGGGCCAGGTGATGCCAGCCCCTCGCAGGGCCAGGCCCTCGGCCACCGTGGCCACGGCAAACTGGTCGGCGCCGGCGGCGTGCATGACCTTGGCGCACTCGTAGGCGCCGTGTCCATAGGCATCGGCCTTCACCACGGCCATCATCCGCACGCCCGGCTCGAGCAGGTCCTTGAATGCGCGCGTGTTTCGGCGCAGCGCGCCCTTATCAATCTCGACCCAAGACCAACGCGTGTCCGGACACCTGTGCTGAACCATGGGAATGCGCCCCCGTATCAAAGCCGCCCGACCCGCGCACGCGCAAGACGGGCGGCAACCCAACTGATGAGGCCCTCGTCCTACTCGGACTCGGGAGCAACGTCGGCCCCACTAAAGGCCGCGCGGTCCTCGACCGCGTCAACTGCGAGGCCAATCGAGTCGATTATATCCGCGGCCATGACGCCCCTCGTGCCGTAGGTCTCACGGGCAAAGGCCGCCGCGCAGCCGTGAATCTCGCAGGCCATGGCCGTGAGCGTGGGCAGGTTCTCAATCTCAACGCCACGGGTGAGAAGCCCGGCCATGATGCCGGCGAGCACGTCGCCGGAACCGGCGGTGGCAAGGCAGGCGGGGCCCGGCTTGGGCAGCAGCGCCGCCTCGACGCCAACGCAGGCGGTAGCGGTGCCCTTGGCAACAACCACCAGCTCGCTGCCGCCGTCGGCCCACACGATGCGGCGAGCCGCCTCGAGCGCCGAGGTGAGCGTGGCGGGCGCGGCGTCGCCGGTAAGCCCCACGAGCCTACCGAGCTCGCGTCGGTGCGGCGTAAGCACGAGCGGGGCGGTACGGCGCAGCAGCTCCGGGAACTCGTCGAGCGCCTTGTTGGTGAGGCGCGCGAGGCTGTTGAGGCCGTCTGCGTCGATGACGAGCGGTGCCTCGCTCTCGAGCAGGGTGGAGACCACGCCCACGGTTCCGGTGGTCACGCACATGCCGGGACCCACCAGCACGGCGGCGGCGCGGGCGGCAAGGTCTGCCACCTGGGCACGGGCCGCGTTGGAGAAGGTGCCGTCAACGTCTGCCGGCAGGCCCACCACGGGGATCTCGAGCAGGTGCGCGCGGGCCAGGTTGGCCACGGGCTCGGGCACGGCAAGCGTCACATAGCCGGCGCCGGCGCGGGCGGCGGCGCGGGCGGCCATGATGGCCGCGCCGGGGAAGCGCGTGGAGCCGCCCACCACAAGCACGCTGCCGCGCGTGTACTTATCGACCACGCAGCTGGGAGGGGCGAGGACGCTGATGTAGTCAGACGCCTCGCAGCGCCAGGCCACCGGGTCCGCCTCGAAGACGAGCTTGGAGGTCTGGTCGGCAAGCGGGGCCACCACGATGGAGCCGCAGACGTCGCGGCCGTAGTCAGAGAGCAGGCCGGGCTTGAGGGCGAGCATCGTAATGGTGACGTCGGCCACCACCACGGCGCCGGGGGCAAGTCCGGTTTGGGCGGAAAGTCCGCTTGGGACGTCAACCGACACCACGCGCGAACCCGAGGAGTTCAGCGCGTCAATCCAGATGGAGAAGGGCGCCACCGGCGCGTCATGGAAGCCCGTACCAAGCATAGCGTCGAGCACGGCGTCGGCACCGGCGATGAGCCGGTCGAGCTCGGTGCGGCCCGGCCCCACCAGATACGGCACGCCGCTGTCGATGGCGGCACGGGCCACCATGGGCGCAAGGTCGCCGTGGAGCTTGTCGGGCTCGCAGGGCGTCACGACGCGAACGTCGACGCCGGCGGCCTTGAGGTTCTCGGCGGCCACCCAGCCGTCGCCGCCGTTGTTGCCAAAGCCCGCAAGCACCACCACGCGCGAGACCTCGCCCAGGCGAAGGATCTCCTGCGCGGCGGCGTCGCCGGCGCGATGCATAAGCTCAGAGACGCTCACGCCCACGTCGGCGAGGCGCCTCTCCACGGACCTGATGTCCTCAACGTTCAGTACCGGCTGCATACCCACTCACTTTCCGTCTGAGACACGCTCGAGCTCGTCGATAATCGAGCGCGCCTCCCTGAACGACTCTGCAAGCTCGCGACGCGGGTCGCGGGCCTCCTCTTGCTTTGGTGCCGTCTCCGCCGTGGTGGCCACGGCGTTGGCGACGGCCATCTCCCGCGTGAACGAGAGCGAGATGGCCACGGAGAGCACGCCCTTCTCGCGCGCGAGCTCGGCCACGCGCCCCTTGAGCACCACCTGGGGACGGCCTGTGGCGTCCGTCGTGACGCTCACGTCGTCAAAGCGCACGTCCTTGCCAAAGCCGCAGCCCAAAGCCTTCAGCGTGGCCTCGCGGGCGGCAAAGCGGCAGGCATAGTGCGCCGCAGGCCGAGCCGCGTTCTCGCAGTACTGGCGCTCCTCGTCGGTGAAGACGCGGCGGGCAAAGCGGGGCGTGCGGGCAAGGATCTTCTCCATCCGCGCAATCTCGACTATGTCGACGCCAACGCCTGCCAGTGCCATCTGCTCCCCAGCCTCTCGGTAACTCTCTTAGTCTACCGCGAGAAGGGTTCAAACAGCAGGCGCGAGCACGCCTGGTTCAGCCCACATAGCAAAATCGAAAGGCCCTTGAAGGGCCATGCGAGACGCGACGAGCGCAGTCCCCTCTTGGCAACACGGTCGATGCGCCCGGCCAGTCACCCGTGCCCGCGCCACGCGCTCGCGCCAAACGCTCCGCGTCGGTCCGCGCCTACCCCTCGGCCTGCTCGCCCAGGGGCCTGTCGGCATCCTGCTCGGGAACGATAATGTTCAGCAAGAAAGAAACAATGAACGAGACCACCACCGAGCTGCCAAAGATGCTTTGCACCACGCTCGGGAAGAACTGAAGGATCTCCGGCGTGGCGCCCACGCCAACGCCTAGCGCGAGCGAGAGGCCCACGATGATCTTGTTGCGGTAGGTCAGCGGCTGCTCGCAAATCATCTCGATGCCCGAGACTGCGATGATGGCAAAGACCGTCACGGTTGCGCCTCCCATCACCGGCAGCGGTATGGACGAGATGAGCGCGGAGAACTTGGGGCTTAAGCCGTCGACCAACATAATGGCCGAAGCAATCACAAAGATGCGCTTTGAGACCATCTTGGTGGTGCCGATGAGACCCACGTTTTGGCTGAACGTGCTGGTGGGCAGGCCGCCGAACAACGCGCCGACGATGGCGGCCAGGCCCTGGCCCCTGATGCAGCCACCCAGCTCGCCTCCCTCGGCGTCGCGACCGAGCGCACCAACGGTCGTGGCCGAGACGCCACCGATGAGCTGCACCGATTGCACGAGGCTCATGAGCACCATCAGCACCACGGCCTCAGGATAAAACTCGATGCCGAACGAGAGCGGCCGCGGCAGGGAGAGCCAGGAGGCGCTGGCGACGCCGCTAAAGTCCACGATGCCGTCGCCCATGAAGATGCCCAGCACAAAGCCCGCGAAGATGCCGATGATCATGCCCGAGACCTTGACGTAGCCCTTGCCCCAGATGCCGCAGGCAAGTGTGACCACGAGCGTCACCGTGGTAAGCAGCCAAAACTCCGGCGAACCAAAGGTCCCGGCCACCTTGGCCGCCGAACCGCCGCCCATGTAGTTCACGGCCGTGGAGTACAGCGACAGGCCGATGGCAAGCGTTACCGTGCCGGTTACCACCGGAGGGAAGAACCGCCGAATCTTTTCGATGAGCAGGCCTGCCACGACTGAGGCCACGCCGCCCACGAGCTGGGCCCCCATGACGCCCGAGATGCCATGGGAAAGCCCGATGGTGGTGAGCACCGGCACGTAGGCAAACGAGACGCCCATCACGGTGGGCAGGTTCATGCCGCAGCCGAGCACCGGGTAAAGCTGCATCAGCGTGGCGATGCCGGCCACGATCATCGAGGCCTGAACGAGGGTCGTCTCCTCAGCTGAACTGAGGCCGAGCGAGGCCGCGACGAGCATGGCGGGCGTGATGTTGCCCACGAGCATCGCCACCACGTGGCAGACGGCCAGCGGCAGCGCCGAGTGCACGGAGGGCCTGCCGTCGATCCGGGTGAGCTCGGCGGCGTCCATCTCGTTGATTGACATGCCGTGACCATGTTGTTTTTCGCTCATCGCAGCTCCGTAGCTCTTAGTTCAACGAAACGATTTAACTTTCCTATTATCGGCCACGCCCCGGGTCGCCAGGCGCAAAACCGGCCGCCAACGCCGTACGCAAAGCGAGACGGGGAGAGTAGCTCACCCCGTCTCGCAAGTCGCACGCTATCTGGATGCCCCCTACTCCTCGGTGGGCTTGTCCGCCTCCGTTTCCGGAACGATGATGTTCAGCAGGAAGACGACGATGAACGAAACCACAAGCGAGCTGCCAAAGATGTTCTGAACGATCTGGGGCAGGAACTGCAGAATCTCGGGCACCGTGCCGATACCCACGCCAATTGCCAGCGAGATGCCGATGATCATCTTATTGCGGTAGGTAAAGGGCTGCTCGCACAAAAGCTCGATGCCCGAGAGGGTGATGGCTGCAAACACCGTCACCGTGGCGCCGCCGAGCACCGGCTGCGGGATGGTGGCCATGAGCGTAGAGAACTTGGGGCAAATGCCGGCGACGAGCATCACGATGGCGACCATGCGGAACACGCGCTTTGCCACGACCTTCGTGGTGCAGATGAGGCCGACGTTTTGGCTGTAGGGATCGGTGGGCATGCCGCCGATGAGGGCGCCGATCATGCCGCAGATGCTCTGACCCTTGATGGCGCCGCCGAGCTCCTTGTCCGTTGCGTCGCGCCCAAAGCCGCCCATGGCGGTGGAGGAGACGTCTCCGATGGTCTGCACGGCCTGCACCACGTACATCAAAATCATGAGCACGATGGCATCGGGGTGGAATTCGAGGCCAAAGTGCAGGGGGACGGGAAGCGAGAACCAGCCGGCGCTTGCCACGGTGTCAAAGCTAATGACATTGCCCATGGCCAAGGCAACGACGTAGCCCACGGCAATGCCGACGATCATGCCCGAGACCTTGAGCACGCCCTTGCCAAACATGTTGCAGCCGAGCGTGACCACGAGCGTGATGAGGGCAAGCGCCCAGAACTGCGGGGAGCCAAAGGTGCCGGCGGCCTTTGCCGCCGCGCCGCCGCCCATGTAGTTGATGGCCGTCTCGTAAAGCGAAAGGCCGATGGAGACCACGACGGTGCCGCTCACGATTGGCGGGAAGAACTTCCTGATCTTCTCCATGAACATGCCGATGAAGATGGAGGCAAAGCCAGCCACCAGCTGAGAGCCAAAGATGGCGGCAATGCCGTACTGGGTGCCAATCATTGTGAGAATTGGCATGTAGGCAAAGGCCACGCCCATGACGCTCGGCAGGCCCATGCCAAAGCCCAGGACCGGGTAGAGCTGCAGCAGCGTGGTAAGGCCGCCGATAATCATGGCCGACTGCATGAGCATGGTCTCGTCCGCCGTAGATAGCCCAAGCGAGGCGGCTATGAGCATGGGCGGCGTGATGTTGCCCACGAGCATGGCGAGCACGTGCTGCATGGCCTGCGGGAACGTAATCGCAAAGGACGGATTGCCATCGAGCTTATAGAGCTCCTCCTCGCCCCTCTTCATGCCGGGCTTCGCGGCCCCGCCCTTCTCGCTTTCTTCTGCCATTTCCTCTCCTTATCCCTCCGCCTGCCCGTCTGCCCCCCCCGCGCCGGACAAGCCCCATTAGGCTCAGCTCTAAGCAGCTGGAACGCCGCGACAAGCCATAGGAGTCCAAGCCATGCGCAGCTTCAAAGCCGATTGTGTCCGCCTTGGCGGTCGGCCGCGTTCCAAACAATCAGTTTGCCTTGCTAACAGTTTGATAGGTGCTCGCTATATGCGAGAGGGGATAACGGCAGACGGCCCAAAACCACCCGCCAACGCCCGCCCCCGGAGAATCCGTCCGGACGTCCGCCGGTGCCCCAGCTGACCAGGAGGCACCATGTCAGAGAGTTGGTAGGCGCAGAAACGCCCGATGCGCCGCCCGCTCGGTCGCAGCCAGCCGCCCGCGCGCCGCCCGCACTCCGTCCGCTCATTCGCAACCGCGCAGCGCCCGCCCGCACGCTGCCCGCCTCGTTGTCCGCTCAAGCACAAGCCCGCCCGTGCGACGCCCGCCCTACATACGAAAAGCCGCCCGGCACGGTAGCCGGCCGCGCGAGCGCGCGGCGGCCAACCGATGCCGGGCGGCATGGCAACTCGTAGGGAAAGAGCCCTACTCCACCGTGACGCTCTTGGCGAGGTTGCGGGGCTGGTCAACGTCGCAGCCACGAAGCAGCGCCACCTCGCGGGCGAGCAGCTGCAGCGGCACCGTGGCCACGATGGGGCTGAAGGCGTCGCGCACGTTGGGAACCCAGATCACGTGGTCGGCAATCTTGGTGATCTCCTCGTCGCCCTCGGTGGCGATGACGATGATCTTGGCGCCGCGGGCCTCGCACTCCTTGAGGTTGGAGACGGTCTTCTCGTAGGTGGGGCTCTTGGTGGCCACGGCGATGACCGGGAAGCCCGGGTCGATGAGGGCGATGGGGCCATGCTTCATCTCACCGGCGGCGTAGGCCTCGGCGTGCAGGTAGCTGACCTCCTTGAGCTTGAGCGCGC
>CAVJWS010000017.1:25399-28133 GCA_963653485.1 Prevotella sp. CAG:279
CCACGGGGCTGCCCACCACGTTGGTGATGCCAAAGACCTTGGCGCCCTTGATGCGGGCGTCGCGGATGGCAGCCAGGGTGTCAGCCGTCTCGCCGGACTGGGACACGGCAACCACGAGGGTCGTTGGGGTGATGATGGGGTCGCGGTAGCGGAACTCGCTGGCGGCCTCCACCTCGCAGGGAACGCGCGCCCAGCTCTCGATGAGGTTCTTGGCGATGAGGCCGGCATGGTAGCTCGTGCCGCAGGCGATGACGTAGACGCGATCGATGAGGTTGAGCTCCTCGAGGGAGAGGCCCAGTTCGTCGATGTCGAGCTCGCCGTTGGGACTCATGCGGCCCACCAGCGTGTCGCGCACGACGCGCGGCTGCTCGCAGATCTCCTTGAGCATGAAGTCGGGGTAGCCGCCCTTCTCGGCCATGTCGATGTCCCAGTCCACGTGGGTGACCTTGGGCTCGATGGCGTTGCCCTCGGCGTCGGTGTACTCGACGCCCTCGGGGGTGAGCTTGGCAAACTGGCCGTCCTCGAGCACCACGACGTCGCGGGTGGCGTCGATCATGGCGATGACGTCGGAGGCTACGTAGGAACCCGTCTGCCCCTTGCCGATGACGATGGGCGAGTCCTTGCGGGCCACGGCGATGACGCCGGGCTCGTCGGCGCAGACCACGGCCAGGCCGTAGGCGCCCATGACGTGCGTGCAGGCCTCGCGCACGGCGGCCATGAGGTCGCCGGTGGCCTCGTAGGCCTCCTCCACGAGGTGGGCGAAGACCTCGGTGTCGGTCTCGCTCTTGAACTCGTGGCCGCGCTCCTTGAGCTCGGCGCGCAGCTCCTGGAAGTTCTCCACGATGCCGTTGTGCACGACGGCGATGCGGCCGTCGCAGCTGGTGTGCGGGTGGGCGTTCACGACGGAGGGCTTGCCGTGGGTGGCCCAGCGGGTGTGGCCGATGCCGCAGATGGCGTTGCTGCTCACCTGCTCGAGCTCGGACTCCAGGCCAGAGACCTTGCCCACGCGACGGATGACGCTGAGGCGCGTGGCGGCCCCCTCCGCCTCCTCCAGGGCAACGCCGGCGGAGTCATAGCCGCGGTACTCCATGCGTTTGAGGCCGTTGATAAGGATGCTCTTTGCGATGTCAGAGCCGGTATAGCCAACGATTCCACACATAGGGTTCTCCCCTCGTCAGGGCGCGGGTCCGATCCGGCCGCGCCTGGTATGCAAACTGCATGCCCTAAAACCCTACCAGCCCGGCGCGCCGCAAAAGCGCAGAAAGCATGGTTTTACGGGGTCAAATATGCAATCAGCCCACATAACCGCAGGCAGACTGCCGCACGCTCCACTCAATGTTGTCCCTGCTTTATTTCCAACCGATTGGGACCCCGTTCCAACTCATCGAAGGCGATTCGAATGGCGGGCTCAAAAGCAAAAGACGCCTCACCAGAACCAGGGGTGAGGCGTCTTTGAAATGCAAGGATCTAAAACTTGTGACCGGAAAAGTCTACGCAAGCAAGGTGTTGCGACCGTAAGCCTTCTCCCAATTTGCGGAGAACTCTCCCACGGCAATCTCAATACCGGGGTGCTCGAGCATCTGCTTAACAATCTCGGGCGGAACAGTAACGGCCTGAATGCCAGCGGCAATGAGAGCGTGAACCTGCTCGACGTTCTTGAAGGAGGCGGCCATGACCTTGGTGTCGAGGCCCTGGGCGGCCAGCATCTGGATGAGGTCGATGGTCTGGCCGATGCCGTCGCCGTAGTTGCACATACGGTTGACGTAGGGAGCAAGGTAGTCAGCGCCATTCAGGGCCGCAAGGAAGGCCACGTCAGCAGAGTAAATCGTAGTAGCAAGGACGTTAAGGCCCTCAGCCTTGGCCTCCTTGATTGCCCTGAGGCCAGTAAGGGTAACGGGGATCTTCACATAGGTATTCTTCTCGCGGAGGCCGTTGATGTAGCGGGCTTCCTCAAGAATGCCCTCGACATCGGTCGAAACGGCCTGGACAAAGAACTTCTGCTCCGGATTAAGGTAGGCCACGATTTCGGAAATGACTTCCTCAGGCTGCTTCCCGGACCTCGTAATAATGGTGGGGTTGGTGGTAACTCCGGACAGAGTAAGCAGAGAGTCGTACTCCTTGATGGCATTGATATCAGCGGTGTCGAGAATGAGCTCCATATAGACCCCCAGCAAGCGTCATAGCTACGGATATTGATGCTCATTCTACTACGCAGGTTAAATCGATAAGAGAGAAGCACGACAACGAAGAAAAGGGGTCGACGCACCGGCCAAAGGCAAGCCACAGCGGCATGCCTGGTGGCGCACGACGCCGACAATGCGGACGGGCCGAATGCGCGATGGCCGAGAAAAATGTAGCCGAGGACGACAGGAGGCCTCGAAGGGCGACAGGACGGCCCCGAAGGCCGGCGCGCGGCCCCGCACGGAGCACAGACGACGCGCCCAGCCCGATGCACCAATAGGCGAATGACCACAAGCCCGCGCCCGAGGCGCGGGAGGGACGCGCCTGCGGCCGAACGCCGGCCGAAGGCGACGGGACGGCCCCGAGGGCCGGCGCGCGGCCCCGCACGGCGCGCGGATCGCCCACGCCGCGACCACGCGCGCGCCCGAAGGCGCGGCCGGCCCGGCGCGCCCGCGAACGCAAGGGAGGCCCCGGAGCCTGCGCCCCGGGGCCTCCCGTTACGGCAAATGCCCGTCGTCGGTCAGCGGCGACCTGCTCTCCCACGGGCTGACCC
>CAVJWS010000018.1:0-28113 GCA_963653485.1 Prevotella sp. CAG:279
GCTTGGCAGCGCAACGGCACGGCCGAGTACGCGGTTAAGGTGAACGGCGCCAATGCTGCGAAGAGCAAAGCCGGCTCTTCCACCACGGTGAACGCGCCTAGCGCAGGGGCGGGCAAGACCTTCTGGTATTGGGACGCCAGCGCCACCAAGGGGTTCGACTCCGCCGAGAAATACATCAACGACTCAACCAAGTTCTCACCTGCTCTGAACTTCACGATGGCGAGAAACGACGTCGATTTCTCGGCCGTTTACGCCGACACGGTGACCAAGGCGGCTATCGACATCGAGGCCCCCGCGGGCGGCAGCGCCCTGCCTGCGACCACCAGCTTCTCGCGAGCGGACGACAAGAGCAGCGGCGCTGCTGGCGAGGCATCCGCAACGATCAACTGGTATGAGGTTGTGGGCGGGGAAAGGGTTGCGTCTTCCGGCAGGGCATGGCCGGAGTCTACTTATGTGGCCGTCGTCTGTGTGCCGCAATCGATCAAGGACGGGCGCTTCTTCGATTCGTCGATCAGCGCCAGCGACATAACCGTTAAGGGCGGCACGGTCAGCTCGGCCAAGGTGGATAGCGCGACCGGCACGCTCGTGGTCGAGGTCAGCCTGAAGGCCACGGATGGCGCGCAGCCCAAGAAGGGCGAGACCACCGTAGAGCTCGAGAAGCAGAACGTGCTGGAGAACGGCGGGGAGTCCGCGGCGGCCCTTGCCCTTGACGCCGACGGCCAAGCCGACAACCCTAATTCTCTCGGCAAGGTGCAGGTCACCTATACCTACATCGAGGGTGACGACAAGGTCACTTTCGTCGCGCCCTACAAAGAGGGCTACAACTTCTGCAACTGGGAAATCAACTGGGAAGACGCCGATGTTACGGTGCCTGACGACGGCGTAAGCGTCATCGAGATTCCCATTTCCGATCTGTCGGAGATTGGCAACACCCTTACCGCCGTGTACACGCCGGTGGTTACCGAGGCGAAGTTCGCCGCCGCCGGTCCCAAGGCCGCGGGCGACGATTTGGCAGGGAGCGTTTCGGAACTCAAGGTCAAGTGCTTCGACGGAAGCGAGTACGACCTTGCTGACCTCTTTGGTAACGGCAAGCTGTCCGTTTCCTGGTCGCCCGAGGGCACGGACGGCAAGGCCGGCTACTCCACGGCCTACACCGCCATGATCAAGGTCATGGAAGGTGATAATGCAGAAGGCCTGGAAGAGGTCGAGAAGGTCATCGGCGCCAACGCCACAATCACCGCTTCCGACGGAACCAAGGCCACGTCGGCCGGCTTCACCGTTATCGGAAACGCCCTCTACCTGTGCGTGAGCTTCCCGCCGACCGCCGACGTGAAGATCAAGAGCGTGTCGCAGCCCAGCAACGTCGAGCTCACCTATGAGCAGGCCGCGGGCTACGCTGCCGAGCAGGCTGCGCACGCCGACACGCTGTGCTGGCCGCTGCCGAGCACCGTCGCCGTGACGCTGGAGAACGACGAGACCGCCGATGGTGACGTGACCTGGGAGACCCCCACCGGCTTTGACGCCAACGCCACCACGGCGCAGGAGCTCACTGTAAAGGGCACGGTGCGCATCGCCTACCCTGACGCAGTGGATGACAACGGCGCCTCGCTCGACGTGACCACGACCATCAAGATTGCCGCGCCTGAGAAGAGCGAGGACGACGGGGACAAGACCCCCGTGAATCCCGGCGGCGATGACGACGAGGCTGACGAGAACGACAAGTCCGGCGGCGACGACGAGTCCGGCAAGCCTGACGGGTCCGGCAAGAAGGCCCTCCCGTCCACGGGTGATGCCGCCTTCACGGCCGCCGGCGCGCTTCTCGCGGCCTCGGCTGCTTGCCTGGCTGCCGCCGTTGCCCTGCGTCGCAACCAGCGCTAAGCCGTAGCGTCGCCTTTTGACCTACTGGCCCCGCGGAAGCCGCCAACCCGGCTTCCGCGGGGCCTTTTCATGCGCGGTTTACCAGGCAGACTCGCTGCACGGTTTACCTGGCGGGCTTGCAGCTGCAAGGTCCGTTCAACGCTCAGTACGATGTCTTTTGGCAATCTTTGGGCCACCCAAAACGCAGGATGCGGGCGGTCTCAGGTATCGTATCGACGCCTGCTGCGGGTAAACTCGTGCTCGTTTGTGGGCGAGGGATTGGGGTTGGTATGTGGGCGCATGAGGCCACGTTCTATCAAATCTATCCGCTGGGCTTTTGCGGGGCGCCACGCGTAAACGAGGCGCCGTCGTGGCCAAGCACCCCTCCCACGGCGTCCCCATCGGAGCCGCCCAGCTCTGCGCCCGTTGGGGCGATTGCGGCCGAAGGGCCCGCCGCCGGGGGAGCTGCTGATTCTATTGGCAGCGAGCCAGAAGGCCCCTGCGCCAGCCCTGGCGGGGAGGCGGCTGGTTCCAGTGCCCTAGGCTCCAACCTTGCCAGCTCCGATGCCCCCGTCATGCGCATTGCGCATTGGGCTGGTTACCTGCAGGAACTTGGGGTCGGCGCGCTGCTCGTCAATCCGCCGTTTGAGTCTGACAGCCATGGCTATGACACCCGTGACCTCGCGTTTGTTGACCGCCGCCTTGGAACCAATGCTGATTTTGCCGCCGTGTGCGCCGAGCTTCATGCCCACGGCATCCGTGTGGTGCTCGACGCCGTTTTCAATCACGTCGGGCGCGGCTTCTGGGCGTTTCGCGACGTGCAGGAACGCCGCTGGGGCTCGCCCTACAAGGACTGGTTCAACATCAGCTTTGACGGGGACTCAAACTATGGTGACGGCTTTTGGTACGAGGGCTGGGAGGGCCACTACGAGCTTGTGAAGATCAACCTTCGCAACCCCGCCGTCGTGGACTACCTGCTTGGCGTGGTGCGCGGCTGGGTGGACGAGTTTGGCATCGACGGTCTGCGGCTGGACGTGGCCTACCTGCTCGACCGCGACTTCATGTGCCGCCTGCACGACTTCACCCGTTCGCTCAAGGCTGACTTCGTGCTCATCGGCGAGACGCTCCACGGTGACTACAACCAAATCGTCAACGACCGCATGCTCGACTCCTGCACCAACTACGAGTGCTACAAGGGCCTCTACTCGAGCTTTAACTCGCAGAACATGTTCGAGATCGCCCATTCGCTCCACCGGCAGTTTGGCGGGGACCCCTGGTGCATCTACCAGGGCAAGCACCTGCTGAGTTTTGCCGACAACCACGACGTGCCGCGTCTGGCGAGCATCCTTACTGACAAGAACTGCCTGCGTCCGGCCTACGGCGTGCTCTTTGGCATGCCGGGCATCCCGTGCGTCTACTACGGCAGCGAGTGGGGCCTCGAGGGCGAGAAGGGCGGCCCGGACGGCGACTGGGCCCTGCGCCCGGCAATCGAGCAGCCCGCGCCCAACGAGCTCACGGCCTTCATCTCCCTGCTTGCGCATCTCCGTGCGGGGCAGGTGGCCGATGCCGTTGCCGGGACGAACGACCCCGATCAATCGAATTCGGATTTGGGGCCGAATGCCTGCACGGCAGACTGCGCGGACCTCGCTTCGCCCGAGAAATCGACTGGCGATGCGAAATCTGCTGGCGCTACGGAATTGGCCGACGGCGAGCCGGGCGTTCCTGTGACGGCGCATGGCTCAAGCCTCCCCGCCGAGGTGGCGCGCAAGGCGGCGCTCGCGCTTGACGAGGGTGGCTACCGCAACGTCGTCATCCAGAACAAACAGCTGCTCTTTGAGCGCGCCTGCGGCGACGCCTGCGTCTACGTCGCGGTCAATGCGGTGGCCGAGGGCTTCACCTTCAGCGCCGGCGAGCTCAACGGCTCCTTCGTGGACCTGCTGGTGCCCGGCACCCCTGCCATCGAACTCTCCGGCACGCTTGACCTCGCCCCATATGATGTCCGCTATTTGCTGCGTGCCTAGGGGTTGGCATGTAAGACCCAATTCGCTTGCTTCGCGAGATATGCCGATGGATGCAAGGGGTATATAAGCCTTGCCTTCGGCGGTTGGGCTTGTCGCCCGGGGCGGGCGCGGCCCAGCAACTTCTCCGCAACCGCATGGCGAAGGCGTCGCAGATGCGCCGGCTGTCTGCGCCGTAATGTTTGGTACGCGCCAATCAAGACCGCAAGGCAATGCGGTTCGGAAGCGAAGGGGTTTGCCATGGCAGACGAGAAGAAGTTTGAGCTTGAAGATATCCAGCTCGAGGACGTGGCGGGCGGCGTCAATATGGACAGCTCCTGCGAGCGCATCTATGACAAGGGCGGTTCCCTGATTGGCTTCAAGAAGGATGGCCTTTTGTACTACTGGCCTTGCAGGCTGTGCGGAAGGCCCACGCACATCGAGACTGCGTTGGGTTTCCGCTGCGACCAGTGCAAGCGCCGCTACGGTAGGACCGAAGGCCGGCGCTGGACCGACACCGAGGAGAGCCTCAAGTACTGCGCAAGGTAGGCTCTCCCGCGCAGCGCAAGGTCCTGCATATAACGCCAACGCCAAGCGGCGCGTCCCGAGCGTGGGGCGCGCCGCTTTTCTTGCACGGTGGCACCGAAAGCGCAACGGCGCCGAAAGCGCGGCGGCACCGAAAGCGCAGCGTGCCGAAAGCGGAGTGGCGTTGAAAACGGAGCAGCGCCGAAATATCAGCCCTGCCGTTTGATAAAACCCGAGGTAGCTCCTTGCGGTGGCGAACGTGGCCTCTCGTGCGCGTACCGCACCTGTGGCCGACATTCAGCCGGCGTTAAGCAATTCGGCCCTTGTGCTTGCTGCCATTTGGTGCCTTGCGAAGTTGGCGCAAGGTTCTATCATGTTTCGAGTTAATGGGGGAGCGAACGGGGGCGCAGTTTGATTGACCTAAAAGAGGTACTGGTCGCAAACGGCCTTGCCATGCTGATGATGTGGTACCTGCTCGACTGCCGCCGCAAGAACCGCGAAAACGTCCACGCCGAGGACAGAATCTACGACGGGATGTGCGCGGCCAACCTGGTCGGCGCCCTTTTTGAGACCATCTCCTTCCTCGTTGACGGCGTCGGCTTCTGCGGCGCCTGGCAGCTCAACTTCCTCTCCAACACCCTCTGCTTCTTGGGAACGGTCACCATCGGCTTCCTCTGGAGCCTCTACGTCGACCTGCGCATCTACAGGAACTACAAGCGCACGTCGTGCCGTGCGCGGCTGCTGTGCATCCCCTGGGTGATCGAGGTCGTCGCCATCGTCGCCAACCTCTTTGGCGCCGGCGTTTTGTTTAGCATCTCCGCGGACAACGTCTACCAGCGCGGCCCCGGCGCGGCCATCGGCTACGTCTCGCTCGTGTTCTACTTCGCCTACAGCATCGTGCTCGTGCTGCGCTCGCGCAAAGACGGCAGCAACCTGCACTTCTTTCCCATCCAGTACTTCGTGGGGCCCTGCCTTGCCGGCGTGCTCATCCAGTTCTTCTTCTACGGCATCACCACGTCGTGGATCTCTGTGGCCATGGCTCTGACCTTCGTGCAGATGCAGACCTATGCGGAGAACATCTACCGCGACGAGCTCTCGGGCCTGTTCAACCGCAGGTTCCTCAACCGTATGCTCGAGAAGCGCGGCGGCATATGCAAGGACGGCCTCTTTGGCATCATGCTCGACATCAATGACTTCAAGAAGATCAACGACACCTTTGGCCACAGCGTGGGCGACCGTGCCATCAGCCTTCTGGGCGACACGCTCTTCCGCTCCATCCCCGATGGCGCAAAGGCGATCCGCTATGCCGGCGACGAGTTCATCGTCCTGCTGCCGGGCTTTAGCGAACAGCAGGCGGCCCAGGCCATGGACGACATCCGCGCCGCGCTCAGGGCGGTCAACGAGGGCGGCGGCGAGCCGTTTAACCTGAACGCGGCGATGGGCTGCGCGCGGCTGGGCCCAGATGACAACGCCGAGGCCTTCCTGCGCAATATGGACGAGCGGATGTACGAGGAAAAGCGCGCCTACCACCAGGGGAAATAGAATGGCCCCTTGTGTCCATTCGCCGCTTTACGGAGTCCGTACAACCTTGTAATGCAGGGACTGGGTTACACTCATCTAGCTGTACGTAAAACATATTTGGCAAACCAGCCGAAAGGCTGGGACGCAAAGCTATAGGGCCTGTGAAATGGCAGCCAGTTGCACTCTTGGGAAGGCGCTGTCTGTTGTGACGGCACCTTTTTTAGGGTGGGACGAGGTATGCCCGTGGGCATGAACATATCGAGGCGAGCCTTGGTGAAGGCCGCGGCCGCCGGCCTGGCGCTCTCGGTGCCGGCTGGCCTTGGCGGGTGTGCCGCGGGCTCGGGAGCCACGAGCGCCGCCGCATCAAAGAGCGGCCCCCTCACGGTCTATCTGTGGGACACCGACCTCATCCAGACCCTCGTGCCCTGGCTGCACGAGCAGTTGCCCGATGCCGACATCCAGTTCATCGGGGGCAACAACGACGTCGACCTCTACAGCTACCTGCTCGAGCACGGCGAGCTGCCCGACGTCATCACCGTGCGCCGCTTTGCCGGCACCGAGGCCCGCGACCTACGCCCGCATCTGCTGGACTTTGACGCCTATGACGTCGTGTCCGAGTTCTCGTCCTACTCGCTGCAATATTACAAGGGCGAAGACGGCCAGATAAGCTGGCTCCCCATCTGCGGCATCCCCCAGACCATCATCGCCAACAAGACGCTCATCGAGCAAAACGGCCTGCAGGTCCCGCAAAGCTACGACCAGTACAAGCAGCTCTGCCAGGCCTTGCATGACAAGGGCATCAAGCCCTACGCGCTCGACCTCGCGCAGGATTGGTCGAGCCATGAGATGCTGCAGGCCGGCGGCATCGGCGAGCTCACGAGCCTGGCCGGCATCACCTGGAGGGCTCAGGCCGAGAGCGCCCAAGCAGACATCTCCTTTGACAAGGGCCTGTGGGGCCAGATTATCTCCCACACCGCCACGCTGCTCGCAGACTCGCATCTTACGCAGGAGGACCTTTCCGTAGACACCGCCGCCGCGATGAAGCTCTTCGTGGAGGGAAAGGCCGCGATGTTCCATGGCTCGCCCTCGCACCTCAGGCAGTGCCGTGCCCAGATGGACGCGGAGCTCGTGCGCGTGTCGTACTTCTCGCAGACCTCCGACGAGGGCTACATCTACATGACGCCCTCCATCCACGTCGCCATGAACAAGGAGCTCGAGGCCAACCATGAGAAGCTCGAGTGCGCGACGAACGTGCTCAGGTGCATGCTCTCGGCCGAGGGGCAGCAGCTCATCTCCGGAGGCGACAGCGTCATCTCCTTCAACCCGAGCGTCGCCTCCATTACCGACGGCATGGCCGGCCTCGAGAGCGAGATCGAGAACAACCAGTTCTACATCCGCTATTCCGCACAGAAGTCGTTCTCTGCCAGCGTAAAGGCCGTCAGCGGCCTGCTTGAGGGGACGATGGACGAGGCCCAGGCCCTCAAGGCCTTCTGCGACGCGATCAACGCCGATGTCGCCGAGGAGGTCGTGACGGTCTCCTTTGAGAAGGACTACGCGCTCTCCCTCAACAAGAGCGGCGGGCGAGACGCCGCGTCCTCCATCCTGGCTACGGTGGCGCAGCACTATGACGCGCAGCTGGCCTTAGCCCCGTACTTTTGGTTTGCGTCCCCCATCTACGCGGGCAAGTGCACGGACAACCGCGTCAGCCTTATGGTCGCGAACAAGTCCAACGCCACCTCCCTCTACCTTGCGACGCTCACCGGCGCGCGCGTCAAGGAACTGGTTGAGCACGACCTTGCGGGCCCGGACGGCGACTTTTGCCCCATCTGCGAGTACGAGCTGCCCGTTGCGAGCGGCATGAAGCTCGTGGTGCAGCACGGCGGGAGTGCCTTTGCCCTGAAGGAGCTCCAGGTAGATGGCGCGCCCATCGAGGACGAGAAGACCTACTCCATCCTGCTCACCGACGGCGCCGTCGCGGGCCTTGCCGGCGAGGCCGAGGCCATCCCGGACGTGACGCTTGCGACGGCGTGGGCCCAAGCCATGGCAGCCGGCCAGCAGCCGAGCGAGCCGCAAGACTATATCGAGGTGCGCGGGTAGTGAACGCTACGAAGAACTACACGAGGCCGCAAAAGCTGCGGGTGGCGCTCGTCTCTCTGCTGGTCGTGGCGATTGCCTCCCTCTTCGTCAAAGCGCTCCTGGTCCGGATGGACAACGCCATCGAGCAGAATGGCGAGTCAAACATGCAGGCCATCGTCGAACAGCTCGAGCAGTCCTACGAGCTGCAGGTGAAGAACTACTACAGCCGCCTGCGCATAGTCGAGAGCTATGCGGCTCAAGGGGGCAGCGACCTTCTTTCCGACGACGACTTCACCCGTCTCGTGAAGGCCATCCAGGACGAGACGAGCTGGCAGATCGTCTTCCTCAAGGACAATGGCTCTGCGACGAGCGTTGACGGAAGCGAGCGGAGGCTCGACGTCCCCAGCTCCCTTCTGAGCGACCTCGCTGCCGGCCAAAGCGTCGCCAAGCTCATTACGTATGCAAGTGGGGAGGGGTCCCAGAGCAAGTTTTTGCTGGCCATCCCGTGCCAGGCCTACGAGCTTGGCGGGCGCACCTTTACGGCGATCGGGGCCCTGGTAGACCGCTCGGAGATGGACTCCGTCCTCAAGCTGTACGCCTACAGCGGCGACGCCTTCGTGTTCATGCTCAACTCGGACGACGAGGTCATCTACACCAACCAGATGGACGAGAAGCTCTTCAACAACTACTCGCTGCTCAAGCACCTCAAGACGGACAGCGCGCTGACCGACGAGCAGGTCAGCGCGCTGCAGGGCGCCTTTGACGGGCGCGAGACCGGCGCCGGGCAATATGGTGAGGACCGGGCCTACTACCTGGCTTACGCACCCATCAAGAA
Organism: Prevotella sp. CAG:279; assembly: GCA_963653485.1. Taxonomy (GTDB): domain Bacteria; phylum Actinomycetota; class Coriobacteriia; order Coriobacteriales; family Atopobiaceae; genus Parolsenella. The sequence goes on from CAVJWS010000018.1 coordinate 8,812, forward strand.
CAGCAGCTTTACGGTGGTCTGCATCGTGGCCAAGAACGTCGTCGACGCCTCGCTTTCCTCATACCAAAAGATGGTGCTCGCCTCGACGCTCGTCATGGCCACGATCCTGCTGGCCCTGTTCGCGGCGTTGTTCATAAGCATGTGGAGGAGGGACGTCGCCAACAGGCGGGCGGCCTACCAAAAGGAGAGCCTCAAGCAGCAGGGCCAGAGCCTGAAGCAGCTCGAGGCCCTGAACGCGGAGCTTGAGTCCGCCCAATCCGCCACGGCCCAGGCGCTGCAGTCCGCAACGGCCGCCAACAAGGCCAAGACGAGCTTCTTGGCCAGCATGTCGCACGACATCCGCACGCCCATGAACGCCATCATCGGCCTGGCCTCGCTCATTGAGCACGACGCCGGCAACGAGAGCCGCGTGCGGGAGTACGTGAGGCGCATCCAGGTCTCGTCCCAGAACCTGCTCGCCATCCTCAACGAGGTGCTGGACATGAACCGCATCGAGTCGGGCATGACCACCCTCAACTATGCGGACTTCTCCGTGGTGGGGCTGGCCCATGACGCAGAGGACATGTTCCGCCCCCAGGCCGAGGCAAAGGGCCAGACGTTCGAGCTGGTTGTGAAGGACGTCCGGCACGAGTGGCTCTACGGCGACGCCGTCCGCCTGATGCAGATCGTGAGCAACCTGCTCTCCAACGCCATCAAGTACACCCAGCCTGGCGGCAGGGTCGAGCTTGCGGTGGAGGAGCAGCGCTCGGGCTCGCCGTCCCTTGCCAAGTTGCGCATCGTGGTGCAGGACAACGGCATGGGCATGGACGAGGACTTCCAGGACAAGATCTTTGACGCCTTCACGCGCGAGGAGAGCACGCTCACCAACAAGATCCAGGGTACGGGGCTGGGCATGGCCATCACCAAGAACCTGGTGGACCTCATGGGCGGCACCATCGTCGTCAACAGCAAGAAGGGGCAGGGGAGCTGTTTTGAGGTGCTGCTGAGCCTGCAGGTCTCCGAGCGTGGGGCCGGCCTGCCGCAGGGTCGTCCCTGCGAGCAGGGCAAGGCCGGAAACCAGGGCGAGGCCGGCAAGCGGAATCTGCCCGGGGAGCAGCTTGAGGCCGCGGAGCAGGGCGAACGCGAGGCCGGCCAAGCCGCAGGGCGGGCCGAGGCCTCGCTTGAGGGCATGAAGTTCCTCTGCGCCGAGGACAACGCGCTCAACGCCGAGATCCTGGCCGAGCTGCTCAAGATGGAGGGCGCGAGCTGCATCGTCTGCGAGAACGGCAAGGAGCTGCTCGAGACCTTTGAGCGCTCGCGGCCGGGCGAGTTCGACATGATCTTGATGGACGTGCAGATGCCGGTCATGAACGGCTACGAGGCCACGCGGGCAATCCGCCAGAGCTCGCACGAGCTGGCCGGCAGCATGCCCATCATCGCCATGACGGCCAACGCGTTCTCCGAGGACATCCAGGCCTCGCTGCTCGCCGGCATGAACGCCCACGTCTCCAAGCCCATCGACATGGACGTTCTCAAGCGCACGGTAGCCAACCTTCACTAGCGCCGATTCCGTCGCGCGCTGCGGCCGCTTGGGCTGCGCGAAGACGGCCCTGCGGCCTGTGCGATATGTGGGGGAGTGTTCGTCGTGCGTCGCTGCTGCGGAAGGGCTGGGCTGATTCGCATGGGCCGGCGCGCGACGAAGGGCGGCCCACGAAGACGTCAGACAAGCAGATGCCCGCGCACAAAGAAGCGCCCCGGAGCTCGTGGTTCCGGGGCGCTTGCGCTCTTGTGGGAGCGTTCCTAGCCTATGGGGCCTAGCTCAGGCGACGGTGGCCGATGGCGATGGCCGCCACGCCGGCAACGGCCAGCCCGGCAACGATGGCGAGGGACTGGTCGCCCGTCTGGGGGAGGGCCTTCTTGGGCTTGTCCTTGGGCTTGGGGGCGACGTTCTTCTCCCACGAGGCCTTGAGGGCGATGTCGCTCGTCACGGGCGTGGAGAAGTCATAGGCCTCGCCGTCGAGCGTCCAGCCCTTGAAGGTGTAGCCCTCGCGGGTGGGGTCGGCCGGCTTGGTCGCGCACTCGCCGCTCTTCACCGTCTGGGCGTCAACGGCCGAGCCGCCGTCGGAGTCAAAGGTGACGGTGTAGTTGACGGGCAGGGCCTCCCACGAGGCAACCAGCTCGAGGTCGCCGGTCACGGGCGCGGAGAAGTCATAGGCCTCGCCATTGAGCGTCCAACCCTTGAAGGTGTAGCCCTCGCGGGTGGGGGCATCGGGCTCGGTCACGGCCTTGCCAACCTGCACCTCGATGGGGCTTACGGTCGAGCCGCCGGCAGAGTCAAAGCTCACCGTGTAGGTGGGGGCCTTGACGCCGCGAATCGGGCGCACGTCGGTCATGACCGTGCCGCCCAGGCCCTGGCCGTCCCAAGAGCTGATGACGGAGCAGACCTTCTTGGGCGTGGCGAAGATGCCGCTCAGCGCCTCGTAGGTGTCGTCGAGGGCGTTGAGGTACAGGCTGGTCTGGCTGCCGTTCGCGTCGGTGCCCACCGCGGCGTTCCAGGCGCCCACCGAGAAGGTGGTGCAGTTGTGGGCGGTGGCGGAGTAGTGGTTCTCGGAGACGCCGTTCTCGCCGTTGACGTAGGCCATCATGCGGTCGAGCTGCGACTGCGTGATGTCGATCGAGTAGATCTTGTTGGGGTCGAGGGTCTGGTAGACCTTCTGGCGCCACAGCTCGCGGTTCACGAAGACGCCGCCCTTGCCGTCGCCGTCGATCATCTTGAGGAGGTTCTTGTAGTCCCCGCCAATCAGCGCCACGAAGTCGTCGTAGGCACCTTTAGCCTTGCTCTCGATGAGGTCAAGGATGGCCTTGCGGAAGCCCTCGTCGTCAAGCTTGCCTTCGTAGTACTGCTGAACGAGGTCCTCGAGTTCCTTAGCGATCTCCTTCTGGGCGTCCTCCCCGATGAGGTGCTTTTCCAGAATCTCTGCGATCTCATCCTTAAGGGTGCTGTTGAGGAAGGCGCTCTTAGCCAGCTCGGCACGGCTCGAGAAGGTGTAGTCGCCAACGGTGACGTACTCGCCGGAGTCGAGCGTGCAGTTGTAGGAGGTCTTGTTGTAGAACGGGGCCTCGTCGTGGTTCTCGTTGGCCTTCTCGCCCGTGAAGCACGCGTCGCCGGCCTCATAGATGGCCTTGTAAAGCTCGGGGTAGGTGCTCTCGCGGCTGTCCTCGTCAACCGCCTCGTACTTCTCGAGCGTGACGTTGGAGCCGACCTTCTTGGCGGCCTCCTCAAACTGCGCGCGCCAGGTGAGCTGGCTGTCGTCCTGCTCGGTGGCCGCCTTGAACTCGTCGGTCATCTCGTAGTAGCCGTAGAGGTCGGTGAAGTTGAGGTCCAGGCCGTCCTTGTAGCTGGTGAAGACCACGTAGGAGTGGCCGTCGGTCAGGGCGCTGATGGACGTGTCGTCCTCGCCCTTGGTGTACAGGGCCGCGATGCACAGGTTGCCCACGACCTCGTCGCCGGAGGCGTTGGCGGCCCAGGCGGAGGTCACCGGCGCAAACGCCATATAGGCGCTCAGCGCGGTGACCGCGGCCGCTTTGAGGCCGCGTTTGATGTTCCCAAACAGTTGCACGATACCTTCTTTCCTAAAAATGCTTTCTCTCGTTCGTGTGCATATGAACTCGGATGATGGGACCGCTGGCGGGTTGGGCCTTGCGATCCTAGTCTTCCGTTTCTGCCATGCTGCCGGCGGCTATGGCCGCAACGCCGGCCGCCGCGGCCACGCCGGCCACCGCGGCAAAGGCCGGGTCGCCGGTCTGGGGCAGGCCCTCGCCGCCCTTCTTCTTGCCGCCGTCGTCATCGTTGTTGCCGTTGCCCCCGTCGTCAGTGCTCGGGTCCGCACCGCCGCCGTTTCCGCCGCTGGAGGACTTGGCCTTGAAGTGGGCGGTCACCAGGTGGTAGTCGTCGGCCACGGGGCGGATGGCGTGCTTGTCCTCGTACATCTCGCCCTCGACGCGCTTGCCCTCGACCCATTCGCCCTCGGGAATCTCGGGCTCGACGCGAACGGTGTTGCCGTCGGAGTCCGTCGTGTAGTCGACCCAGTGCTTGGAGTCCTGCTGCTCGCCATCGACCATCCACTTGTCGTCGAGCGTCCAGTAGTCAAACTCGTAGCCGTCGTTGGGCAGGGCCACGATGAAGGCGTTCATGCCGCGCAGGACCGTGCCGCCGCCGTAGGTGCCGCCCATCTCGGCGTCGCTGGAGCGAGCCTCGATATAGCAGTAGCGCGCGGCGACCTGGTCTTCCTTGTCGGAGTCAAAGACCTGGTCATTGCTGGTCTGCCACTCCCAGCCGGGCTCGGAGAGGCTACAAGAGAAGTCCTCGCCGCTCTCGCCCGAAGCCGAGTTGGCGCTTCCGTTGAGCCTGTCGATCTTGACCTCGTATTGGTAGACCTCAAGGGGCTCGTCGTAGAAGCCCGCAAAGGGCTCGTATATGTACGCCTTGGTTGGGTAGGTGCCGAGCTTCTCGTAGCTGGCGACCGCGCACTTGAGCGGCACGTCGGGCTCGGTGGTGGCGTTGAACGTGTAGGTGGTGGTGCCGTCGATGCCGTTGGGGGTGTCGGGGAGCATGACGACCTGCTGGCGGTCTGCGTCCAGGCCGTAGATGAAGGGGCAGTCCTTGCCCTCGACCGTGATGAACTTCTCGCCGTCGTCGTAGACGGGCTCCTCGTTCTCGAAGATGAGGTAGTTCTGGCCGTTCACCGTGTAGTAGATGGTGGCGCTTCCGCTAAAGATGACCTTGCGGTAGCTGCTGACGAAGGCGGCGTCAGACCTGCTCTTGTCGTCGCTGCCGTCTTCGTCCTCATCGCCGTCGACGTCGGCCTCGTCGCCCCAGACTTCCTCGTCATCCTCGGCCGCGAGGGAAAGGGCCGAGGTGGAGGAGAGGGCGTAGGCCTGGACGTCGCCGCTGGTCTCGCTTGCGGCGGAGACGTCCGTGGTGCTGGCCGTGGCGGCCTCCGTGGCGGCGTCTGCGCCGCTGGCCTCGCTTGCGGCGGCCGCGCCGGTGGCGGCAGCCTCGCCCGTGACGGCGTCTGTGGTGGCGGCCGTGGTAGCGGCATCCGTGGCGGCGTCCGTGGCAGCCTTGCCCGTGGTGGCAACGCTCGCGGCTTCGGTGGTGGCTGCGTCGGCGGCTTCGGTGGTTGCGGCCTCGCCCGTGGCGGCGGCTGCGGCGTCGCTGTCCGAATCGGTGTCGTCAACGGCGGCGCCGTCCGCTGCGTACGCCTGCGCCTCGCTGGCGGCGGCAGCACCCGAGCCGCTCGCAAGGAGGCTCGCCTTGAACTGTGCGAGGTCGGGGGCGCCCTCGATGTCGCCGGCTCCAGCCCCGTAGTAGTAGGGGTCGAGCGACTGCATCCAGGAAAGGACGAGGTCGCCCATGTGGGCGGAGATGATCACGGCCGACTTCTGGGCAAAGGCCACGACCTCCTGGATGTGCTTGTAGGCAAAGGCGCTGATGGAGGAGCGCTGGTCGACCTTCTTCTCCTCGATGCACTCGTAGTAGTCGAAGTCGATGAACGAGTGGACGATCCAGAGGATTCGCTCGCCGTACGATTTTGTGGCCGTGGAGGGCTTGTAGTTGTAGATGCTGGTCTTGCCGTCGTTGAGCGTCACCGTTTTGAGGGCGGACGCGACGGCGTCGGTGACGTGGGTGAGGGGCTTGCCTGCGAACAGCTCGGTGAAGAGGCCCGTTATCTCGGCGTTGATCTTGTCCGAGACGCTCGACATGAGCTTCTCGAGCGGGCTCTTTTCGTCAGCGCCCTTCGTCGTCATGTTCGGGTCGTTGCTGAGCTCGTCAAAGACGAGGATGGCCTCGACGAGCGCCGGCTGGAACTTGCGCGCGTATCCGGGGCAGACGGTCGACTTTGAGAAGAAGATGAACTCGGTGTTCGTGCGCGTCCACTCCACGCGGGCGCGTATGCCCTCGGTTGCCAGGTCGTTGAAGAACTTCTCCATATAGATGTCGAGGCACTTCATGTCCCACAGCGTGAGCGCGTACTGGCCGGCGGTTTTGAGGATCGAGAAGTCGATGGAGGGGAAGGTGTCGAGGCTGTAGGAGAACGGCTGCTTGCCCTCGCCCTTGTGCAGGCTGACGGCGCTCATCCGCTCGAGCATGTTGTCGCGGTCCCTGAGGTAGGAGGCCCTGTCGCTCGGGCCGGGCAGCACCATGTCCTTGCCGTAGCGGGTGAAGTTCCATGCCTTGGGCATCACCTTGGGCACGAGGTCGCAGGGGTTGATGATGCTGTGGATGTTCGCGTACTTCTCGTGCACGGCGGTCTTGTCGGCGTCGCTCTCTGCCAGGACGCCGGCCGGCGCCTCGTAGCAGTAGGCGTACAGGTCGGACTGGTCGAGCTCAATCTGCTTGTCGAAGTACCCGCCGAGGTAGTAGCCCTTCGATTTTGTCCAGCTGGAGGGCTTCTCAATCGCCCACCTTACGATGTTGCCGGCGGTGAGGTTGGTCGTGGCGGCGGCGCGGGAGTACCCGCAGATCAAGATCTTGGTCTTGCCGGAGAGGCCCCACTCGCGGATGTGGGCCTTGAGGAAGCGCGACGCCTGGTCGGCCGCCTCCTGGAAGCCCTTGTGGTTGCCCGTCTCGCCGGCGGTGAGGTTGCCGGCCCACTCGACGCCGTAGTTGCCGCCGCGGATGCCCATGACCACCAGGTTGTAGTTCTTGCCCAAGATCTTGATTCTGCGCCATCCCGCGCACAGGCCGATGCTGGTCTGGGGGTCACGCGAGGCCTGGTAGTTGGGCCTTGTCTCAAAGAACTCGTTCCAGGCGACGTTGCCGGCCTTGCTGCCCTTGACCGCGTAGCCGTCGCACTGGTACTCGTACTTCTCGGCCACGTCGCTGGCGCTGCCCATGCCGATCTGGTTGAGCAGGCTGCGGATGTTGCGGTGCTCGTTGGTGTAGTCACCGCGGCCTTGGCCGTTGGAGTCCGCGTTGAAGGAGGACAGGGCCACGCAGCAGCCAAAGGTGGCCAGGTGGGGGTTGTACTCCATGGCGCTCGTGCTGAAGAACGAGGGCTCGAAGATGAACGGCGTGTAGACGTCGCCGTCGCCGTCCCAGCACATCCAGCCCACGATGCGCTTCTTGCCCGAGCTGCCCGAGGTTGCCTCGGCCGCGGCTGCGCTGGTGGCAGGGGAGCCGAGGGCAAGGAGGGAACCGCCCAGCCCGGCCAGGCGCAAGAAATCGCGGCGGCTGACGCCGCGGCGGGGATGTGCCTCGTTGGCGGAGGAGCTGCGCGCGTCGGCGCCGTTGGGTGTGCTCATGGTCATGGCATCCTCGACTCTGCTGTGTTTTGGGGTGGCCAGTTTGTCAATTTATGTTCGGCTAGCTTTAGTTTAGTTGAATTACGCTGCGGCTATTGCCCGGGTGGCCGTATAGTAACGAAATGAGAAAAACTACCAAAATGAGCCGAGGAGCGGCAATTATGACCACGCCCCAACCCCGCCACGCAAGTCTCGCCAAAAGCCTAGGCGCCCTCGTCGTCGCCATGCTTCTTGTGGCCGCGGCCTTCGTGGCCGTCCTTCCCGGTAGCGCGTATGCCTCGGACGCCGGCTTTGCCAGCGCGTATGACTGTGACAAGCACGGCAACTACAACGGCCGCACCGCCATCACAAGCGTTGGCGAGCTTAACGACTACATCAAGAACAACGGCACCGAGTCCGAGCACTACCTGCGGATTTCCCTTCGCGCCGACCTGTCCATGAAGGGCAGGGAGAGCATCGTCATCGTGGCGGGCAGAAAGGTGATCTTTGAGCTCAACGGACACGTGATCGACGGCTCGGCGTGCGCCAACTCAGCGTTCACCCTCAGGAAGGAGGCCAACCTCACCCTGCAGGGCGGCGATTCCTCGGTTGAGCATGTCGGCTACTTTGAGCAGAGCAAGTCGGGCGGCAAGCTGTGGAAGATGGGGACCAACTCCTCAAAGGAGCGGGCGTCGGTCTTTGGCGGCCTGGTCACGGGCTTTACGCACCACGCGATCGTCGCCGCCGTGGGCAGGTCGAGCATAACCCTCCAAGACGCCACCCTTGCGGGCAACAGCGGCCAGTCTCCCGTGTACATCATGTACTCGAACTCCTCGCTGACCCTGAACGGCTCCTCCATCAAGTGGAACTACAACACCTCCCAGGGCGGCGCCGTTGACGCCGGCGAAGACGGCTACGTCGAAGGCACCAAGATCGTCTTGGACAACTCGTCCATCAGCGAGAACGTCGGCAAGGACGGTGGAGGAATCTGCGTATGGAGGACGGGCATGGCCAGCATTACGCTGCGCAACGGCTCCCGCATCTCCAACAACTACGCCAATGCCTGCGGCGGCGGCATCTACTTCAACACGCACAGCGTCGCCGCGAACGGCCTCCGCGACGACAGCGCCTACAGCGACACGAGCTCCATCACGCTTTCGGGCGGCTCCGAGATTTCGGGCAACGTCTCTGCGAGCAGCGGCGGCGGCATCTACGCAAAGGTCGCCTACGCGGAGGGCACGTCGGTTCGCGGCAGGCGCACGATTACGCTCGAGGGCGGCTCCAAGATCTCTGACAACCAGGCCGGCGGAAACGGCGGCGGCATCTATAGCGAGTACGACGAGCGCACCAGCTACCCGGAATACCCCTACATGAACGTCAGCGTCAATGGCGCGGAGATCTCCCAAAACAAGGCCAAGGTCGGCGGCGGCGTATACATGTGCGGAACCGCCTGGCAGCAGATTGACATGAAGGGCGCCGCCCACATCGACGGCAACGAGGCCACCGACGGCAACGGCGGCGGCGTCTATCTTGGTTGCAGGCTTGCCGACGTCTCGCTCAACGGCAAGTCGACCATCAACAACAACAAGGCCAAGCGCAGCGGCGGCGGCGTCGCGTCTGACAAGAACGTCACCATGGCCATGGACAACGGCTCCGAGGTCAACGGCAACCAGGCCCTTGAGTCCGAGGGCGGCGGCATGGTCTTCTGGGGCTCGGGCAGCATAAAGCTCGAGATAACCCGCAACAGCCAGGTCTCCGGCAACCGCGCCAAGACGCGCGGCGGCGGCCTGAGCCTTCTGTGCTCGGGCGGCTGCTACATCGGCTATGACGAGACGAGCGACTACTACAAGGACAAGGCCGGCATCTACGGCACGGGCACCATCTCGTACAACGCGGTCCTCGCCACCGACCAGGCAACTGCCGGCGGCGGCGTGTACTGCGGCACCAACGCCACCCTGCGCAACCTCGAGATCTACCACAACAGCCTGGACTCCACGAACTCGAGCGGCGGCGGCGTCTATGTGGAGAACCGCACGGCCACCATCATCAACTGCTCGGTGACCGACAACAGCACGTCCGGCACCGTTGGCGGCGGCATCGAGGTGCGTTCGAGCGGCGCGGCGGCCCGCGCCGAGCTGGGCGGCAAGGTCGTGGTTGAGGGCAACACCAACGGCAAGAACGAGGCCTCCGACGTCCACATCGCCGAGAAGTCCTCCAACAAGTCCGACGTGGAGAAGGACAACAACCAGCTCAACAACCGCATCTTTGAGTGCGGCACCACGCGCCTTGCGGAAGGCTCGCGCATCGGCCTGCAGCACTGGACGGGCACCAACGCCACCAAGCACGCCGTTTCGGTGAGGGGCTGGAGGGTCGACGCCCCCGAGAGCTACTTCTTTGCCGACGACCCCACGTGGAGGGCCGTGAAGACGAGCGGCAACGAGATATGGCTCGAGAACGAGCCGAGCTCGTTTAACGTCAGCGTCTATGCCGGCATCGACGCGGAGGCCAAGACCGCCGAGCGCGCGTACGCCTCCACGGTCACGCTCAACAGCAAGGACTACATGGCCTACGACGTGAAGCCGGATTACTACTCTGTGGACGGCTTGGACGGGGTCAAGACGCTCACCCCGGACAGCAACGGCAACGTGAGCTTTACCATGCCCGCCAACGACGTGACCCTCACGGCGCACTACACGCCCTGCATCACGGGCATCTCCGTTGAGGTCGAGGACCCGAACGACTACACGGAAAAGGGCGACGTCCCCGTGAACGTCTCGAAGATCGTCCTCAAGGACAGCGCCGGTGGCGAGACGGCCCTTACCGACCCTGCGGAAATCGCCAAGATCGTCGCCAGCGCCACGCGTTCCCACAACAGGGATTGCGACTGGGGAGCCGCGTTTAACTACGACGTCCTGCTCAACCCCGACTTTGCCGAGACGTATGGCTTCACCTTCGTGGAGAGCAAGGTCACGGAGCGCTCGATGCAGGCCACGTGGAGCAACGGAAACGTCTACTCCCCGACGGGCTTCTGCCACGTTGACGTGAAGGAGGACGGAAAGGTCGACGTCAACATGGTCGCGTCGGTCGGCAAGGAAGAGTTCACGGTCACGACGAAGTACATAGACGTCAACCGCGGCACGGAGATTTCCGAGAAGACCTGGAAGGTGGCGCAGGGGGATGAGTTCAACCTGGATGCCAGCCTGCTGCTGAGCCAGTGGGTCTTTACCAAGTGGGGTGACCTGCCTGAGGGAGTGACGCAGGACGGCAGCAAGGTCACGATCAACCCGGTTAAGGGCAACGTCGAGCTGACCATCTACTACAAGCCGGTCGTGACCAAGATCGAGATCAAGGTTCCCGAGCTGCATGTGGGCGAGGAGCTCCCTTATGAGGTGAAAAACTTCGATATCTACGACTCGAGCAACGCCGTCGGTTGGCGTGCCAGCTCTGTGAATGAAGATGGCGAGTTCGCCTGGACGAAGCTCAATTACCGTGGCGAGGAAGTGGACGCGGACGACACGGTTGAGGGGTGGACTACCTATCGCCTGAAGATCGATACGTCAGTGATCGCCAGCGACGCTTGGCAGCGCTCCATTACCGACACCTTTGCGAATGGCAAGAACGAGGTCCGCATCACGGTGAACGGGCAGACCCAGGACGTCCAGTGCGTGACCGATGCCGACGGAAACTCCACCGTGACGGTGCTGTTGAGCGCCGTTGACAGCCAGGCCTTTGACAAGGTGGTGACCACGTTCCCCACCGTGGGCGTCTCGCATGCCGCGGCTTGCAAGGACAAGGTCGCGGAGAAGGTCAGCTACCTGAATAAGAGCGGCAACCTGCACTATGCGCCCATCACCTGGGACTTCAGCCAGGTCGACGACACGATGACCTCCGGCGAGTTCACCATCAAGGGCACGTTCACCGATGGCAACGGCGAGACGCATGAGGTTGAGCAGACCTTCTCGCTGGTTGACCTGTACGCGCCGAGCGCCAGCCCCGATGACGTCCTGTACGAGGGCGAGAGCGTGGACGTGACGCTCTCCCCCGACTCCAGCTTTGACGGCGTGGACGACGCCCAGGTCTGGTACTGCGTGAAGGCCGAGGGCGAGGCCCCGTCTGCGGGCGACTACCAGCTCTACGAGGCCCCGTTTGCGGTTGCCAAGAAGGACGGCAAGAGCCAGGTCGTCTTTGCCTACGCAAAGGTGGGCGAGCGCGTGACCTCCGTCTCCGCGCAGTCCTACCTCTTTGCCGAGAGGCATAACGTCACGGTGAAGGGCGGCACGGCCAAGGATGGCGAGGGCAACCAGATCACGAGCGCCCTCGAGAACTCCGACGTGTTCATCACCGCCAACGAGCCCGGCGAGGGGCAGACCTTCGAGGGCTGGAAGATCGAGGCCAGCGGCGAGGCCCCCCAGATCGAGGACCCCTCCAGCACAGAGACGAGCTTCTGCCTGGGCTCCTCCGACGTCACGGTGACGGCCCTCTACTCCACGGCCCAGTACGCCGTGAGCTTCAACACCCAGGGCGGTAGCGACGTCGCGAGCCAGACGGTCGAGCACGGCAAGGCCGCCACGGAGCCTGCGGCCAAGCCCACGCGCGAGGGCTATGAGTTCGCTGGCTGGTACGCCGACGCCGCCTGCACCCAGGAGTTCGACTTTACGCAGGCGATCAAGACCAACACCACGGTCTATGCCAAGTGGGCGGGCCTTGTGACCGTCTCGTTTGACGTGGCGGGCGGCAGCGAGGTCGAGGACCGCACCGTCGCCGAGGGCATGACCGTCGGCGGCCTGCCCGTGCCCACGCGCGAGGGCTACCTCTTCATGGGCTGGTACAGCGGCATCGACCGCGTGACCTCGTCCACCGTGATTGACCGGGCCGCCACCCTGACGGCCCATTGGAAGCCCGTCTCGCTCGAGGTCCGCTATATGGACGGCTATGGCGCCCTGTTCACCTCCACGGCGGAGTATGGCAAGGCCATCACGCCGGCGGCGGGCCCTGACAAGGTGGGGCGCACGTTTGTCGGTTGGTACAACGACAAGGACTGCACCGAGCTCCACGACTTCACGCAGCCGCTGCAGGGCAACGTCGCCCTGTATGGCAAGTGGGACCTCAACACCTACACGGTGGGCTTCTCCGCGGGCAAGGACGCGGGCGACGCCACCGGCATCCCCGAGAACAAGACGGTCAGCTACGGCGAGACGCTGGACGAGCCCGAGGCGCCCGTCCGTGACGGCTACGTCTTCAAGGGCTGGTATACCGACGAGGCCTGCACCGACAAGTTTGACTTTGGCAAGGCCGTCTCTGGCGACGTCAACCTCTACGCCAAGTGGGCCAAGCTCGTCACGGTCACGTTCGACGCGGGCGAGGGCTCCTTGGCCGAGGGCGAGCAGCCCAGCCGGACCGTCGAGGCCTGGATTGCGGTGGGCTCACTGCCGCGAGCCGTCCGCGAGGGCTATTCCTTCGACGGCTGGTATGACGGCAACAGGCAGGTGACGTCGTGCACCTCGTTCAGTGCCGACACGACCCTCACGGCCAAGTGGAGGGCGAACGCCTACACGGTCGACTTCTACCTCGACGGCGAGTTCTATGACATCCAGGCGGTTGAGCATGGCCAGACTGCGTCTGAGCCTGCTGCGGAGGAGCGCGAGGGATACACCTTCAACGGCTGGTATACCGATGAGGGACTTACCCAGGAGTACAGCTTCTCCTCTGAGGTGACGGGCGACCTGAGCCTCTACGCCGGCTGGACTCCGAAGAGCTACAAGGTGAGCTTCGACGCCCAGGGCGGCTCCGAGGTCAGTGCCCGCGAGGTCACCTATGGCGACACCGTGGTTGCGCCCGATAGCCCCACGCGCGAGGGCGGCGTCTTCGGCGGCTGGTACACCGATAGCAACTGCACCAACAAGTACAGCTTCGACACCCCCGTCACGGGCGAGACCACGCTCTTTGCCAAGTGGACCGAGCTCGTCACCGTTAAGTTCGACGCGAACGGCGGGGCCGACGTGGCCACGACGACGCTGCTCAAGGGCACGGCCATCGCCGCCCTGCCCGAAGCCACGTACAAGGGCCACTACCTCGAAGGCTGGTACACCAAGCTCGAGGGTGGCGAGAAGGTCGAGGTCGGCACCAAGTTCAATGAGAGCACGACCCTCTACGCCCACTGGTCTGCCGAGCAGATGGTCGTTGGCTTTGCGGACGGCGACGGCTACTACGACGTGGCCATCGTCGACTACGGCTCCACGCTTGGTGAGCCCGAGGCCCCGCAGAAGGCCGGCTATACCTTCGATGCCTGGTGCACCAACAAGGGCCGCACGATCGAGTACGACTTCAGCAAGGCTGTGACGGATGACTTTGACCTCTACGCCAGGTGGAGCGTCAACACCTATGACGTGACCTTCTCCGCCGGCGAGGGCGTGACCGACGCCACGGGCATGCCCGAAGGCCAGAAGGTCGAGTACGGCAAGACGGCCAAGAGGCCCGAGGCCGAGCCCGAGCGCGACGGCTACGCCTTCAAGGGCTGGTACGCCAACGAGGATTGCACCGTCGAGTACGACTTCGACGCGGCCGTCACGGGCAACGTGACCGCCTACGCCAAGTGGGCCAAGCTCGTGACCGTCAGCTTTGACACCGACGGCACTGCGGTGGAGCCCCGCACCATCGAGGCCGGCTCCGCCCTGGGCGAGCTGCCCACCACCGAGAAGAAGGACAACGTCTTCATTGGCTGGTACCTCGCGGATGGCACGAAGGCTGCTTCGTCGACCACCTTCAATGAGGACGCCACCCTTACGGCCCGTTGGGACCAGAACGCCTACGTCGTGCGGTACTACGACTCCGCCGATGACGAGCTTCTCTACATCGATGCAGTTAACGAGGGTGATAAGTTCACCAGGCCCGATGACCCCAAGAGCGTTGGCTACACCTTCGACGGCTGGTACACCAAGGACGGCGAGAAGTACAACTTCGATACTGAGGTCCACGACGACCTCGACCTGTATGCCAAGTGGACGGCGGAGACCTATACCGTGAAGTTCTCCGCGGGCGAGGATGCCGCCGCCGCGACCGGCATGCCCGCCGACCAGACGGTCAGCTACGGTGGCACGGTTGCTGAGCCCGAGACCGACCCTGCCTGCGCCGGCTACGTCTTCAAGGGCTGGTGCTCTGACGAGGCCCGCAACGTGGAATTTAGCTTCTCGCAGCCCGTCACGGGCAGCACCACGGTCTACGCCAAGTGGGCCAAGCTCGTGACCGTCAGCTTTGACGCCAACGGCGGCTCCGAGGTAAGCGATGTCCAGGTCGAGGCCGGCTCCTCCCTGGGAGAGCTGCCCGAGACCTCGAAGGATGACTACGTCTTCTTTGGCTGGAGGACGCAGGACGGCAAGCGCGTCACCTCCTCCACCGTCTTTACCGAGGACACCAAGCTCACCGCCGAGTGGGGCCAGGACACCTTCCGCGTGCAGTTCTTTGCCTCCGACGGCGAGGACCCCACTGACTTCTGCCGAGTCACCGAGGGCGACAAGGTTGGGAAGCCGGCCGACCCCACTCGCGAGGGCTATGACTTCCAAGGCTGGTACACCAGCAAGGACTACTCCAAGGAGTACGACTTCAGCACCCCGGTCCACGATGACCTCGACCTCTACGCCAAGTGGGCCAAGAAGACCTACACCGTGACCTTCTCCGCGCCGGGTGCCACCAACGTGCCTGCGGCCCAGACGGTCGAGCACGGCGGCGTGGCGAGCAGGCCCGCGACCGACCCCGCGGCTTCCGGCCTTACCTTCAAGGGCTGGCTGCTTGACGGCAAGGACTATGACTTCTCTGCCCCGGTGACCGGCGACATCACGCTCGAGGCCAGCTGGTCCGCCTCGGCCGATCCGACGGACTTCTGCGCCATCGTGTTCAACTCCACGGGCGGCTCTGAGGTCGAGACGAAGGTCATCGCCTCCGGCTCCTCCCTGGGCAGCCTGCCCGTCCCGAGCCGCGAGGGCTACACCTTCGCCGGCTGGTACCTGGGTGACGAGCAGATCACCGCAGGTAGGACCTTCACCGAGAGTGCGACGCTCACGGCCAGGTGGGTGGCCAACACCTACCCCGTCTACTTCACCGACAACGGTGCCATGCTCTCCTCGGCTTCCGTCGAGTATGGCAAGACGGCCTCCGCGCCCGTCGACGCCCCGACCAAGACGGGCTACGCCTTCGTTGGCTGGTACGCCGACAAGGAGCTCACGAAGGAGTACGACTTCTCGACCCCCGTGACCGGTGCCGTCTACCTCTACGCCAAGTGGGAGACCGCCCGCTACACGGTGAGCTTCTCTGCCGGTGACGGTGCGGGCAACGTGCCTGCCGCCCAGACGGTTGAGTATGGCGAGAAGGCCGAGAGGCCCGCGGCCGAGCCCGAGCGCGACGGCTATGCCTTCAAGGGCTGGTATGCCAACGAGGACTGCACCGTCGAGTTCGACTTCGACGCGGCCGTCACGGGCAACGTGACCGCCTATGCCAAGTGGGCCAAGCTCGTGACCATCACCTTCGATGCCGATGGCGGCACCGCGGCGGAACCCCGCACCATCGAGGCCGGCACCTGCCTGGGCGAGCTGCCCGTCACCTCGGCCGAGAACTACGTCTTCCTTGGCTGGAGGGACGATGACGACAGGTACGTCAGCGCCTCCACCGTCTTTGACAAGGACACCACGCTCACCGCCGAGTGGGGCCAGGACTACCACTACGTCCAGTTCTTCGACTCCGACGGCAAGACCGTCCTCGACTTCGGCCGCGTGCGCGAGGGCGAGACGCTCGTTTGCCCCGACGCGCCCGTGCGCGAGGGCTACGAGTTCGGCGGCTGGCGCACCGCCGATGGCAAGGAGTACGACTTCGAGAACACCCCGGTCCACTCCGACTTCGACCTCTACGCCACGTGGAGCGAGAAGAGCTGCTCCGTGAGCTTCTCCGCCGGCGAGGCCTCCGACGCGACCGGCATGCCCGAAGCTGCGAAGGTCACGTATGGCGCCACGGTTTCCAAGCCCGAGGCCGACCCCGTCTGCACCGGCTACGTCTTCAAGGGCTGGTACGCCGACGAGGCCTGCACCGTGGCCTTCAACTTCTCGCAGGCCATCACGCAGGAGACCACGGTCTGGGCCAAGTGGAACAAGCTTGTGACCGTCACCTTCGACGCCGACGGCGGCGAGGCCGGCTATGACGACGAGGGCGCGCTCGACCAGCGCACGGTCGAGGCGGGCGAGCCCCTTGGCGCCCTGCCGATTCCGCGCAAGACCAATTACGACTTCGTAGGCTGGTACCTGGGTGACGAGCAGGTGAGCGCCTCCACGACGGTGGACGGCAACGTCACGCTCAAGGCCCGCTGGAGCGCCACCACCTACTCCGTGTTCTACGTGGATGCCGGCACCGACAACCTCTATTCGCTCGGTACCGTCGTCTTTGGCGAGAAGGTCAAGTGCCCCGACGACCCGGCGGAGCAAACTCGCGACTTTGGCGGCTACTTCTCCGACAAGGCCTGCACGAAGCCGTTCGACTTCGATGCGCCGAGCTACGGCCCTGCCACCATCTATATGAAGTGGACCACCAAGACCGTCTCCGTGGAGTTTGACTCCGCCGGCGGCTCCGCGGTTGAGACGAAGGCCGTCCCCATGGGCTCTGCCCTGGGCGAGCTGCCCGTCCCGAAGCGCGCCGGCTACACCTTCGCCGGCTGGTATGCGGCCGACGGCACCAAGGTGAGCGCCTTTACCGTCTTTAACGAGGATGCCAAGCTCACCGCCCGCTGGGAGCAGAACGTCTGCTCCGTGCGCTTCCTCGACGCCGACGGCAAGGTCCTCGACGTCGCCACCGTTGCCGAGGGCGAGAAGGCCACCAAGCCGGCCGACCCCGTGCGCGAGGGCTATACCTTCGGCGATTGGTACACCAAGGACGGCAAGGAGTACGACTTTGACGCCGCGGTCAGTGCCGACCTCGACCTCTACGCCAAGTGGGTCGTGAGGAGTTTCTCGGTGAGCTTTGACTCCGCCGGTGGCTCTTCGGTTGAGTCGCAGACGGTTGAGTATGGCAAGCAGGCCACCAAGCCCGCCGACCCCACCCGCGCCGGCTACGTCTTTGACGGTTGGCTGCACGACGGCAAGGCGTACGACTTTGAGACGGCTGTTACGGCCGACGTGAAGCTCACGGCCTCTTGGAAGGTGGCCGAGCCCCCGACGACGCCGGATGGCTCCAACAATGGCGGCAGCAACGGCGTCCCCGCCTCGGGCCAACAGGCTAAGGAGAAGCCGGCGCTTCCCCAGACGGGTGACGAGAGCCCGCTTGGGCCTGGCGTCCTGGCCGCCCTCATCGGCGCCGCGAGCGCCCTGCTCTGCGCCCTGGGAGTCTCCAAGCGCAAGAACTAGCCCCGTCACGTTCATGCGGCGTAGCAACCGCAGCTAGCAAACGCCCCCGTCTCCCATACGAGAGACGGGGGCGTTCTTGTGTGTGGTGGGCTTGCGCCCGTGCCCGGGCGGGCCTAGTCCCTCGCCAGCACCTCGGCCATGGCGTCGATGAAGCGCTTGACGTGCGGGGCGGGCTCGCGCGGATAGGCGAGGAAGCAGGGGACCTCGATGGGACAGGCGAGCGGCACACCCGTAAAGCCGGGGTGGATGCCCGACCACGCGCCGCTCGTGACCACTACGTCCCCCGCCTCGCCCGCGTCGTTGAACAGGGCGTAGTCAAAGCTCTGCACGTCGATGACCTCGATGCCCGGCTCGCGCTTGAGCTCGCGGCGGAGCTGGTCGGTGGCATCGTTGGCGTGGCGCAGCATCCGCACGCGCAAGCCGCGCAGGTCGTCCATGGTGAGGCGCTCCTTCTTCGCGAGCGGGCTCGTACCCACCACGTCGATGGAGAAGGGCGTGCTGAAGATGGGGAGCAGCTGGCACATGCCGCCCCAGCGCACGGTGGAGTAGCTCGTCTGAATCACGTCCACCTCGGCGCCGAGGCGCGTCATGACGCTGGTCTCGGGGTTGTAGAGGTCTCCCACGGCAACAATCTCGAGCTTGAGGTCGGGCACCAGCTCGTGTACCTGCGGCCAGAGAGCCTGGGTGTTCTTGCCGGGGCACATGAGCGAGACGCCGAGGCGGATCGAGCCGCCGCCGCAGATGTTGCGCGCCCGCCAGATGGCTGCCGCCGAGTCCGCCATGATCTTCTTGGCGTCACCGACGAGGGCCAGGCCCGCCTCGGTGGGGGAGACCCCGGTGTGCGAGCGCGCAAAGACGGTGATGCCGTACTCGCCCTCAAAGGCGCTCACCTGCTTCACCAGTGCGGGCGTTGAGATGTTGAGCCTCTCGGCCGCCTTGGTGAAGCTGCCGAGCTCGGCGGCCATCACGATGGCGCCCAGCCTGCGGTCGTACATCTTGCCCTCCTCGCGCCTGGCAGTGTAAACCTCTGGTTCACACCTTAGCACCAAATAGATAATTCTTTGATGGAAGCCGCCAGCCTAGGATTTTCTCGGGGCAAGTAAAACGCATGTAGAAAGGGACATTCCTATGGAAAACTGGCTTAACCTCAAGGGCGACGTCTGCGCCGTCACCGGCGCGCTCGGCGGCATGGGCGTCGAGATCTGCCGCGAGTTCGCGCGCAACGGCGCCAACGTCGTCCTGCTCGACCTCGACGAGGAGAAGGTCAAGACCGCGGCCGCCGGCCTCGCCGACGAGTTCGGCATCAAGGCCGAGGGCTATCGCATGGACGCCACCTGCGAGGACGAGGTCCAGGCCGCCGTCGATGCCGCCGTGGCCGACTTCGGCCGCGTGGACGTGCTGGTGAACACCGCCGGTATCCTGCGCTTCGCGCCGATGGAGGACCTGCCGCTCTCCGACTTCGAGACCGTCCTCAAGGTCAACCTCACCGGTACCTTCATCGCCTCCCAGCGCTTCGGCCGCCAGATGATCAAGCAGGGCGCCGGTCGCCTCGTGCACATCTCCACCGCCGCCAGCTACACCCCCGAGACCTTCTCGGGCTCCTATTCCTCCACCAAGGCCGGCGTGAACATGCTCTCCAAGATGCTCGCCGCCGAGT
>CAVJWS010000019.1:0-26895 GCA_963653485.1 Prevotella sp. CAG:279
CGGCCCTCCCGAAGGAGGCTATTTCGGTTCTGCCCCCGTCGCGCACGGTGAGCCATTCTAATTTTGTTCGAACCCGCTGGATCTCGAGTCTGGCGGGTTCGCTGTTTTTCGCGTCGTAGCTGAGCACGGCCATGACGCAATCGTCGCACACGACGGCCTGGTACACGAACGCCTCGAGCACCAGCGCGTCGCTCAGCCCGTCCGGGCTTTGCAGGAAGTCGGCCAGCTTCTCGGGGTCGATGCGCTCTGCCTCGCATGCCCTGATGTCGGCCTCGGCGCGCGCCTTCTGCCCCTCAAGCTCCGCGATGCGCTCCTTGGCCCCGGGCGCTATGATCCCCTGCTCTATCGCCGCCAGGATGTTGCGCAGGCCGCGCTCGGCCTCCTTGAGCGAGCGCGCCGCCGCCTTCCTGCGCGCCTCGGCCTCCTTGCCCGCCTCGTGCTCGGACACCATGCGGGCGATGCGCACCGCCTCGTCGCGGTCTGCCAGCACGTCGCGCACCGCCGAGGCCACAAGCCCCTCAAGCTCCTCGCGCCGCACGTTGCGGATGCACGACCCCTTGCAGCCGTAGTACTCGTACTTGACGTTGTGGCGGCCCCTGCCGCTCACGCCGCGCAGGTCGCGCCCGCACCGCCCGCAGACGGCCTTCCCGGAAAGCGCGTACCTGCCCCAGCTCTCCGATTCCCTGTCCTTGCCGCCGCGCACCCTCTGCGCCGCATAGAACGTCCCATCGTCCACGATCCTCGGCATGCCGCCCTCCTTCTCTATGCCGCCCCAGCTGTAGCGGCCTGTGTAGCGCCTGTTCTTGAGCATGAGATAGATCATCGAATACCCGCAGAGGTTGCCGTACGACGTGCGCACGCCCCGGCGGGCGAAGTCGCGCGCTATGGAGTTGACCGTCTCGCCGGATATGCGGCGCTCGAAGGCCTCGCGCACGAAAGCGGCCTCCTCCTCGTCCAGCTCGTACTCGTCGGCCTCGTTTCGGCGGTACCCGTATATGCGCTGGCCGTTCGTCTTGCATTTCAGCGCGTTGCCCTCCATGCCGCGCCTGGTGCGAAGGGACAGCTTCTCGGACTCCACCGCCGCCAGCCCCTCGTATATCTTCTCGACCAGGATGCGCTCCGGGCCGTCCGGCAGGGCCTCCATGGCGCTGCGCACCTCGACGCCCTTGGCCTTGAGGCGCGCCTTGTAGGCGGGCGCGTCGTAGGCGTCGCGGGAGAACCTGTCCATCATGTACACCAGCACGATGTCGCTCTCGCCGGCGTTGGCCATCATGCGCTGGAACTCGGGGCGCTCGTCGGTCTTGCCGGATATGGCGTGGTCGCAGTACTCGGCCACGACGGCATAGCCCTCGCGGGCGCACCATTCGCGGCACACCCTCAGTTGATCGTCTATCGACGCCTCGCGCTGCTTCGAGCACGAAAAGCGGGCGTATATGGCTGCTGTTAGTGGCATAATGCTGTCGTACCTCCTGACTCCCCTCCGGCTGCGCTGCGACGCTTGGGCCGGAGGGGTTTCCTGTATTGCACCTGTATTGCATTCCGCATTCGCGGCTATTCGCCGAAGCGCGCCTCTAGGGATTTCGCGGCATCGAGCAGGACGGCGCGCGCCGGGGCGCTTAGGCGCTGAAAGATTGCATCTAAATCCGCCTGCTGCTGCGCAACTTCGGGAACCTCTATATCCGTCATGAGGATGTAATCAACATTGGTTCCGAATTCCTCAGCTGCTCGAATCAACTGCTCGCCGTTCATGATGACTCGGCCCTGTTCCCAATTTCTATACGTGCCCAACGACACGCCAAAAAGCTCCGAAGCCTCCTGCTGGTTATACCCAGCAGCCTTCCGCACTTCCTTCAATCGCGTACGCAAATCTCACGCCCTCCTTAAAATCGGTAAGCACTTACGACTACCAAGGCAGATAGTACCAACTAAAAGCGTATTTGTACAGAAAATATATTGACAGGTACTATTCGCATGCGTACTATGAAACTCGTAAGTACTAACCTGATGCATAGTCGATAGGAGGAAGTACCAATGAAGAACCTAGCCTCTGAGCGTGCGCGTCTCGGTCTGAAACAAGCGGATGCGGCTTCGAAGCTGGCTGTTTCCACCAAGACGCTCGCCAAGTACGAGAACGAGCCTTCGAGCATGCCTGGCGATTTCATCATCCGCGCATGCCGCTTTTACTCGTGCAACGCGGGATACCTGTTAGACATGAACGACGAGCGTGCGCTGAGCGGGACGGTGGCCTGATGGGCGCCAAGCAGGACGCGCCCGCCACGCCCCTCGGGGCGGCCTTCGAGCGAATGTGCGGCACGGTCGCCGACGCGTACCGGAAGCGCAAGGGGAAGGAAGCCGAGCGGGCGTGATGAGGAAGTGGTCGATGCGCGAGCTTCGGTACCTGGAGGAGAACGCCGGCAGCGGCGCGAAGGCCGTGGCCAAGGCGCTCGGGCGCTCGGTCGACTCGGTGAAGTGGCAGGCGCGAAACAGCGGCCTGTCGCTGCGCAGCCGGTCGAGGTGCCCGAGGTGCGGGGGCTGGACGTTCAAGCCGCTGAACCGCGTCACCGGGTGGTGCGCCGAGTGCACCAAGGAGGCCCGCATGTCCGACCTCGCCGACCAGGCCGACGCCATGAGGGAGGAGGCCGCGAGAAGGGAGCGCAACGACCGGGAGCGGCAGCGCCATTACAGCGCGAAGAGCCGCGCCAAGAAATTTTGAAAAAAGCCACCCTAAAAGCCACACCAGGTTTGACCTGGGAAAACGTGAGAGGAGTTCACAAGATGCACACAAACAATAGGGCGAGCGCCCTCAGCATGGAGCCGCAGGGCGCCCGCGCGCAGAGCATCGGAGGAGATGCCGCCGCCATCATACCATTCGAGCGAGATTCGCGCCCGACGGCGGAGGAGGCGCGCCAGGCCGACCGCTTCAAGGCGGGCGTGGTCGTGGGGCTGACCGTATCCATGGCCATGCTGTGCGCGGTCATGTGGCTGTGGGCGATCCCCACCGTCGAGCACGCCGAGGCCACGGCCCTGCAGGCCTACGAGCAGGCGGCATCCGATGCGCAACGATGAGCGCTACGCCCCGAGGCCCCGCAGCATGCAGGGCGAGCTTCCCGGCCTGGGGGCCAAGGGCGAGGCCGATGCCGAGGAGGCAAGGCGGTGGATCGAGGACAACCCCGAGGCGTGGGAGTACATGGTTCGCAACGCGTCCAGGCTCCGGCGAAACGGCTACGTGTCGGCGAACTACCTCGTGAACATGGTGCGCAACGAGCTGCACGTGAGCGTCAAGAACGGCCTCGCGCCGAGCCTGGCCCGCATCATGGAGGCGCGCTGCCCGCAGCTGGAAGGCGCGTTCCGCAAGCACGCCAGCCGCTCCGACGGGTTCACGCTGTGAGCGGGCTTTACCGGTTCGAGGTGCCCGGGACGCTGCCCCACCTCAACGACTACGTGAGGGCCGAGCGCGCCAACCGCTACGCGGCGGCTGCGCTCAAGAAGAGGGCGCAGCGGCAGGTCATCGAGGCCATGCAAGGCCCGCCGGCCATAAAGGGGCCGGTGGTCGTGCTCTTCGAGTGGTACCGCCCCGACAGGCGCGCCGACAAGGACAACGTGGCCTTCGCCAAGAAGTTCGTCCTGGACGCGCTGCAGGAGGCCGGGGTCATCGAGAGCGACAAGTGGTCGATGTGCGACCCGTACGACAAGGCGTTCGCCGTGGATCGGGACAGGCCCCGAACCGTGGTGACGATATGCAGCCCGCCGTTCTAGGCGGGGGAAGGAGGAGATGATGCAAGACAGCGAGCAGGAGGCCGAGAGCGTGCGCGCCGAGGTCATCGAGGACGAGGCCGAGAGCCTGGCCGTCGAGTACGTGCGCCTCGAGCGCATCGAGGCCAACTTCGATGCGCTCGAGGCGCACGTGCGCCGCGTCGTGTCGGACTACGAGGGCGCGACGTACGACCTCACAAACAAGGAGGCGGTCAAGGCCGCCAAGCGCGACCGCAGCTACCTCAACGGGCTGAAGAAGGAGATAGACGAGCGCCGCAAGGCCGTGAAGCGCGAGTACAGCAAGCCGCTCGAGGCCTTCGAGAGCCGGTGCAAGGCGGTTACCGGGATCATCGACGAGGCGAGCGAGGGCATCAAGGCGCAGCTCGACCGCGCCGAGCAGGAGCGCCAGGACGCGGCCTACGCCGCCCTGCAGGAGCATTACGAGGAGTTCGCCGGGCTTCTGGTGCCGGTCGTTCCCTACGAGCGCCTGCACGAGGCGCAGTGGCTCAACAAGACCTTCGGCGAGAGGAAGGCGTTCGCCGCGCTCGAGGCGAAGGTGGCCAAGCTCGACGGCGATTGGAAGACGCTCAAGACGCAGTTCGAGGGCGAGCCGTTCTACGCCGACGCAGAGCGCGAGCTGTTCGCCACGCTCGACCTGGGAGCTGCGCTGACCGCAGCCCGCAAGGCTGCGGAGGAGAGCGCCCGCATCGCCGAGCTGAAGGCGGCCATGGAGCCTGAGCCTGAGCCGGTGGAGAGCGGTGACCGGGAGGACGAGCAGCCCGCACCGATGCCGATGCAGGAGACGGCATACGCCCCAGAGCCGATGCCGATGCAGGAGCAGCCCGCGCCGGCTCCCGCGCCGATGCCGGCGCAGCCCGCCCCGGCCCCCTGCCCCGCCCCGGAGGCGGGCGAGCCGTGGACGGTGACGGTGCCCAGCGCCACGCGCTCCCAGATGCAGGCGGTGGCTGCGGCGCTCAAGGCCCAGGGGGTGGCGGGCACGATCATGCGCGGCACGGTCGCGCAGGTGTACGAGCGCACGAACGGGGGCATGTGATGGCAGAGAAGCAGTTCGACATCATGGCCGCCGTGGCGCGGGTGCAGCGCTCCGTCGCGGTTCCCAAGGCCAAATACAACGCCTTCGGGAAGTTCAGCTACCGCAGCTACGAGGACATCGTGGCCGCGCTCAAGGAGCCGTGCGCCAAGGAGGGCCTGGCGTTTGCCATGAGCGACGAGCTGGTGCTCGTCGGCGAGCGCTACTACGTCAAGGCCACCGTGCGCGTGTTCTCCGCCGAGGGCGGCGAGGGATGCCTCGAGGCCAGCGCGTACGCCAGGGAGGACGAGCACAAGAAAGGCTCCGACGATGCGCAGGTGACGGGCATGGCGTCCAGCTACGCCCGCAAGTACGCCCTGTGCGGCGCGTTCGCCATCGACGGCCAGAGCGACCCCGACGCGATGGATGCCCCGGCCCAGGAGGAGAAGCAGCCGCCTGCCGACGGCCCCTTCACGGCGCACTGCCGCAGCTGCGGGGCGCGCTACCAGTTCGCCTCGATTCCGCAGTACACGGATTACATCACCAAGCACCCGTGCTGCCCCCGCCCCGATTGGCAGGTCGAGTGATGCAGTCGCTCACGGTGGAGCTGGACGAGCTGACCGACAGGCTCGAGGCCGAGCTGAAGACATGCAAGGAGTCCGGCTGCCAGTACGCCGAGAACGAGGCCGAGTACCGCAAGGCCCTGCGCGTCGCGATCCTCAACGAGCGGGCGAAGGGCACGCCGGTGACCATCATCGGCGACGTGTGCCGGGGCCAGGAGCAGATAGCCGAGGCCAAGCGCCGCCGCGACTGCTCCGAGGCCATATACAAGGCCTCCCAGGAGGCCATCAACGTCATCAAGCTGCGCATCCGCATGGTGGACGCGCAGATCACCCGCATCTGGAACAGCGGGGACACGACCCAAGGAGGATACCTATGAGCATCAACCGCGTCACGATAAGCGGCAACCTGACCCGCGACCCCCAGCTTCGCTCCACGGCGGGCGGCATGGCCGTCCTGTCCCTGGGCGTGGCCGTCAACGACCGCCGCAAGAACCCGGCCACCGGCGAGTGGGAGGACTTCCCGAACTTCGTCGACTGCGCCATGTTCGGCAACCGCGCCGAGAAGCTGGCCCCCTACCTCGCCAAGGGGACGAAGGTGGCCGTCGAGGGGAAGCTGCGCTACCGCTCCTGGAACGACCAGCAGACCGGCCAGAAGCGAAGCGCGCTCGAGGTGGTCATCGACGAGCTGGAGTTCATGAGCGGCCAGCAGCGGCAAGCAGCACCGGCCCGCGCCCCGCAGCAGGCACCGGAGCCCGCCCCGCAGGCGTACGCGCCCCAGGCGGCACCTCAGCAGGCCTACGCCCCGCAGCAGGTGGGCATGTACGACTCCGATATCCCTTTTAGCTAGGCCCGTGCTCATATGAAGAAATGCGCAGAGTGCGGGCGCGAGTTGGCGCGCAGCGAGTTCAACAAGAACAAGAACAACAAGGACGGCCTGCAAGACCGTTGCAAAGAGTGCTTTCGCCGCTACAACCGGGAGCGCTACCTGAGAACCAAGGAAGAGACGAAGAGAAGGGTTGCCGCCTACAGGAGGGACAACCCCAGGAAAGTGTTCGAGACAAGGCTCAAGACATGCCTCGCAAACCCGGACATGAAACGGGCGCAGAAGGTTGTCGAAGCCGCCCTGAAATGCGGGGAGCTGGTGAACCCCGGTGTTTGCTCCGGCTGCGGGTGCAAGGCCGGAGAGCACCGGATAGAAGCGCATCACCACGATTACTCGAAGCCGCTCGACGTGATCTGGCTTTGCACCCCGTGCCATAGGCAGATGGACGCGCGGAGAAGGACGCACGAGGGCAAGACCCCGTTCGGCGTCAGGAAGGAGCAAGCATGACCGGATACAAGAACGACGAGCGGTTCGAGAAGGCAGCCGACGCGATGTGCGGGGCCTGGGTCATGGAGGACGCCGGGGACACCGCAGGCGAGGAGAAGAAGCTCGTGCGGCGGCTGGCCGACGAGCTGGCGCGGGACTACGGCGCGACCATCAACCGCGTCGAGGGCGATATCTTCGACGCCGCATCGGCAAGGTACGCGGAGGGGTTCTGATGGCCGACAAGTTCACATGGTTCCCGAAGCTCACGGCCACCGCCGAGAAGGTGCCCGAGGAGCTGCGCCCGGTGCTCGTGTGGGCGCTGATCCAGTACGGCACCTACGGCACCGAGCCTGACCTCGCGTGGCCCCTGGACGCCATCTTCGAGAGCCTTCGGGACGATGTGGACAACTCCAAGACGGCCCGCAACGGCAACAAGGGAGGACGCCCGCCGAAGGCCAAGAAGGCCGAAAACGAGGTTTCCGCACCCGGGAAAAAACCCGGGTTAAAAACTCCGGAAACGGGGGTTTCCGAAAACGAAAACGGGGGTTTCGAAACCCCGGAACCCAAACCAATACATACCAATACAAACCATACCAATACAAACCAAGGTATAACCCCCAAACCCCCTCGAGCAGACGGCTTCGCCGAGGAGTTCGCCGGGTGCGAGCAAGACCCCGACGGCACCGCCTTCGCGGAGTTCGCCAAGGGCTGCATCGACGCCTTCAACGCCGAGACCGGCAGCGACTACCGCCTCGGCGGCGGCAAGGTGATGCTGGGGCTGCGGCGCATCTACGACAACGGCCGCACCCTGGAAGACGTGCGCCGCGTCATCGCCGGCAAGCAGGCCCAGTGGGGGCGCGACCCGTCCTTCTCGGCGTTTTTGCGGCCGAAGACGCTGTTCGGCGAGAACTTCGAGGAGTACCTGGCCGAGCAGCCGCCCGGAAAGGCGGCGAGCCTGGGGGCGTGCCCGGCGTGCGGGGCCGAGCTGGTGCCCATCGGAGACGTGGTGGACAACCCCCGCGACCCGAGCAGGCTGTGGTGCCGCAAGTGCCGCAAGGCCGTGGCCAGGAAGGCGGTGGGCGAATGACGAGGTACGCATACGAGACCGGCGCGGACGGCAACCCCGTCCCGGGCACCGTCCACGAGTGGTCGGAAGACCCCGGCGGCATGGCGCAGGGGCGCTGGGTGCCATGCCTCGACCAGCTGGGGGCGTGCGCCCGCATCGCCGCCGCCTGGGACTACAGGCGCAGGCTCGGCGAGCTGGCGGGCGATATCCGATGAGCGGCGCCCGCCCTGCCCCGCCCGATGAGCGCAGCGGCCCCGCCCAGCGGCTCCTCCTCGGAAAGCTGGAGCGATCGGCGGAGGTCGACGCGGCGATGATCCGCATCTGGGACGCGAAGGACAGGCGCGGCCACTCCCGGATGGTCAGGCTCCCGCCGATGGAAGGCCCGGGCGAATGCCGGGTGGTCAGGTGAACCGCTACCAGGAGGCCATGATGGGCCTCCCCAGCATCGAGCTGCACCGGCGGGGCTACGTGGCCTGCCCCTTCTGCCGCCGTCCCGCCACGAACCGCCACCACATCGTGCCGCGCTCCCAGGGCGGGCACGCAGGCCCCACGGTGGCGGTGTGCGGCATGGGCAACGCGTCGGGCTGCCACGGCCTGCTGCACGCCCACCGGCTGCACCTGAGGCCGGACGGCGAGGGATGGTGGGAATGGCTCCTCACGGAGCCGATGAAGGACGATGCGGCGCTGGCCCTTCCCGGGTGGGCGGCGGTGCCGCGAGACGATGACCCGGGAGCGTAGGAGGAGAGCATGCATCAGAGCAAGGTCAGGTTCGGCTCGCACATGGCCGAGGGCGCCCCCGGCGGGGCGTCCGGGCCGGTCAGGGTCAGCTACTTCGACCCCGAGACGGGCGAGCCGCTGAAGCGCAAGCCGAAGCCCAGGAGGGCGCAGCCCCGGGAGGAGAGCATGGCCACCATGCGCACCAGGCGCGTCAAGGTGACGGCGGGCGGCAAGGAGTACCCCGACATGAAGTCGGCGTCGCTGGGGCTGGGCGTGTCCAGGCAGACGCTGACGAAGGCACGGCGCGAGGGATGGGACGCGATCGACGGCGTGCCCGTCAGCCTCGCCGAGCCGGAGAGGAGGTAGCCGTGGAGAGCTACGCATTCGGCGATTACGTGGTGCACGAGACGCACTGGGGCTGCGAGGTCGGGCGCGTCACCTGCATGGGATACGCGGGAAACGCGTTCGTCTGCTACGGCCAGGGCTGCACGGCGGCCTGCACGCCGCTGCGGACGCTCAGGCCGGCCACGGCGCGCGAGGTCGCGCTCGCGCCCAAGGGCATCGGCTATCACCGCT
The DNA here is from genome assembly GCA_963653485.1 of Prevotella sp. CAG:279. GTDB lineage: Bacteria > Actinomycetota > Coriobacteriia > Coriobacteriales > Atopobiaceae > Parolsenella. The sequence continues at coordinate 9,015 of CAVJWS010000019.1, forward strand.
TCGACGAGGTGTGCCCGGAGCGCGACGACGAGGTTTGCGGCATGTGCCGCGCAAGGAAGGCGGCGAGCGCATGAGGGCGCAAAGGTGGGACTTCGGGCGGTGCGGGTATGACGAGGTTGAGATACCGGACACGTGCTCGACGTACAAGGACGATTTCGACGCGACGGTGACGTGCCCCGGATGCGGCGGGCAGGTGCGCTACGGAGACACGTACACGTCGCGCAGGTGGCACGACCGCGTAGGCTTCGGCTACGGGGTCTGCGGGAAATGCCACGAGCTGGAAGTGCTGGAGGAAGGAGCGGCGAATGGGCGTTAGCGACGATGAGCGGCGAGAGATAGCGGCCAAGCTTCGCGAGCAGGCGGGATACGACAACACGAGCATCGGCATGTGGTGGCATCGGCTGCAGGTCACCGTACTCGACGAGGCGAGCTTCCTGAGGCCCGATACCGTGTTCGATGCGCTGGCCGACCTCATAGACCGACCGATGTGCCGGAACGCCGCGCCCGCCCCGGAGCTGGGCGGCTGCGACTTCCGATGCTCCCGCTGCGGGCTGGCGTGGAGCTTCGATGTCGGCGACCTGGAAGAGAACGAGTTCTATCACTGCCCGAAGTGCGGTGCGGAGGTGATCCGATGATCAGCGACGAGGAGCGAAGGGAGATAGCCGAGGGCCTGCGCATCGCGGTGGCATCGTCCCCGCACGCCTACGCGGCGGATCTGTGGGACGAGATGGGCGTGGACGTGGATGACGGCATCATGGCGAAAGCCGACGTGCTGCGCGTCGCGGAGCTGATAGACCGCCCCGTCTGCCATCCGGCGAGCGTGCCGTTCGGCCCGTTCGGGGACATGGCAACGGGCTGCTCCGTGTGCGGCGAGCCGCTGATGCTCAACGCCTACACGCGACCGCCGTCCTACTACCCGCGCTGCGCCAAATGCGGGGCGGAGGTGGTGAGCGAATGAGGAAGTGCGAGTTCGAAAGCAGAGAGGAGGATTCTGATGCCTAACCCCCGGAACATGCGACCCGTCCTGCTGATACACAAGCGCGACGGGCACGTGGTGGCGCGCTACCCGTCCATCAAGGATGCGGCGGACGCCGTAGGATGCGACCGGTCGGATCTGTCCAGGCGAGCATCCGACCGGAAGGTTTCCGGCGGCGAGGTGATAGCGCGCTTCGAGGACGAGTGGACCGGCATCGAGGACTTCGAGGCGCGAAGGCGCAACCGCCCGGTCATCGCCATGAGCGGCAGGAAGCTGGCATGGTTCGCCGACGCCGGGAAGGCTGCCGAGGCGCTCGGCGTGACGCGCGACTCGGTCATCGGCAAGATACACCGAGGCAAGGGGGCGGACGGAATCCGTCTGCGCTACGCCACCGGCACCGACGATTGGCCGCGCCTGAGGGAGGCGGCCGGGAAGATTGGAGGAAAGAGATGAGCGAGGAATTGGAGCCGTGCCCGTTCTGCGGGAGCGAGGACGTTGAGGAGATTCCCGAGCGCTGTAAGACGTGCTATGCCGCGAAGTCCTGCGGCGGCAACAATCCCCGCCTCAAGAACGGATGGAAAGACTGCCCGTTTCCGCTCAACCCGGTGGAGATCGGCCCGGTCTCGATAAACCCGTATCAGTTCGAAGGTTTTTGGGACCACGCGATGAACCATGGGCGCCGTACCGTGAGGGGGCAAGGCTGATGGCCGGCATCGAGCCGCCGAGCGGATGGAACCTGCCGCCCGGGTGCTTCGAGTCAAGCCCGGGCGCGCCTTGGAACCGGGATGAAGAGCCGGCATGCGGGCGATGTTCGCACCTGCTCGACGGCTGCTGCGACTACGGCATCTGCGAGATTGAGTTCGCCGATGCGTTCGACGAGGCGTTCGCCAGGGAGCCGATGGCCGCGTGGGAGGCCGCGAAGTGGGCGCGGGATTGGATCGTGGGCAACTACAAGGACGAGCAGGACGACACCTGCGGCAGGTTCGAGGGCTTCGCGTGAGCTGGGGCGGCAACGGCAACGCCGAGCGCAAGCTGCGCGCCAGGCTGCGGGCAGAGGGCAGGCCGTGCCACCTGTGCGGCCAGCCGATAGACTACGGCCTGCCGGCCGGCCACCCGTGGAGCTTCGAGGCAGACCACGTCGTTCCGAGGTCGCGCGGCGGCGCTGCGTTCGACTACGCGAACCTGGACGCGGCGCACCGCATATGCAACCAGCGCAAGGGCAAGGCCATGCCCGGAGACGGCGAGAGAGGGCGCATAGTGCGCACGAGGCTGTTCTGACCGCGAGAGAGCGGGAGCGCGCGGCAGGAAGCGCGAGACGAGGCGAGAGAGGGGCGCAGCTGCTTCGGCGGCGCGCCCTTCCTGCGTTCGGGGCGGGGGCGTCGCCCCTCCCCCGGGGTCGATGGCGCGCCTCCGCTGCCAGGGCCGATATCCCCCCGCCATGCGCCCCATGCCCCGGGAAGGCCCCGAATCTCACGCCGCTGGCATGATTGTCAGCGACGAAAGGAGCGCGGATCGTGCTAGAGATGCCGGCGGACATAGCAGCAGACGAGTACCAGGCCGAGGTCTGGCGCAGCGTGACCGCATCGGGGCGCTTCGGCGAGGAGGACGCGCCGAACATCGCGCTCCTGTGCTTCTGGCACGCCGTGGCCCGCGCCGCGAAGGCCGCGATGACCCAGGGCAAGAGCGTCAAGGTGCTCGACCAGGTTGGCTACAAGCCCATCAAGGCCAAGAACGGCAAATACGCCTACCTCGAGCGCCCCCACCCCGCCGTGACCGTGCTCAAGCAGGCCACCGCCGAGATACGGGCGCTCAACGAGTCGCTGGGCTCTCGCGCAAGGCGTCCGCCCCCCTCCAAGCAGGCCGAGGCCCCCAAGGGCAAGGGCGCTGAGGTGCTGACGCTCATGTTCGCCGACCGCGAGCGCAAGGCCAAGGGCGCATGACGCGGGCGAGGCAGGAGCCGACGTACCAGGCCAACGTGCCCGCCGACCTCTCGGGTGACGGGGACATGGCGTGCAAGCTGGCGGCGGCGTACTTCGGCGATCCGATGCCCTGGCAGCGCTACCTTCTGCGCGTGATGCTCGCCAGGGACGCGAACGACAGGTACGCCGCAGATTCGCTCGCCATCGAGGTGCCGCGCCAGAACGGCAAGAGCTGGGACGTGCGCGCCCGGTGCTTCTACGGCGCGCTCAACGGCGAGAAGATACTCTACACGTGCCAGCACGGGGACACGTCCGACCAGATGTTCCAGGAGCTGTCCCGCCCGTTCGAGGACGAGGAGGAGACGGCGCTGCACGACCTGCTGGAAGCCGTGCGCAAGACGAACGGCCAGCAGGCCATACGGCTCAAGAACGGCGGCCTCATCCGCTTCACGACGCGCACCAAGTCGCTCGCGCGCGGCAAGACCTACGACGTGCTCATCTACGACGAGGCCCAGGAGCTGACCGAGGAGGAGCAGGCCGCGTCGCTGCCCGCCATCTCGGCAAGCCCGATGAAGAACCCGCAGACCATCTACCTCGGCACCTCGCCGGAACCCGAGAACGCGGGCCTGGTGTTCGCCAGCATGCACGACAGGGTGCACGCAGGCGAGTCCGACATGGCGTGGGTCGAGTGGTCGGCGAGCGAGATCGGGGACGTGGCCGACGAGGAACGCTGGCACGAGTGCAACCCGTCGCTGGGCAGCGTGCTGAACATCGAGGCGATACGCGCCGAAAGCAAGCAGATGGCCCCTGACGTGTTCGCCCGAGAGCGCCTTGGATGGTGGGCGCCGCGCGGCAAGGCGGGCATCTACGCGCTCGATGCCGCCGAGTGGGCGGCGTGCGAGGCAGAGGGGCCGATGGAGGGCGGCAAGCTGGCGTTCGGGGTCAAGTACTCCCAGGACGGATCGCGCGTGGCCGTGTCGTGGGCGCTCGCAGAGCAAGGCGGCGGCTCCTACGTGGAGCTGTACGACGTGGCCGGCACCCACGGCGGCGCGGCGCAGCTTGCCGACATGCTGCTGCGCAACCGCGACGAGATAGCGAGCGTCTGCATCGACGGCAAGTCGGGCGCGGACGCGCTCAGGCGCAGGCTGCTCGACGGGCGCTTCCCGGCGAGGGCCATATCGATGGGCACGCCCGCGATCGTCCAGGCGGCGGCGTCCATGCTCGCCGACGAGGTGGGCGGCGGCACGCTGTCGCACATCGCCTCGCCCGCGCTCGACGATTCCGCCGCCAAGTCGCTCAAGCGCGACATCGGGCGCGACGGCTGGGGCTTCGCCGACGGCCCCGAATCGACCGCCCTGCCGATAGAATCCGCCTCGCTCGCCCTGTGGGCCGCGAGGAGCACGAGGAGAGACCCGCGAAGGGAACAGGAGGCAAGCTTTTAGATGGCAAGGATAAACATGGAGCTGGCGGGGCAGGTGGCCGCTGCCGCCGGCCTGCTGGACGAGGATCGCGCCACCGTGCGCGACCTCATGGACACGTGGAGGGTTCACCGCGCCGGAAACGTCGAGCGCGACGATTACTACCTGGGGCACGTGCGCGTGAAGGATCTGGGCATCGCCATGCCCAAGGACCTCGCGAAGCGCATCGACCCCCGCGTGGACTGGCCGCGCAAGGCCGTGCACGCGCTGGCCGACCGCTCCATCTTCAACGGCTTCACCTGCGATGACGAGGGCACCGGCGCGAAGCTGCGCGCGGTGTGCGAGGCGAACCAGCTCGAGCGGCTGTACCGCAAGAACCTCATCGGCGAGCTGAAGCATTGCTGCGGCTTCTGGACGGTCACCGATGCGGGGGACGGCACGCCGGTCGTGTCGGCCTACCCCGCCACCGCCGCATCGGCCCTGTGGGACGATGCCCAGAAGTCCATCAAGGCCGGCCTCGTGGTGGCCGAGTCGAAGAAGATGCCGGGGGACTCCGAGCGCGTTCCGACCGTCGTGCACCTGCTCACCGCCGACAGCCTGGTCGTGCTGACGCGCTCCGGCTCCTCGTGGGCCGCCGAGTACCGCGAGCACTCCATGGGGCGCTGCCTCATGGAGCCGATGGCGCACGGCGCGACGCTCGAGCGCCCGTTCGGCGTGAGCCGCATCACGCGCTCGGTCATGAGCATCACCGACGATGCCATCCGCCAGCGCGCCCGCATGGAGGTGGCCGCAGAGGCCGCGACGCTGCCGCAGACGTGGCTGCTGGGCACCTACAAGCGCATCATCAACGACGGCAACAAGTACGACGCGAGCATGGGCGCGGTCAACGAGGTCACGAAAGACCCGGACGGGGACAGCCCGTCCATCTGGCAGTCCTCGCAGCTGCAGATGGCGCCGCTCACCGAGTACCTGCGCCAGCTAGCGTGCCAGATGTCGGCGGTGACCAACGTGCCCGTGTCGTTCTTCGGCGTGTCCAACGACAACCCCTCGTCCTCCGACGCGATAGCCGCGTCGCTCGAGCCTCTGGTCATCGACGCCAAGAACCTCAACCGCGACAACGGCGCGGCCCTGCGCAACGTGGCGTACATGGCCCTCGCCGTGCTCAACGGCACCGACTACGCGACCGAGCGAGACGCGGGGCGCAACATCAACCCGCGTTTCCTCTCCCCCGCCTACCCGTCGACCGTGAGCCTGTCCGACGCGCTGCTCAAGCAGGTGCAGGCGCTGCCGAAGCTCGCGAACTCCACGGTGGCATACGAGCTGCTGGACTACACGGACGAGCAGATACAGCGCATCGAGTCGGACGCGAAGAAGGCGCAGGCGGGCGCGGCCATCGCGTCCCTGTTCGCACCGAAGGGGGACAGCGCGGATGGCGGAGGTACCGACTAGCCTGCTCGACGAGCTGACAGCCGAGGTCAACGCGCTGGCTGGCGACGCCCAGCAGAAGGCAGGCGACGCCCTCGCCGCGATCCTGGCAGACTGGGAGCGCAACGGCGGCGGCGACATAGCCGCACTGCGCGAGAAGGCGTACGAGGCCATCGAGAGCGTGCTGGCCTACTACGCCGACACCTGCGCGGCGGCAAGGGCTGCGGAATACTACGACGCGGTGCGCGCGGCGCAGGGCTTCCCCGGCTCATACAGCGCGGTGGCCGAGTCCCTGCGCGACCCCGATGCGACGCTGGACGCGGTGCGATACTTCGTCGGCAAGGTCTCCGACGGCAAGGCCCAGGCGTTCACGTCCCTGTGCCTGACGAGGGTCGACGAGGAGACGAGGCGCGCCGCTAACAGGTGCGTCGCATACAACGCGACCAAAGACCCGGCGAAGCCGCGCTACGGTCGCGTGCCTCGCGGCGAGACGTGCGGCTTCTGCCTGATGCTCGCGTCGTTCGGTTTCTACGCCAAGACCATCGAGGCGGCCGAGCATTCCCACGCCCATTGCGACTGCCGCATCGTGCCCGGCTTCAACGGCAAGACCACCGTCAAGGGATACGACCCCGACGGGATGTACCAGCGCTACAACAGCTGCCTCTCCGCGCTCGGCGGCAGGAACGGCCTGCGCGCCGACTGGGGGGCGCTGCCGGAGGGGGAACGCGCCGCCTACGTGGAGACTCGCGGAGGCAACAGCAAGGCGTTCGAGGCCTACGCCAGGAAGCGCATGGCGGCCGAGATCGAGACGAGAGACCCGAAGTGGTACAAGACGGGAGAAAACCCAGGGATAACGAAGGAAAAAGGAGCCAAGCCTCTGCCCAAAGAGGAGGACGTATGCGAGCACCTATCGAACAACGGTTTCGCCGTTGAGTTCTTGAAAGAAATCAACAAAACAGGCGTAAAAACCCCGGATGCCAAACTCTGCGGCTTGAAATGGGAGTTCAAAATTCCCGATGGCTATGCCGGCGAATACACTGTGCGAAACCAATTCAAAAAAGCCATGGGGAAGGGTACGGATAGGCTTCTCATATCGTGCACGGAGAACCATGCTCCATCGGGAGATGTCGAAAAAATAGTAAGGAAGCTCTTTGATGAAGGCGAGTACGAGTATATATCCGAAGTCATCGTAATGGGAGACGATGGTTCTCTGAGAAGGATGAAGCGACTATAAAAGGGCGCCCAGACACCCGTGCATAAAACCCGGGTAGGAATCGCCCTAAAACCATTATAACAAGCCAGCCGCCCACGGGCGGTTTTTTTCATGCCCGAAAACGCCGAACCGGGCAAATCTCACGCGCGTGAAATGATTCAAGGAAGGGGCCGCACGGCCCCGAGAACACCCGAGAAGCAGACGGGCCGCACGGCCTGTCGGATGGTGCCGCACGGCACCGGGAAGGACGCGACATGGCAGACCAGCCGGAGAACGGGCCGGAAGAGGGCGCAGGGACCGAGCCGGGCGGCGAACCCGACTACAAGGCGCTCTACGAGGCCGAGAAGGCGCACTCCCGCAAGTGGGAGAAGCAGGCCAAGGCGAACAAGGACGCGGCGGCGGCGCTCGACAAGGCCGAGCAGGGCCGCAAGACCGCCGACGAGCAGGTAGCCGAGCTTATCGCGAAGCTCGAGGCCAAGGAGAAGGCCGAGGCGCGCGCCAAGGTGGCCGCCAAGGTCGCGAAGGAGAAGGGCGTTCCCGCCGAGCTGCTGGTCGGCGAGGACGAGGAGAGCATGGCCGAATGGGCCGACAAGATGCTCGCCGCCTTCAAGAAGCAGACAGCGCCGTCCGTGGAGAAGCCCGGGAGCTTCGACAACGGGGACGGCAAGGGAAACAGCGAGCTGCGCGACTACGTGAAGCAGCTCCTCAAGTAGAAAGGCCTGAGAATGGCAAACACCACCGCGAAGATCGCGCTCCCCACGAGCGTCATCACCGAGGTCCTGAACAAGGCGAAGGACACCTCCACCATCGCGACGCTCTCCCCGAGCACCCCGCAGAAGTTCGCGAACACCACCTACCTGGTGTTCAACCCGAGCGCAGAGGCCGAGGTCGTGGCCGAGGGAGGCAAGAAGTCGGCTTACGAGCTGTCCACCTCCCCCGTCGAGGCCAAGCGCGTCAAGATCGTGACCACCACGCGCGTCTCCAACGAGCTGAAGTGGGCCGACGAGGACAACCAGCTGGAGATCGTGAGCAACATCGTGCTCGACCAGGCGCAGGCCATCGGCCGCGCGCTGGACTACGTTGTCTACCACGCCATCAACCCCAAGACGGGCCTCGCCCTCGAGGGCTACACGTCCCTCGTATCCGGCGCGAACTCCGTCACCCACGGAACCTCCGTGGTCGATGACATCGACGCGCTGACCGACGCCCTCATCGATTACGACATCAACGGCTTCGCGCTGTCCCGCAGCTTCGCGTCCGACCTGCGCAAGCAGCGCGTGCCCTCCACCGGCCAGCGCCTCTATCCCGAGATCCCGCTGTCGCTGAACGCCGGCACCCTCGACGGCATCCCCGCCGCCGTCTCCGGCACCGTCAACGGCCGCCTGGCCAAGACCGCGACCGGCGTGCTCGGCATCATGGGCGACTTCGCCACCATCAAGTGGGGCATGTGCCGCGACGCGTTCTCCGAGGTCATCGAGTTCGGCGACCCCGACAACACCGGCCAGGACCTCAAGGGCGCGAACCAGGTCGCGTACCGCACCGAGGCCGTGCTCGCATACGCGCTGCTCGACCCCAAGGCGTTCGCCGTCCTGAAGAGCGCCTAGGAGGCTGACATGGCTGAGCTGGTGCAAAAGTTCGTGGTCGAGCGGGACGCGTCCAAGGCATCCCCCATCCTGCCCGCGCGCTGCGTGCTCGTGGACGAGGACGGCGAGCCGCTGCCGCTCGGCGCGAAGGCGAAGAACCCAGGCGCGAAGGCCACCGTGGCCAAGGTCATCGACGCGCTGGTGGAAGCCGGCCTCATGGAGGCCGAGTAGCCATGGCCTACGCGACCGTCGAGGACTACGCGAGGCGCTACGGCGAGCCGGGAGACGAGGCCAGGTGCGCGGCGCTCCTGGACGATGCGAGCGACCTCATGCTCGCCGCCTACGAGGAGCGCATAGGCGCGTACGCCGAGGGCGATGCCCCGGCGTTCGATCGCTCGGCCCAGGCCGTGTGCTGCCTGCTCGTCAACCGCGTCCTCGCGGCCCCGTCCTCGATGGTGGGCGCGACCCAGTACAGCCAGGGCGCGGGCGGCTACACCGCCTCCGTGACCTACGGCTCGGCGCTCGGCGAGATGTACCTGGGAAAAAGCGACCTCAAGCGGCTCGGCCTCGTCGGCCAGTCGCTCTCGGCGCTCTCCCCCATCGACAGGGCGGGGGCGTAGGCATGGGCATCATCAAGGGCGAGGCGGTGACGGTTCGCAGAACGTCGGTCGAATACGACGCCCTGGGCGAGCCGACCGGCGAGACCGTAACCGATACCGTCATCGAGAACGTAGTGGTGGCCCCCGGCGCGACCTCCGACCTCGATTCGACGCGCCCCAACGGGGTTCGCATCGCGTTCACGCTCTGCTTCCCCAAGGGGGCGGGCGCGGACCTGAAGGACGCGACCGTCATCGTGCGCGGCATCGCGTGCAAGGTCGCGGGAGACCCGCAGCGATACGCGGAGGCGAACACGCCGGGGGAATGGGACACGACCGTGGAGGTGACCCGCACCGATGGCTAAAGCCAGCTGCAAGGTCAAGATCGAGTGGAAGGGCTGGAATCGCGCCGGATACGCCGAGGTCATGAACGGCCAGGGCGTGCAAGGGCTGCTCGACGAGAAGGCGAACGCGACCATCGACGCCGCGAACGCCGCCTTCACCCCGCGAGCAGGCGAGGGCGCGGGCTACTCGGCGGAGACGCTGCAAGGCACGCTCGCCAGGGGCCGCGTCCTCAAGGCCGGCACGCTGCACGCCTTCGCGAGCGAGCGCAAGCACAACCGCCTGCAGGGCATCTTCGGGGGCGGTCTGTGATGGACGCGGAGCGCGTGGCGGCGCTCGCCATCCAGCAGGCCACCGGCATCCCCTGCCGCCTCGACGTGCCGGCGGAGCGGCCCGACGAATTCGTCACCGTCTCGCTGGCCGCGACGAGCGCCGACAGGTTCAAATCCACGGCCAGGCTCGCGGTGCAGTCGTGGGCCAAGACGCGCCGGAGGGCGCGCGAGATAGCCGAGGCCGTGGAGGCCGCGTGCGCGTCCGTGGAGGACGAGCCGAACGTGTTCTCGTGCCTCCCCGACGGAACATACAGATGGGACGACCCGGAGACGGGGACGCCCCGATACCAGACGAACGTAAACATGATGATCTGCGAGTAAAGGAGCAGGCATGGCAGAAGCAACGACCAACAACATGGCGAACGTGTCCACGACCAAGGGCGTGAAGGGGGGCTACCTGTTCATCGCCAAGAAGGGCGCGGCCCTGCCGACCGACTACACGAGCAAGCTGGGCACCGACTTCCACACGCTCGGCTACGTCTCCGAGGACGGCTACGTCGAATCCCTCGAGACGGACTCCGAGGACATCAAGGACATGAACGGCGATCTCATCCACTCCGAGACCACGTCCCGCGTCGAGTCCGCGACGTTCACGCTCGCCGAGATCAAGGCGCTGACGCTCAAGATCATGTACGGCGAGGGAAACGTGACGGACGCCAACGGCGTGATCACCGTCAAGCACAACGGCAGCAGCGCCGACGAGTGGAGCCTCGTCGGGGACTTCGTCCTCAAGAACGGCCGCCGCTGGCGCAAGGTCGTGCCCGCCGCCAAGATCGACGAGCTGGGCGACCTGACGCTCGCAGCAGGCGAGCTGGCTGGCCGCGAGGTCACGGCCAAGTACCTGACCGACGCCGACGGCAACACCTGCTACGACTACTTCCAGTCCACCGAGACCGAGGCCGCGTAATGAACGAGGTCAGGTTCGAGGTAGACGGCATAGAGATGGCGGCCGACTACGACAAGCTCACGTCCTACAAGGTCAACAAGGCCTTCGCACGCAGCGCATCCGACCCGGCGGGCATGTTCGACGCCTACGAGAGCGTCTTCGCCGGGCACGACGAGGAGTACGTCGACGCTCTTGGCGGCACGGTCGACTGCATGGGCCGCATCATGCAGGCCGCGTTCGAGGCGGCGAAGGCAAAAAACTCCCAGGCTTCGCCCTCGACCTCGAAGAGCACCGGGGCGAGGTAGTAGCGGACTTCCAGCAGTTCTACGGGATCGCCCTCCCCTTGGAAGGCGGCCCCGAGGACATGCCCAGGATGGCGCTGCTGTGGGACATGCTGCCCGCCGAGAGCCGCACGGCCAGGAGGCAGCGCCCGGAGCTCGAATGGTCCCCCGCCGCGTACATGCTCTGGCGCATCGAGCACCAGCTGAGACTGATGGCCTGGGGCATGTCGGACCGGAAATCGCGCCCGCAGCGCGAGCCGCAGCCGCTCAAGACGCCCGGGCAGCTCGCGGAGGCGAGGGCCAAGGCGCGGAGCGCGCTCGCGAGCAGGGCGGAGATAGACGCGATACTAGGGATAGGGGGCGAAGATGGCGGCGAAAGACGCGACTAGCGTAGGATCGGCATGCGTCACGCTCATGCCCTCCATGGACGGCTTCGCCGGGAAGATATGCTCGGAGTTCGGAAGCACCGGCGCGAAGGCCGGCAAGGACTTCGGGGACGGGATGTCCGACGGCGTGAAGGGCGGCACCGAGGCGAGCGAGGGGCTGATGAGCAAGCTCGGCGGCGTCGCGACCGCCACGGCCGCCGCTGCGGCCAAGGGCTTCGCGGCGCTCACCTCGGCGGTGACCGGCATAGGCGGCGCGGCCCTGGCGGCGTACGCCGATTACGAGCAGCTGGTCGGCGGCGTCGACACGCTGTTCGGCGACGCGTCCGGCACGCTGCAGCAGTACGCGGCCGACGCGTACGAATCCTGCGGCCTGTCGGCCAACCAGTACATGACGCAGGCCACGAGCTTCGCGGCCTCGCTCGTCAGCTCGTGCGGCGGGGACACGGCCCGGGCGGCGGAGTACGCCAACATGGCCATGGGAGACATGTCCGACAACGTCAACAAGATGGGGTCGAACATGGTGGACGTGCAGAACGCCTACCAGGGCTTCGCCAAGCAGAACTACACGATGCTCGACAACCTCAAGCTTGGCTACGGCGGCACCCAGGAGGAGATGAAGCGCCTCATCTCAGACGCGAACGAGCTTCGCGCGGCGCAGGGGCTGAACGCCGATTTGACCATAGACAGCTACGCGGACGTGGTGGAGGCCATCCACACAGTCCAGGAGAACATGGGCATCACCGGCACCACCGCGAAGGAGGCCGCGACCACCATATCCGGCTCGGTCGGCATGGCCAAGGCATCGTGGGAGAACTTCCTGACGGCGCTCGGGCGAGACGATGTCGACTTCTCGCTGATAACCCAGCAGCTGCTCGAATCCATCGGCGCGGTGGCCACCAACGTAGCCCCGCGCGTGGCGCAGATCGGGCAGGGCATCATAAACGCCTTCCCCGCCGTGCTGGCGGGCCTCGGCACCGTGCTCGCCCCCATCGTCTCCGAGGCGCTGTCGACGGCCTGGAACATAGCGGCCAACGCGCTCGCGGGCATCGGCATCAAGCTGCCGTCGGTGGACTCGTCGCAGATGCTCTCCGCGATAAGCGGGGCTATGGAGATGGCGAAGCTCGCCCTCACAGACCCGGCGGCGTTCATGGAGCGCGGCAGCGAGATCGTGCAGAGCGTGGCCTCGGGCCTCTCGACCGCCATACCGCAGCTCGTAAGCTCCGGCCTGGACGCGATCGGGCAGTTCGCGAGCGGCTTCCGCACGATGTTCCCGCAGGTGATACAGATTGGCGGCGAGATGCTGCTCGGCATCGTGCAGGGCCTGGCGGCGAGCCTGCCCTCGCTCATCGAGAAGGGGCCGCAGATCATATCGGACTTCGCCAACGGCATCAGCGCTGCGGCGGAGACGCTGCTCGGCATCGGCCTGCAGATCATCGTGGCGATAGGCCAGGGCCTCGTGACCGCCATACCGACGTTCATAGCCAACATCCCGGCCATCGCGCAGGCGGCGTGGGACGCGTTCGTCGCGTTCCAATGGCTCAACCTCGGCGCGACAATCGTCAAGAGCATCGCCTCCGGAATCGCCTCGCTCGGCTCGCAGATACCGTCGAAGCTCAATGGCTTCCTCGACCAGGGCATATCGCACGCGACGAGCTTCGTGACGAGCATGGCGACCAAGGCCACCGAGGCCGGTTCCAAGTTCCTTCAGAACGTCTCGTCCTACGTCTCGCAGCTCCCGGGCAAGCTCTCGGGCTGGATCTCGAACATGGTGAGCAAGGCCGCCGACTTCTCGGCGAACCTCGCGACCAAGGCCACCGAGGCCGGTTCCAGGTTCCTGCAGAACGTGTCGGGCAGCATCTCGCAGCTTCCCGGCAAGCTCTCGGGCTGGATCTCGAACATGGTGAGCAACGCCGGGAGATTCGCGTCGGACATGGCCAGCAAGGCGCTGTCCGCAGGCTCGCAGTTCCTGAGCAACGTATCGACCCACATCTCGCAGCTCCCCGGCAAGATCGCCGGGTGGTTCGACGAGATGGTGCTGAAGGCGCTCGGGTTCGCCTTCGACATGGCGGTCGAGGCCGCGTCGGCAGGATCGCGGTTCCTGTCCGGCATCTCCGACGGGTTCAGCAGGGCCGTCGGCTTCGTGTCTGGCATCCCAGGCCAGATGCTGGGCGCGCTCGGGGACGTCGGCGGATTGCTCTGGAACTCCGGCTGGTCGCTCATCAGCGGTTTCACGGACGGCATCCAGAGCTGCATCGGCAACGCCATCGACGCGGTGGCGAGCGGCATCAGCGAGATACGGTCCTACTTCCCATTCTCGCCCGCCAAGAAGGGGCCGTTCTCCGGCCACGGCTACACGCTCTACTCGGGCGAGGCCCTGATGACCGACTGGGGGCGCGGCATGGAGGCCGGGGCCGGCGCGGCCCAGAGCGCGATAGCGAGCGCGATGGATGGCGCGAACGGCCTTCTCGCCTCCGGCGCGACCGTCTCGTCCGGCTCCGTGACCGTCTCGTCCGACGCGGCGAGGGGCGCGGAGAGCGACGCGCTGGGCGCGATCGTCTCCCTGCTCGAGTCCATCCGGGACAAGGACGGCAGCGTCTACCTGGACGCCGACAAGGTGTCCTCGGCGCTCGCGTCCCGCAGCAGGTACGCCATGGCAGGAAGGGGCGTCGCATGATATACGGCGGGATAGACCTGGCGCAGTGGCTCGCCGTCACCGGGGTCAAGCGCACCGTGACGGCGAGCAGGCGGCTCGACAAGACCGAGGTGCCCGGCATGGACGGCGCGCACGTCGCGGACGGCGGCCTGGAACCCGTGGAGATCAAGGTCGAGTGCAGCATGCTCGCCCGCTCCGTCCCGGACGTGTCCGACGCGCGCCGCGCTCTGTCGGCGGCGCTGCGCTCGACCGAGGCGCTGCCGCTGTTCCTGGACGACGAGCCGGGGCGCTACCTCATGGCCTGGTACGAGGGCGGGGCAGAGCTAGGCCGCAACGCCCACAAGCCCGGCCTCACGCTCAAGTTCCTGGCCGCAGACCCGGTGGCGTACGGCGAGAAGAGGACGGCCTCGGTAGGCACGTCCGGCGCGCTCGTGGTGGCTGGCGGCACCTACAGGGCATGCCCGACCGTGACGTGCAAGCCCGCGAGCGGCACCTACTGGCAGGTCACGAACATCAACACCGGCGACTTCGTGCGGGTGGAGGCATCGTTCACCGGCTCGCAGACCGTCGTGCTCGACATGGCCAAGGAGCGTTGCACGGTGAACGGCGCAGACCACGCCGTGACGCTCGCGAGCGATTTCTTCGCCCTGGACGGGACGCAGACGCTGAAGACCAGCAGCGGAACCGCGACGCTCGAATGGGAAGAGAGGTGGCTCTAGATGCGCATCGACGTGTACACGTGGCAGGACGCGTACGTGGCCACCATCGGCCCGGACGAGCTTCTGTCCTTCACCCACACCGACGAGCTGAACGGGGAGGACTCCGTGGCCATCGCCACGACCTTCCCGCTCAAGCAGGGCAACCGCCTCGTTTGGGCCGACAAGCTTAACAAGGTGCACGAGCACGTCTGCCAAGACCCCAAGGGGCTGCACGCCGACGGCGAGACCCTGTACACCGACACCGCGCTCAACTCCGTGTGCGAGCTTTACGGCGATTACATCGAGGACAAGCGCCCCTACGGCTACAGCTACCTCAAGGCGCTCGAGGTGGCCCTCGAGCCTACCCGCTGGAAGGCCGGGACGGTCGACCAGGCGGGGACCGTCGCATCGAGCCTGACGTTCTACCACACCAGCGCCCGCGAGGCGCTGCAGGCCATCCTGAAGTGCGGAGGCGAGCTTGAGACCGTCATCGAGGTCGCAAGCGGCAAGGTGTCCGCGCGGAGGATCGGCATCCGCCAGCATCGCGGCGGCTCTTCCACGCACCGCCGGTTCACCTACACGAAAGACCTCGCCAGCATCAGCCGCACCGAGCATTTCAGCGCCATCACGGCCTGCTACGGCTACGGCAAGGGCGTGGAGACGGATTCCGGCGGCTACGGGCGCAAGCTCACCTTCGGCGACATCAACGGCGGCCTGAACTACGTGGCCGACGCGTCCGCGCTCGAGAAGCACGGCAGGCCGGACGGCTCGGGCGGCTTCGCCCATGTGTTCGGCGAGTACGAGAACGGCCAGTGCGAGGACGCGGAGCAGCTTCTCGCCGAGACCGAGGCGTACCTCGCCGAGCACAACGAACCTGGTATGAGCTACGAAGCCAGCGTGGTCGACCTCGTGCAGTTCGGGCGCTCCTGGGAAGGCGTGGCCGTCGGCGACGACGTGCAGATCGTCGACCGCGAGTTCTCGCCCGAGCTGAGATGCTCGGGGCGCGTGACCAAGCTGGTGACCGACCTGCTGGGCGGCTCGCAGACCGTGACGCTCGGCAACGTGTCCGAGACCATCGCGGACTGGTGGGCCGGCCAGCAGCAGGCCGTGAGCGGCCTGTCGCGCCGCTCATCGTCATGGGACGTGGCAGCGACCACGCCGGCCGCCTACCTGCAGCAGGTCGTGGACGGCCTGAACGAGCAATTCAACCTCGACGGCAACTCGTATTGCTTCACCTCGTTCGAGAAGGGCACGATCTACTCGAGCGTGCCCTTGGACGAGGACGGCAACCCCACGAAGAGCGGCGGCAGCGCCCTGCAGCTGTGCTCGCAGGGCTTCCGCATCGCGTCGACCACCAAGGCGGACGGCTCCTGGGACTGGCGCACGTTCGGCACGGGGGCGGGCTTCACGGCGGACCTCATCACCGCCGGGGTGCTCAACGCGAAGCTCATCACCGCCGGCATCCTGCAGGACAAGGCCGGCATCAACTACTGGAACATGGAGACGGGCGAGCTTCGCCTGACCGGCGTGGCCAAGGCGGACGCGACCATATCAGCCGTGGATGTGGAGTACGCCCAGGGCGCCAGCGCGACCGTCGCGCCGACCGCCGGATGGAAGACAACCGCCCCCGCCTGGGAGTCCGGCAAGTACATCTGGAGCCGCACCAAGACCACCATGCAGGACGGCAAGACCGTCACGTACTCGACGCCCGCCATGATCTCCGGCCGGGACGGCCAGGACGGCTCAAAGGGCGACAAGGGCAGCACCGGCACGGGCGTCTCGGCCATCGTCGAGCAGTACTACCTCTCGACATCGGACAAGACGCAGACGGGCGGCAGCTGGTCGGAGACGTGCCCTGCCTGGGAGTCGGGGAAATACATCTGGACTCGCTCTCAGGTGACATGGACGGACAAGCAGGTCACGACCACCGACCCCGTGCTTGCGAACGGAATCAACGGGGCGAACGAGACGGCGGACGACGCCAAGAAGGGCGTGAGCGCCCTGGACAAAGCCCTCGACCAAGAGGGCGTGTTCAACCGGCTCACCAACAACGGCGAGGAGCAGGGGCTGTACATCCTGGACGGCAAGGTGTACGTGAACGCAAGCTACATCGGCAGCGGGACGTACGTGATCATCGACGCCGACGGCAACACGGTCGTGAAGATGGGCAGCGACATAGACGACGGGCTGCAGGTGTACGACCCGTACACCGGGGAGGCGTCGGCCCTGTCGTGGACGGCGTTCAGGCCCATCGAGTACTGGAAGATAAGCCGCGGCTCGACGCTGGACGTCAAGGAGACGCCAGGCAGCGCCTCCGGCGAGGAATCCGAGAAGCTGGACATATTGTCCTACATCTCCTCCAGCGACCGGTACGTCTACACGGGAAAGAACGGGGCCATCGAGTTCAAGGTCAGCGGCGGCCTCACCTCGACGAGGACGGCGAGCCTCATAGCGAGCTCAAGCAACACGCAGACAATCGCTCTCGGCTTTTCCTGTTACGCGTGGGCGCGTTTCTACATCACCGTCAAGAGATGCGATACGGGCGCGACGAAATCAGGCTACTCAGACTCGAACATGCTGTACGGAACAAGCTGGATAAGCCTTGCGCCGAAAGAGAAGCACGAGACCTCGGAGAAAACCAGCCCGGCAGGCGTGATCTTCGCCGAGACGATAAGCGGCTTCCCGGCGGGGACGAAATGCGAGATAACCGGCCTGTCCATCACCCTGCTCGCCCAGGTCGGCCTCAACGGCACCATCAGCAGCGTCTACGACAGCGCATCGTATATCCGGTCGTACACGACGCTGAACGTCGACTCGGTAGTGGCCACACCGCTTTAAGAGATAGGAGCAGCTTATGATCAACCACCCGATCAGCCTGGACATGCGCAAGCGGCCGGGCCGCGTGCCGCCCAGGCTCACCATGCGCCGGGGCGAGTCTCAGACCCAGAAGATCACCGCGACTCTCACGGACAACGGCGCGGCGTACACGCCGACCTACCAGAGCGCGCGGCTGTGCATCCTCCACGCCGACGGCACCTGGGCGAGGTGCGCGGCCACCGTCTCCGGCTCCACCGTCACGGCCACCCTGCCGAGAGACATGCTCAACGGCGCGGGGCGTTGCCGCCTGGCGTACTTCGAGTTCTACAGCTCCAACGGCTACAGCGAGACCACCG
>CAVJWS010000020.1:0-26421 GCA_963653485.1 Prevotella sp. CAG:279
GCCTGGTTTGCGGCTCGCTCCTGGCGGGCCAGGCGCACGCGCAGGGCGGCGAGGTCGGACTGGACGCCCACCGGGTAGAGCTGCGGGTTGAGGAAGCGCCTCACGGCAGGGTCCAGGTGCATGAGCGCCTCGCGGCAGGTGCGCTTGGCGTCCTCGAGGCTCGCGGGCTCGCCCGCGCGCTCGCCCTTCGCAACCATCTGCACCAGCAGCTCGTGGCCCTCGTAGGGGCCAAAGTCGTAGCTGGTCTCGGAGTCGGTGACGTTGACCGCGTCGGCCACGTTCACGCCGGCCATGGTCTCGTCAAAGATGACGTCGCCCACCGGACAGCCAGAGTCGTCGACGTAGCGCATGACCTGCTGGATGCCGGGGATGGTGCGCTTGTAGGCCACCTCGGAGAGCTTCATGGTGGGGCGCCACCGGGCCTCGCCCGCCTTGCGCACGGCCGCGAGCTTGTACACGCCGCCGAGGGAGGGCTGCGGGTCGCAGGTGGCGAGCTTGGTGCCCACGCCGAACGAATCGATGGGCGCGCCCTGGGCGAGCAGCGACTGGATGGTGTACTCGTCCAGGTCATTGGAGGCGCTGATCTTCACGTAGGGAAGGCCCGCCTCGTCAAAGGCCTCACGGGCGTACTTGGAGAGCTTGGCGAGGTCGCCCGAGTCAATGCGGACGGCGGCCAGGCGCTCGCCGGCGGCCTCCATCTCCTTGGCGACCGTGATGGCGTTGGCCACGCCCTGGCGCACGTCGTAGGTGTCTACCAAAAGCACGCAGTTCTTGGGCATGGAGCGGGCGAAGGCGCGGAAGGCCTCGAGCTCGGTCGGGAAGGCCATCACCCAGGAGTGGGCGTGGGTGCCAAAGACCGGAATGCCGTAGATCTTGCCGGCCAGGCAGTTTGAGGTGGAGCTGGCGCCTCCCACGTAGGAGGCGCGGGCCACCGCCAGGCCGCCGTCGGGGCCCTGGGCGCGACGCAGGCCAAAGTCGGAGACCGCATGGCCCTCGGCGCTCTGCACCACGCGGGCGCACTTGGTGGCCACGAGCGTCTGGAAGTTCACGAGGTTGAGCAGGGCCGTCTCGATGAGCTGGCAGGCGGCCATGGAGCCCTGCACGCGCACGAGCGGCTCACGCGGGAAGACGACCTCGCCCTCAGGCACGGCCCAGACGTCGAGCTTTGGGGCAAAGTTGCCGAGCCACTCGAGAAACGCGGGCTTGAACAGGGCGCCGCCGCCGGGGGCCTGCACGCTCGCGAGATAGGCGATGTCCTCTTCGGTGTAGCGGAAGTTCTCCACCAGGTCGGCGATCTGGCCGGTGCCGCAAGCCACGGCGTAGCCGCCGTCGAAGGGGTTGTCGCGGAAGAAGACCGTGAAGCACGCCTCGGCGTCCATGAGGCCGCTCTCCCAGAAGCCTTGGGCCATGGTGAGCTCATAGAGGTCGGTGTTGAGCGAGACGTCGGTGGGCTTGGTCGCGTCTGTCAAAGACATGGGAACCCCCTAGCCGCGAAAGGCGCTGCCGCCGGCGAACTGGACCACGAACCACGCGATGAGCAGGGCCACGAAGAGCAGCACGAGCTTTTGGGCAAGCGGCATCTTGAGGTCCTCGTCGGGCTCCATGTACTCGCGGGCGCGCTCGCGGGCAGCGGCGTCACGGGCCACGGCCTCGGCCTCGGCCTGCTCGGCGCGAAGGCGCTCGAGCTCGGCCTTCTTCGCGGCGTCGGCCGCCGCCTGGTCACGGGCGGCCTTCTCGGCACGCAGACGCTCGAGCTCGCTGCGCTCCTCGTCGGTGAGCGGCGCGTTCTCCTCTGACATGGTTGCTCCTTACGTTACGCCCGCTTGGGCAAATCGTCGTTTTTCATCGCCCGCGCTCGAGTGAGATTGCCTTGCGCCCAAGGGCGGACGGTACGTTCACATCCGCATCAGTCTACCCTTTTGGGCCAGGAGCGGCACAAGGCTACGGCAGCGTCTTGCGAGGGCCGGGCGAACCCTTGATTCCCGACTTCATCCGAACGCGTCTCAAACTCAACCGTACATGCACGGCCAAAACCAAGCTCCGTGGGAATGTCTGAGAGCGGGCGCGGTCGCGATTGCGTAACCGCACGCCCGAAATGCCGGGCAGTCCCTTGCCATGCCCGCAGACGTCGCAGCCCAAACGACCGCGCCGCCCCCCTAGCCCCGTGAGCCGCCGAGCTCGGGGCCGTCGACGCCGGTGGCGTCGAAGGAGGGGACGAAGCTCTCCGAGACGGTGCCGCCCTGCTGCCACCACAGGTTCTCGAAGCCAAGGTCGTCGGCATGGTCGAGCACGAGCTCGTACTCGTCCTCGGTAAGGGCGCAGGCCAGCTCTCCCCCACGCTCGCGGCAGGCGGCGTTGGGCGTGTACTGGTTCATGACCGAAAGGTCCGCGTAGTCGCCGGCGATGTCCCACACGAGGTCAAGGACATTGAGCGAGTCGTCAACATGGCCCGGCAAGACGAGGTGGCGCACGATGACGCCCTGCAGCATGCGGCCGTCGTCCCCAAGCTTGCAGGCGCCCTTGCGTATGAGGCTGGCGCACATCTCGGCCAGCGCCACGCTCGCCACCTGCGGGTAATCCGGCGCACCGGAGAGCTTGCCCGCCAGTGACCCGCTCGCATACTTGAAGTCGGTAAGCCAGATGTCGACGACCTCGCCGAGCAGGCGCACCGTCTCGAGCGTTTCGTAGCCTCCGGTGTTGCAGACGATGGGCAGGTCCATGCCGGCGGCGCGGGCCAGGCGCACCGCCTCCACCACCTGCGGCGCAAAGTGGCCCGGCGTGACGAGGTTGATGTTGAGGGCGCCCTGCTCGGCCAGCTCGAGCATCATCTGGGCCAGGCGCGCCACGCTCACCTCATGGCCGAAGTTGCCGGAGCTGATATCGGCGTTTTGGCAAAAGACGCAGCGCAGGGTGCAGCCCGAGAAGAAGATGGCGCCGGAGCCCGCCTCGCCCGAGATGGGCGGCTCCTCCCAAAAGTGCAGCGCCGCGCGGGCCACGCGCAGCTTGTCGTTGGCCCCGCAGGCGCCGCGACGGCCCTGCGAGCGAGCCGCCCCGCAGCCCCTCGGGCACAGGTGGCAGCTCTCGTATGCGGCATATAGGTCTTCCATGCGGCTCCCGCTCACAGCCTAGATACAAAAAGAGCGGACCGAATGGCCCGCTCGAAAGTTCCTGGTGGAGACGAAGGGAATCGAACCCTCGGCCTCTGCCATGCGACGGCAGCGCTCTCCCAGCTGAGCTACGTCCCCAGGCGCGTTTGCGCGTTGGTTATTGTACCGTGAGCGCGCCAACTGTCAAACGAGAATCTATAAAGCCACGACCGCCCCCTAGGCCGTAGCCGCTCGCCCGTGAGTCACGCTGCGAGGCTTGCCCCAGGGGGCAACCCGCGCGTAGCCGCGCCCCGCTCGTCTACCGGTCACCTGCGAGTCGCGTCGCGCAACATGCCGCGTGGACCTACCCGCGCGCGGACGCTTGCCGGACCCGCTCTGCACGCCCCCCTGCTCAAGGCAGCCGCATGAAAAACGCCACGGCCGAAAGCCGTGGCGCGAGTCTGCAACGTCGCTCCCCGCAGGTGCGATAATGAACCCACCTCTCATAAGGTGGGTGCCCGCGCCGGCTGTTCCGCCTTCCTCAACAACGGAGGATGCCCGTACTGAGCTCGGTATATGGGCTCCCAGGAAACGCTTGTCGGTTCACCCAGTTTGCCCTGCGGGGAGCGTACGACTCCACTATATCTAAGCCATTTGCAGTTTCCAGTCTTGACATGAGAAAGCTAGTCAAAACCAGCCGGGGCGGCAAAGCCAAGAGCTGGTATCATATTGACCGTTAGACCTTGGAAGTTCCAAGAAAGCTCGTCCCCGCCCAGCCGGGAACCCTGAAGAACCAGTCTCCGTACGCGGAGCGAAAGGCTGCACGCTTGAAGTGGTGGATCCCCTACGCGTCGATGTTCGTCACGGCCCTTGTCGTGGCGCTCGCCACCACGCCGCTCGCCCGCGTCATCGCCACGCGCCTGGGCGCCGTTGACAAGCCCAGCAAACGCCGCATCAACAAGGTGGCCGTCCCGCGCATGGGTGGCATCGCCATCTTCCTTTCGCTCGTCGCGGCCTTTGCGGTGCAGTACTTTGGTCACCTCACCTGGGACTGGCCGGCGGTCTTTGCGCAGAACCCCTTCTCCACGCTCAACTACCCCAGGCTCGCGCTGTCGTTCCTCGTCATCTTCCTCACGGGCGCCATCGACGACGTCTTCCAGCTCAAGCCTCTCGTGAAGCTTGCCGGTCAGGTGCTGGCGGGCTGCGTTGCGGTGTGGGCCGGCCTCACCGTGGGCAGGATCATGAACCCCTTTGGCCCCGGTGTCATCGAGCTGGGCTGGGCCGCCTACCCCATCACGGTGCTCTACCTCGTAGCCTACGTGAACATCATCAACCTCATCGACGGCCTGGACGGACTGGCCTCGGGCGTCACCTTCATCTCGTGCTGCACGCTGTTTCTGCTCGCCAACCTCGGCATCCGCCCGGACGCTGCGGGCCTGGCCATCGCCGTGGCTGGCGCCACGCTGGGCTTCCTTCGCTACAACTTCAACCCCGCGTCCATCTTCCTCGGCGACTCGGGCTCACTTTTGCTGGGCTTCTGCCTGGGAACCATCTCGCTTCTGAACGTGCGCCGCGTGGCGGGTCTCACCACCATCATCGTGCCGCTCGTCATCTCCTTCGTGCCCATCGTTGACACCCTCTCGGCCATCATCCGCCGCAAGAGGGCGCACGTGAGCGTGGGCCAGGCCGACAAGGGCCACATCCACCACCGCCTCATCAACGACGGCTATGACCAAAAGCAGGCCGTGCTGCTCATCTATCTGTGGACGGCCCTGCTCAGCGTGGGCGCCGTCATCATGACGCAGATCGAGACCACCCCGCGCATCGTGGTGTTCTGCCTGCTCATCGGCGCCTCCTTTGCCTTTGCCTGGCACCTGCGCCTGTTCGACCCGGTGCTTTTGCACCACTACAACCCCAAGAGCGGCGAGGACGAGCTCGTGACGCCCGACGACCCGGCCTTTGCCATTGAGCAGGCCAAGGCGGAGGAGAAGCACGAGGAGCGCCGCGAGGAGATCGCCGAGGCCCTCTTCGGCCACACCCCCAACAAGGACGAGTAGGCCGCAAGGCGGCCTTGCCGCTATCAAGTACGCAATCGGCAAGCCTGCTGATTGCTGGCCTCGCCGCAGCCGGCCGGCATCGAACAGTCGGCTAACCCGTCTGCCGTAGTTGATAATCCGGCGCCCCAAGAACGTCGCATAGGAACGCCAATCCGGAAATGGCGCGCATATGCAATATAAACAGTAGCGAAGCTCCGCCGCATCTCGCCACAAAAAACGGGGCCCGCGCGAACACGAACCCCGTTGTGAATCTATGTGCGCTGCGAAGCTCTCGCAGCTAGCGAGCTTATGCCCGCAAATGCCAGACGCTTACTCGGCGTCGGCGAGGGCCTTCTTGGCGACCTCGGCCAGGGCGGCGAAGGCAGCCTCGTCCTCGTAGGCGATCTGCGAGAGGACCTTGCGGTCGAGCTCGACGCCGGCGACCTTCAGGCCGTGCATGAACGTGGAGTAGCTCATGTCGTTCATACGGGCAGCGGCGTTGATGCGCTGGATCCAGAGACGACGGATGTCGCGCTTCTTGTTGCGACGATCGCGGTACTGGTACTGCAGGGAGTGCTGGACCTGCTCCTTCATGCCGCGGAAGGTGCGGGAGGAAGTGCCGTAGTAGCCCTTGGAGAGCTCCTTCAGGGTGTTGCGCTTCTTACGACCGGCGACGGCGCGCTTGACTCGTGCCATGTGTGATCAACTCCTAGTAAAGAAAAGACAGGACAGGCGCGAGCGCGCTACTTGCCCATGCGGGACGAAATGACCTTGACGTCGGCCGGGGCAAGCTCGGTCTCCTGGCGGAAGCCACGGATGCGCTTGGGCGACTTCTTGGTGAGGATGTGGCTCTTGAAAGCCTTGGCGCGCATGATCTTGCCGGTGCCGGTCTTGCGGAAACGCTTGGCGGTACCCTTGTGCGTCTTCATCTTAGGCATGCTAGTTCTCCTTCGTATCCTTCTCGTCTGCCTCGGTGGCCTTCTCGTCAAAGGCTCCCTTGATCGGCGCGACGAGCATGTGCATGTTGCGGCCTTCCATCTTGGGCTGGCTCTCCACCGTGGCGTAGGGCTTGAGGTCCTCTGCCAGGCGCTCGAGCACGTTGAGGCCCTGCTCGGGATGGGCCATCTCGCGACCACGGAACATGATGGTCACCTTGACGCGCGCGCCCTTCTTGAGGAAGCGCATGACGTGACCCTTCTTGGTCTCGTAGTCACCGGTGTCGATCTTGGGACGGAACTTCATCTCCTTGATCTCGACCTTGGCCTGGTTCTTGCGAGCCTGCTTGGCCTTAATCGCCTGCTCGTACTTGTACTTGCCGTAGTCCATGACCTTGCAGACGGGCGGCTCGGCGTTGGGCGCAATCTCGACGAGGTCGAGGCCCTGCTCCGAGGCGATACGCTGCGCGTCGCGAACGCCGAACAGGCCAAGCTGGGAGCCGTCGACGCCAATGAGGCGGCAGGAGCGAGCGGTGATTTCCCCGTTAATGCGGGGACCATCAGATTTGGCTATCTTACACACCTTCCCTTCCTTGCGGTGCACCCCTCTTGGGTGCCTCGCCGCTGTTACGGCTTGGCCCGCCAGGGCGCCACCGCATGAAAAAACCGGAGCTACGCACATACGCAGCTCCGGCAAGATTCAGGTTGCATCACCCGAGGTGGGTGGCGTGTTCCGTTGTCCGACCAGACAGCTGCCGATGGGCGCCGTTCAGGTGGGGCCGCACGTCGGCAGCCCGCTTGAGGGTGAGGCCTTGCGGCCACACGAGTTGATAGTCTGCCACACAACTCCCGCCCATGCAAGCGCGAGCTTTGGCTTCTTCACAACCTTTGCCATACTACACTAACTGGCGACGAATGTGAGCTATGACTCGCCGCGGCGGGCGCTTGGCGCACTGGAGGCAGGCGGCCGCTGGCGAGCTGGCCTCGTGCGGGAGCGCTGAGGCCGAAGTAGGTTACGACAAGCCGCTTCGGCCACTGAACACGCCAGCGGCCAACTCCACCGACGAGCCGGTTTCGCACATGGGGCTGGGTTCGTTCATGGGGCTGAGCTCGTTCATGGGGCCAGGCCTCGCGCATGGGGCTATGCTCCGTGCGCGCTGGCTACTAACAAATACGATGCCCGGGCCGGGGCTTCTCGGCCAAGGCATGCAAGGAGGACGAATGGGACGCGAGTTTGAGGGCAAGCGCAAGGGCGGCCGCAAGGGGAAGGGGCGCTCTGGCGCAGGGCAGCGCTCGCGCGAACGGCAGCCCAGAAAGCCTCTGGAGCCCCAGCAGCTCGACGAGGAGCTAGGCCTCCCCCTCCACCTCGTTGAGGCCACGCAAACGGCCTACCCCGATGAGTTCGCTCGCATCTGTGCAGGCTGGCATGCCGCCCACTCCCGCCCCGTGACCCTTCGTGCCAACACGCTGCTCGCAAGCGCCAACGAAGTTGCCGCGGCGCTTGCGGCCACCGGCATCACATATGAGCGGGTCCCCTGGTACGAGGACGCCTTCGTGCTTGCGCCCGGCGTGGCCGAGAAGGGCCTTTGGCAGCTCCCCGTCTACGAGCAGGGCAAGGTCTACCTGCAGAGCCTCTCGTCCATGCTGCCGCCGCTCGCCCTGGCGCCACATCCGGGCGCCGATGTGCTCGACATGTGCGCCGCCCCCGGCGGCAAGACGAGCGAGATGGCCGCCCTCGGCGCCGGGGGCAAGGGACAGCGCCCCGCACGCGTGACGGCTTGCGAGCTCAGCCACCCCAGGGCCGAGAAGCTCGAGCACAACCTCTCCAAGCTCGGCGCCACCAACGTACAGGTGATGCGCTGCGACGCCAGCAAGCTCGACAGCTGGTTCTCCTTTGACCAGGTGCTGCTCGACGCCCCCTGCACGGGCTCCGGCACGGTGGCCACCAACGACGAGCACGCCGCCAGGCACCTGCGTCCCGAGTTGGCCGACGGCGTGGAGCGCTCGCAGCGCGCCCTGCTTGACAAGGGGCTTGAGGTGCTCAAGGCCGGAGGCGAGCTCGTCTACTCCACCTGCTCCATCTTGCCGAGGGAAAACGAGGACGTGGTGAGCTGGGCGCTCGGCCGCCACAAGGACTGCGAGCTCGTGGACGCGGGCCTTCCCGCCGCCGCGCTGGACGGCAGCGAGCTTTCCGTCCCCACCCTGCCGGGACGTCTCGCGGGCACCGTGACGGTCTGTCCCTCGGAGCTTTACGAGGGCTTCTTCGTGGCCAAGATCAGGAAGCTGGGGTAGGTTTAAATCTCGTCAGCCAGGTCAAAGCCGCGCTCGGCAAACATGTTGCCGACCTCTTCGGGCGTGCTCTCGAGCGCGCAGGCGAGCTCCTCGAGGGCGCGACGCTGGGCCTCACGCAGAACGCGGGCGAGGAAGGTGCTGGGCTTCTTGCCGGCGGCCTCGGCCGCGGCGATGCGGGCCCGCATGGTCTTTGCCACGCAGGTGCAGTCCGAGGCACCCTGCTTGAGCAGGTTTTTGAAGTGGGTCTCTTCCAGTCCGGAATTGCGGTTGGTGAAGGTGTCGCACTCGAGGGCGCCGTAGCCGTCGATGATGGCGAGTGCCTCGTCGGCGCTCACCGGCACGTGCAGCTTGGCGGCCTGCGAGGCCGGAAAGCGCATGCGGGTGACGGTGCGGCCGCTACCGGCCTCTAGAACGAGCATTGGCGCAGGTGAGTCTTCGAATCCGACTACGGTGCAAAGGCCCTGGCCGGGATGCATGACGCGCTCCCCAACTGAGAACATATCGACCTCCACATTGGCCCGCCAACCCCGACGGACGACCGACATACCGTTCGGCTGGGATTAATAATACCACCAAATTCCTGTATAACCGCAGGTCAGTTCCCGCAGCCCGTGGTTATTTGACATGCTGAGACCTCACCGGCGCCCTAAAGGCTTGCCAAAACGCGTCGCGGGTGGGCTATACTGTCACCCTACGTGTGGCCGCAAGCTCCCACGCATGCCCGAGTGGTGGAATGGCAGACACGGAGGTCTCAAAAACCTCTGAGGGAAACCTCGTGCGAGTTCGACCCTCGCCTCGGGCACCATGAACAAGCAGGCCCCGCCCGGCACAGCGCCCGGCGGGGCCTTTTCTATCTCGAGATATGTGGTGCGGCCAAGCTGGCCTTGTTCGACATGCGGAAGCTTGGTATTGCCTGGCTTGCCGACGTTCGGATTTGCCGGGCACATGGACGCTTGGTCTCGTCGCCCCGGCGTGGCAGACGCCGCACATCCCGTGAGCTCAGAACCTACGAACCCGTGGAGCCCCACCTTGCCGAACCAATAGGGGGGGCTAGCCTTGTGCAGCCCTCGAACACCCAACCAAGGGCGAGGCAGGCCCCTATCCCATATGCGGGTTGTAGCGCGACCGAACCAATAGGGGGGGCTAGCCTTGTGCAGCCCTCGAACACCCAACCAAGGGCGAGGCAGGCCCCTATCCCATATGCGGGTTGTAGCGCGAGCTGAGGTAGGGGTTGGTGGCGAGCTCCACTGCCATGGTGGTGGGCTGGCCGTGGCCGGGAAGGATGTTGGTCTGGGCGGGCACCTCGGCCGCAAGGCACGAAAGAGAGCGCATAAGCTCACCGGTGTTGCCGCCGGGCAGGTCGGTGCGACCGGCGCTGCCGGCAAAGAGCGTGTCACCCACGAAGCACAAATCGCTAACCGCCCCCTGGCCGAGCAGGGCAACACCTCCGGGGGTGTGGCCGGGAGCGGCGATGACACGGAAGCGAGCCTCGCCCACTCCGACCTCGCCGCCGTCAACAAGCTGCAGGTCAGGGGCAGGGGCATCAGCGTCATACTCGATGCCGAGGGCATGTGCGCGACGCGCGTGGCGGGCCAGGTCGTCGTCGGCGGGGGCGATGGCGTAGCGTGCGCCCGTGGCATCCACAAGCGCGGCCACCCCGCCCACGTGGTCCGCGTGGCCGTGGGTTGCCACCACGAGCTCCGCGGAGATGCCGTCTGCGGCCAAGGCGGCGGCCACCCGCGCGCCCTCGGCGCCCGGATCGACCACCATGGCCCGCTTGCCGCTCACGAGGGCGTAGCAGTTGGTGGAGATGGGACCCACCACAAAGCAGCGCAGCTCGAGGGGCGTGGCGGAACCCGCGGCCACACCGGCGGCCTCGGCGGCGCTCGCGGGAACCTCAGCCGATGCAACCTCGGAGTCGACGCCAGCCTCGCCCGCCGCAGCAGCCGTAACCACAACATCGCCTGCAGCAGCCGTAGCCTCGTCAGCCGCAGCGCAATCCGCAGCTGCGGCCGCGACTGGCGCGGCAGCCGCAGCCGTCTCGCCGCGCCAGATGACGCCGCAGTCTTGGAACAGGCCCATTACTTCCTCCCGTGCACGGAGTGGGCGCCCTCGCCAGGCATGATGCGGCGCGCGTCATAGACCGAAGGCACGCGGCTGATGGCGGCCAGCAGGCTGTCGAGCAGGCTCGCGTCGCTGATGGCGATGAGGAAGCGCTGCTTGGCCACGCCGTGCGAGTTGGTGTTCGTGGCAGCCGAGAGGATGTTGCCGCCCGACTCCCCCACCGCGATGGTGACGTCCTTGAGCAGGCCCATGCGGTCGGTGGCCTCCACCACGATCTCAACCTGGAACTGGGTGGCGCCGGAGGTGTCCCACTCCACCTCGATCATGCGCTCGGGGTGCTCCATGAGGCTCTTGACGTTGGGGCAGCTGGCGCGGTGCACCGAGACGCCGCGGCCGCGCGTGATGAAGCCCAAAATCTCGTCGCCGGCCACGGGGTTGCAGCAGTGCGCGAGGTGGACGAGCAGGTCGGAGTCGCCCTTGGCCACCACGCCGCAACCAGTGTGCTTGCGGCCGTTGCCGCCCTTGGCGGCGCGGTTTTGCCTGGGGGCCTTCATGGGAGTGCTCTGGCCGTCAAAGAACTGCTCGCGGGCGGCGTTTGCCTCGGCGTTGGCCTTCTGCTGGGCGGCCAGCATCTCGGCCGGCGAGCCCTCCTCAAGGATGGCCTCGACCTTGTTGGCGACGCCCTTGGCCGTGAGCTTGCCGTTGGCGATGGCGGCGAACATGTCGTCGG
Source organism: Prevotella sp. CAG:279 (assembly GCA_963653485.1). GTDB lineage: Bacteria > Actinomycetota > Coriobacteriia > Coriobacteriales > Atopobiaceae > Parolsenella. The sequence goes on from CAVJWS010000020.1 coordinate 11,144, forward strand.
CGCCCTTGAAGCTGAGCGACTCCGCCACGCGGCCGAGCGCCTTGACCGAGCGCGGCGTTGAGATGCCGTAGCCGCGCTTGCGCAGCTCGCGGGCAAGCTCGCCGCGGCCGGCCTCGGCGTCGTCGGACTTGGTGAAGGCCGCGAAGTACTTGCGAATCTTGGAGCGCGCCGAGGGCGTGGCCACGATGTTCATCCAGTCGCGGCTCGGGCGGGCGTTCTTGTTGGTGAGGATCTCGATGCGGTCACCGGTGGCAAGCGGCGTGGTGAGCGAGACCACGTTGCCGTTCACCTTGGCGCCCACGCAGTGGTTGCCCACCTCGGTGTGCACCTGGTAGGCAAAGTCGAGCGGGGTGGAGCCGGCGCGCAGGTTCATGACCTCGCCCTTGGGGGTGAAGACGAAGATCTCGTCCTCAAAGAGGTCGACGCGCAGGTCCTCGAGGAACTCGTGCGGGTCGTCCATCTCGCCCTCGACCGTCCAGTCGAGGCTGCGGCGGATCCAGGAGATCTGCTTGTCCACGCTCCTGTCGTCGGCGCTCATGTCGCCCTTGGAGTTGCCCGCGCGCTTGTAGAGCCAGTGGGCGGCGATGCCGTACTCGGCCTGCTCGTGCATCTCGAAGGAGCGGATCTGGATCTCGATGGGACGCGCCTCGGGGCCCACCACGGTGGTGTGCAGGCTCTGGTAGCCGTTGGGCTTGGGCGTGGCGATGTAGTCCTTGAAGCGGCCGGGCAGCGGGTGCCACAGCGAGTGCACCGCGCCCAGGGCGCTGTAGCAGTCGCCCACGCTCTGCAGGATGACGCGCAGGGCGATGAGGTCGTAGATGTCGGAGAACTCCTTGCCCTTGCGCTTCATCTTGAGGTAGATGCTCCACAGGTGCTTGGGGCGCCCGGTGATCTGGAAGCCGTCAAGGCCCACGCGGCGCAGCTCGTCGGTGAGGGTCTTGATGGCCTGCTCGGTGTCGCGCTCGCGCTGGTCGCGCGAGTCCTGCACCATGCGGGCGATGCGCTGGTACTCCTCGGGCTCGAGGTAGAAGAAGCTGAGGTCCTCGAGCTCCCACTTGATGGAGGAGATGCCGAGGCGGTCTGCCAGCGGCGCGTAGACGTCCATGGTCTCATGCGCCTTGAAGATGCGGCGGTCGGGCGGCAGGGCCGCCAGGGTGCGCATGTTGTGCAGGCGGTCCGCCAGCTTGATGATGACCACGCGGATGTCGCGGCTCATGGCCAGAAACATCTTGCGCAGGTTGAGCGCCTGCTTGGCGTCCATGGAATCCACCTCGATGGAGGTGAGCTTGGTGACGCCGTCCACGAGCTCGGCCACCGACTCGCCAAACAGGCCCACGAGGTCCTCGAGGGTGGCGGGCGTGTCCTCCACCGTGTCGTGCAGCAGGGCGGCGCAGATGACGTCCTCGTCCATATGCAGGTCATGCGCGAGGATGAGGGCCACCTCGACGGGGTGGTTGATGTAGGGCTCGCCGCTTCGGCGCTTCTGGTCGCGGTGGAACTCGGCGGCGAAGCGGTAGGCCTCGTCGACCTTGGCCATCTGCTCGGGCGTGAGGTAGCGCGAGCAGGTCTTCCTCAGCAGCGGGTAGTCGTCGGCGCCGACCTCGGGCGCGCCCGCGGGCGGGGCGCTCACGTGGCTTGCCTGCTGTGCCGTCTTTGACTCGCTCATTCGAGTCACTCCCCTTCCTCGCGCACCAAGGTCCCGAAGTTGGGGACGATGGGCCTGTTGATGCGTCCTAGCAGCTCTGCCGGGGTGGCAGAGAGGACCCAGTCACAAAAGTCATGGAATTGCTCGCCGGAGCGCACACCCTCAAGGTAGCGTATGGAGCTCGCAAGTTCCATACGCTCGGGGGCGGGCGTCATGACGATCCGGCGGTTCGTGCCAAAGCCCTTGAGCTCAAGAAAGCCCAGCTCGGCAAAGATGGCAAGGCCGGCCGAGACCGATCGCTCCTCCAAGGCGGCGGCGCCCGAGGTCTGAAGGCAGGCCTCCAGCAGTTCGTCATTGGTGTGGGAAAGCGTCGCCTCGCCCGCCGCCTGGGCGCGCGAGCTTAGCGCGCGCAGGGTGCGCCACAGGCAGACGAGCTCGTCTCGGCCCGGGGCGTAGGAGGACAGGATGCGCTCGTTCACTCGGGCGTCCCGGCCGCCGAACATGAGGTGGATGGTCGCGGGCTTGCCGTCGCGGCCGGCGCGGCCGCTCATCTGGTTGAACTCCACCGCGCCGAAGGGCATGTGGTAGAGCACCACGTGGCGGATGTCGGGCAGGTTCACGCCCTCGCCAAAGGCGCTGGTGGAGATGACGCAGCTAAGCTGGCCCGCGCGGAAGGCCGCCTCGACGCGATTGCGCTCGGCGCGGGTGAGCCCGGCGTTGTAGAAGGCGATGCGGTTGGCGAGCTCGGGGTTGGCCTTGCGCAGGGCGCGGGCGAGCACCACGGACTGCTCGCGGGAGTTTACGTAGGCCACGACCTTCTCGCCGGTGGAGGCGATGGCCACCAGGGCCGCGTCGCGGTCGCGCAGCTCGCGCGAGTCATCCAAAAGCAGGTTAGAGCGCACCGCGTCATCGAGGATGACCTCGTCGATGCCGGCCAGACGGCAGATCTCTTGCGCCACCTCGGTGGCGGCGGTGGCCGTCACGGCAAGCACCGTGGGGTCCCCCAGCTCGCCAAGCACACGCGGCAGGTCCTGGTAGGCCTCGCGGTCGCCGCCCTTGGAGGTGCCGGCGTGGTGCGCCTCGTCGATGACCACGAACCCCACACGCCCGGACTCGGCAAAGCGCTTGGAGTGGATGGCGAAGAACTCGGGCGTGGTGAGCACGACGTCGACCTCGCCCGAGGCCAGGCCCGAGAAGACCTCCTCGCGCGTGGCGGAATCGGACTCGCCGGTGAGCACGCGGGCGCACAGGCCCAGCGCGGCCAGCTCGCCCTCGATGTGGAAGCTCTGGTCGGCCACCAGGGCGCGCAGCGGGTAGACGAAGACGCTCGCGCGGCGCTGCAGAAGCGCCAGGCGGGCGGCATGGACGTGGAAGATGAGCGACTTGCCGCGGCCGGTGGCCATGACGCACAGGCAGCTCTTGTCCTGCGCGAGGGCATCCAGGGCGCGCGCCTGGGCCGGCAGCAGTGCGTTGTCGCCGATGAAACGGTGCACGAGGCTTTTGGTGAGCTCGCGGGCGTCATGCGCGGCGAGGCCCTCGCGGCACTCCGCCGCGCCCTCCACGGAGCCCGGAAGCTCGCGGGAGTCGGAGGCCAGGATCTGCGGCACGCGGGAGAAGATCTCGCCGACGATCTGGGGCTCCACCTCGTCTGTGCCGGCGGTGCGGTAGATGATGTCGCTCACCATGAGCTTGGGCTTGGTGCGGCCCTGCCAGGTCTCGGCCACGGCCTCAAAGACCAGGTCGACGGCGCCCTCGTAGTCGCAGGCGCGCTCGACCTCAGGCGCGCGGAACATGATGGCGGGAACGGAGCTCACGCCGTCGGTGGCAACGAAGCGCAGGTGCTCGCCGCTCTTGCCCACGCGCCCGCGGGAGCGCATGAGCACGCCGGTGGCCGCCAAAAGCGGCACCTTGTTGCCCTGGCCAAAGGGCTTGAGCGCCCCCAGGCTCTCGATGGTGGGGACGTCAAGCTCCTCGAGCCCCACCACGGCGGTCACCTCCCCGGTGTCGACGAACTGCTCGGCCGGAAGCTTGGCGAGCTCGGCGGAGAGGCGCGCGCGGAAGGCGTCGATGTTCTCGGCGTCGATGGTGACGCCCACCGCGCCCGCGTGCCCGCCAAAGCGCACGAGCAAATCCGAGCAGGCCTCCACGGCCTCGAAGAGGTTGACCGAACCAACCGAGCGGCCCGAGCCATGGGCCACGCCGTCGGAGATGGAGAACAGGATGGCCGGCACGTGGTAGCGGTTCACCACGCGCGAGGCGACGATGCCCTTCACGCCCTCGTGCCAGCCCTCGCCGCCCACCACGATGGCGCGCCCGCCGTCGTAGGTCTCCTCCACCATGGCCATGGCGGCGTCGGCCAGGTCGCGCTCGATGTCACGGCGGTTCTGGTTGATGGTCTCGAGCTCGGCGGCCAGGCGCGCCGCCTCTTCAGGGTCGCTCGAGATGAGCAGGTCAAAGGCCACGTCAACATCGCCCATACGGCCGGCGGCGTTGAGCCTGGGGATGAGCGAGAAGGGCAGGCCGTCAGCCTCGATATGGGCCAGTTCGCAGCCTGCCACGGCCGCCAGCGCCACGATGCCGGGACGGTCGGTGTGGCGCATGCGCGCGATGCCCTCGGCAACCAGCGCGCGGTTCTCCCGCGTGAGGTTCATCATGTCGGAGATGGTGCCGAGCGTGGCCATGTCGGTGTAGCTGCGCCAGAGGTCGGGCACGCCAAAGCGGCGGCCCAGCTCGTGGACGAGCTTGAGCGCCACGCCGGCGCCGGCCAAGTCGCAGCTCGGGCAGTCGTGGTCGAGCTTGGGGTCACAGACGGGAACGCCGGCCGGCACGAGCTCGGAGGGCTCGTGGTGGTCGGTCACCACGACGTCGATGCCATGGGCGCGCACCTGGTCCACCTCGGCCGCCGCGGCAATGCCGTTGTCGACCGTGATGATGAGGTTGGGGTGGCAGCCCTCGACCACGCGCTCGAGGGCCTCGGCGGAAAGGCCGTAGCCCTCGCCGAAGCGCCTGGGGATGTAGGGGTGCACCTCGGCGCCCAGCTCGCGCAGGGCCAAGGTGAGCAGGCAGGTGGAACTCATGCCGTCTACGTCAAAGTCGCCAAAGACGGCGACGACCTCGCCGGCGCGCACGGCAGCCTCCACACGGTCTGCCGCGGCGGGAAGCCCGGGCAGCTCGAGGGGGTCATGCCAGTCGCGCTCGAGCGAGGGCGTGAGGAACTCGCGGGCGGCCTCGGCCGTCCGCACGCCGCGTGCCACCAGGACGCGCGCGGCGAGCGAGCTTATGCCGGTGGCCGCACGAACCTCGTGCTCCGCGGCGACATCGCCGGAAAGGACGTGCCAGCGCCCGCTCTCTCGCAGGCCGCTCATGACCTACTCCCCGTCCGCGGAAGCGTCCGCGCCGTCCTCGGCGGCCTTGGCGTCGGTCTTGAGCCTGGCGCGCGTGGCGTCGTTGGCGGTGAAGACGCGGATGGCGGGGTCAAAGTAGAGCGGGATAAGGACGAGCAGGGCAAAGTCGGCCGCGGCGGCGGAGACGAACAGCTCGCGCATCGAGCCGCGCAGGAAGATGGCGAGCACGATGAAGGCCGCCACGCAGACCGCACAGGCCACGGCGCTCTTGGTGAGGACCATCTCGCAGGCGCGCTGCTGGGCCTTGCGGACCGAAAGGCCCTCGACACGACGCTTGTGGTAGCACCTCACGAGGAACAGGCCCACGAGCATGCCGGAGACCTCGGCCAGCGCAAGGCCCGCGAGCTCGAAGGTTCCCATGATCACGAGGTCAAAGCGATGCAGGATGGTGAGGATGCCCATCGAGACGAGGACGACGAGGATCTCGCCCTCGAGCACCACGAGCGAACCCATGCCAAACTTGGTGCAGGCAACAAGGGTGACGAGCGCCGCGACGACGAGGGCGCCAAGGCCGACGACGGCGGCGAAGTGGCCGGCAAAGGGACCGGAGAAGCTCTCGGGCTCGGACTGGGCCAGCGAGCAGGGCAGCTCGCCGGAGTTGATGGCGGCGGCCAGCGCATAGGCCTCGTCCTTGGTGAAGCTGCCCGCGATGGTGATCTTGCCGCCCTCGATCTTCTCGCTCACGCTGGGCGTCGTGAGAATCGTGCCGTCCATGACGACGGCGATCTGGCCCGAGGAATCGGACAGGTCCTCGGTGACGGAGGCCAGGGTCTCGGCCCCATCGGAATTGAGCGAGACGTTGAGCATGTAGTAGGTGGTGCCGTAGTAGGTCGTCTCGGTCACCTCGGCACCCGTCACCGTATCACCGGCAATGAAGGCCTCGTAGGTGCCGTCGGAAAGTTCGATGTCAGAAGCGCTGTTGTTGATCTTCTGAAGGGTGTCGGCGTCGGAGATGGCATCGACGCGGACGAGCTCGAACTTGCCGTGGCGCGTAAGGGCGTCGGCCACCGTGGAGGCGTCGTAGCTCTCCGGCACGCGCAGGCGGAAGGTGTCGTCGCCGTTGTCGGTGACGCTGATGTCGAGGTCGTCGAGGTCATTGGCGCGGGCCTTGAGGACCTTGAGCGCATCGGCGGAGGTGGAGCCGTCGGAGTAGTCGCTGGCCGTGAGCGTCACCAAGGAGCCGCCGCCGAGCAGGTGGCCGCGCGGGATGCTCCACATGGGCAGCGCGAGTGCCACGACGGACAGGATGACGAGGAAGGCGCAGCAGACGAGCGGCGTGGCCTGGCGGCGGCGCTCGAGCGCCATCTTGGTCTTGGGCTTGGTGGCCTTCTCGGCGGCCTTGGCCTTCTTGGCGGCCTTCTTGGCCTCGGCCTTCGCCTCCTTGGCAGCGGCCTTCTCGGCAGCCTTGTCCTCGGATTCGGCAGCCCCAGGCTCATCGGACTGGTCGGCCTTTTCGGGCTGCTCGGCCTCTACAGGCTGCCCTCCCTCGGCGACCTCGCCGTCCGCAGGCTCGGGCTCGGTGGTATCGGCCTCGGTCTGCGTGGTCTCAGACTCGGTGGTATCGGCCTCGGTCTGCGCGGTCCCAGGCTCGGCGGCTTCGGCCTCGTCGCCCGCAGGCTCGGGCTCCGCAGCCTTAGCTTCGCCCGTCTCCGCGGTCGTGTCCTCAACGGCGGCGCCGGGGGCCTTGTCCCCCTCTGCCACGTCCTGGTTGGTGTCCTCTACCTGCTCAGTTTCGGTAGCGAGCTCATCGCGAGCCTCGTCGGCGTCACGCTTCATGCGTCCCCCTTGTGCGGCCAAAAATGCCAGCCGGTCGTAGTTAACTCGCTAATTGTACCTAATGAGCAGCGTCCGGGCTTTACGGGCAGGTTGCAAGTTGGAGGCGCGGAAGAGGGCGCCCGCCCCAGCGATACGCGTGGCCCCGTACCTCTCCCATCTGGGCGCCGCTTACCCCCTATTTCCAGCAAAGGCACGTCGCCGGCGCCCCGCCGGCATTTTTGGCCGTGAGACGCCGGCGACGCAGCCAACCAAAATGTAAGGGGCAAAAGCTCGCCCAGGGACGAGGCCTAGAAGTCGTTGGACGCGGGCGAGTCCATCCAATCGCGATAGAACTGCTGGTAGCGGCCCTGCTCGATGGCCTCGCGCACACGCTCCATCAGGCGGATGAGGTAGCGCAGGTTGTGCTGGGAGAGCAGGATGCCGCCGAGCATCTCGCGCTGGCGCACGAGGTGGTGGATGTAGGCGCGCGTGAAGCCGCCGGCGCAGGCCGGACAGTCGCAGCCCTCATCCAGAACGCCGTGGTCGTGGGCGAAGCGGGCGTTCTTGAGGTTCAGGCGCCCCTCGTCGGAAAACGCCGTGCCCACGCGGGCCGTGCGGGTGGGCAGCACGCAGTCGAACATGTCGACGCCGGCCGCCACCGCGCGCACGAGCGTGGTGGGGTTGCCCACGCCCATGAGGTAGCGCGGCTTGTTCTTGGGCATGTGCTCGGAGACGAGCGGCTCGAGGGTCTCGAACATGGTCTCGTGGTCCTCGCCCACCGAGTAGCCGCCGATGCCGTAGCCGGGGAAGTCGCCGCATTCCTCGAGGTGGCGCAGGCTGCGCAGGCGCAGGTCGAGGTGCATGCCACCCTGGACGATGCCAAAGAGCGCCTGGTCGGGGCGGGTGTGGGAACGCCAGCAGCGCTCGCCCCACATGCTCGAGAGCTCAACGGCGCGCTCCACGAAGGCGCGGGTGGCGGGATAGCCCGGGCACTGGTCGAGCTGCATGCAGATGTCGCTGCCGAGCTTCTCGGCGATGGCCATGTTGTCCTCGGGCGTCCAGCTCACCCACGAGCCGTCGTAGTCAACCGCGCGGAAGCGCACGCCCTCGTCGGTGAGCTTCATGAACTCGCCGTGCGAGAAGACCTGGAACCCGCCCGAGTCGGTGAGGATGGGCTTGTCCCAGCGCATGAACTCGTGGACGCCGCCCATCTCGGCCACCAGGTCCGCGCCGGGGCGCATGGCCAGGTGGTAGGTGTTGTTGAGGATGATCTTGGCGCCGAGCTGCTCCACCTGGGCGGGCATGAGGCCCTTGACCGTGGCCTTGGTGCCCACCGGCATGAAGATGGGCGTGGGCACGTCGCCGTGGGCGGTGTGGAAGACGCCGCGGCGGGCGTGGGTGTTGGGGTCCTGCGCGAGGACGTCGAAGGTGAAGAGGTTCTCGGGCAGCTCGCGCGGCTCGCCGGTGTTGGCGTTGGCGCAGGTGTTGGCGTTGGCGTTGTCTGACATGGCTTCCTTTCCGGCCGCCGGGCGGCTTGGACTGCCCTTGGCGGCTTAACGTTTCCGCATGGATTGTCGCACACGCCCGGCCGCTCGGGCACGCCTTGCGCCACAATGAGGACAGCAAACACGTTTGAGGGAGCACCCATGGCAGACGAACTTGAAACGAAGCAGGCCGAGCAGGGGCAGCGCGCCGAGGATGAGACCAAGGCAGAGGGTACCGTTTTCGCGGGCGACGAGGCTGGCGAAAGCGGCGCGTCCGTGGAGCGCGAGGGCTTTGGGGAGAAAGGCGAGGCCGAAGCCGTGAGCGACGATTACGCCGCGCACGAATCCGGTACCGCCGTCTCCCCCATCTCCGCCAGCGAGTCCGCCTCGAGCGGAATGGGCACCGGAGCCACCACGCACACCGCCGACTCCCCCATTTTCGCTAGCGACTTCGTCTCGAGCGGGGCGAACGCCGGAGACATCACCGCCAATGACGCGCAGGCAACGCAAGCCGGCGCACCCCTCGCTGGCGACGCCTCGCACGAGGAGGGCGACCCGGCCGACGCAGCCACCGCGCCGGCCGATGTCTTTGAGGTCGAGGCCGAGGTCATCGACGGCGACATCGTGAGCGCGGGCAAGGCCGCCGAGGATGCTCCCCTCTCCCCCGAGGCCGTGGCCAACGCCGCCCGCGGCGCCGCCGTGGCGGGTGCCAACGCCGCGCGCGAGGCCGCCGCGGCCGGTGCCGCCTCGGTCACCGACGGCATGGCCGCCATCCGCGCCGTCTCGGCCGCAAAGCGCGCCCACGCCCAGGCCAAGGACGAGCTCAACCAAATTGAGCAGGCGGCCGCCGAGCTCGCAGACGAGCTCGCCCACCGCCGCGAGGTCGAGCAGAACTTCGACGACATCATCGAGCTGCAGAACAAGGAGCTCGAGCAGGCCCGCCAGGCCATGGCCGACGCCGCCGCCAAGGCAGGCGAGCTCGAGGCCGCCCATGAGCAGGCCAAAGTGGAGCTCGCCCAGCTCAAGGCCGCGAACGAGGAGAAGCTTGCCGGCCCCAGGGAGCTCGCGAGCGCCGCGCGCGCCAAGCTCGACCAGGCCGAGGCCGAGGCCAGGAGCGCCCGCCGCGCCGTGAAGGGCGCCCAGGCCCAGGCAGACGACGCCATCGGCTCGCGCGACTCGCGCGTGCAGGCAGCCAACCGCGCCGTCCAGACCGCCCAGGGCAAGCTCGACCGCGCCCAGGCCCAGCTGAGCGAGATGCGCAAGGACCCCAGCGCCGGCGCCAAGAACCTCACCGAGAAGAGCAGCGAGGTGGCGGGCGCCCTGGCGCAGCTCCAAAACGCCAAGGCCGAGGTCGCGCGCATCAACGCCGAAGCTGCCCAAGGCGTGGAGGCCGCCCAGACCCACCTCTACACCCAGCGCAAGTCCCTCGAGATGATCGAGGACGACCTCGCCGCCGCCATGGATGACGAGCAGGAGAAGCGCAAGGCCTTCGAGTCCCTCAAGGCCCAGGCCGACGCCGAGGAGAAGGCCGGCGCCGACAAGGTGAGGCAGCTCGCGGCAGACGTCGAGACCGCCCGCCAGGACGGCGAGCTGGCCCGCGGCCGTGTTGACGCGGCCAACGCCCAGATCGCCGAGGCCAAGGACATCCATGCCCACCCCGAGGCGACCGACGCCCTAGCTGGTCGCGTGGCCGAGGTGAACAGAAGCGCAGAGAGCCAGCGCCGCCAGGTGGCCGAACTCGCTAGCGAGGAGCAGGCCGTCCGCGAGCGCACCCAGCGCACGAGGCTCGTCTTCTACGCCCTCGTGGCCGCCGCGGCGGTCATCGTCATCGTCCTCATCCTCCTCATCGCCCAAGGCTAACCGCCGGGCGCCATCGTGCTCCTCGTAGCCCAAGCGTCCTCGCAGGTTGTCTTTGGTGGGCAGGGCCGCGGGCGCTACACTCTTTTGCGGACAAACTGCGAAAGGAACCTTGCCATGCGCACCGACGACTTTGACTACCCGCTGCCAGACGAGCTGATTGCCCAGGCCCCGGCCGAGCCGCGCGACTCCTGCCGCCTGCTCGTGCTGCACCGAGGTGGCGGCGATGGCCTCACCGGCCAGGCCACCCAGATCGCCGACGGCGCCTCGGTGGAGCACCGCCACTTCTACGACGTCATCGACTACCTCGAGCCGGGTGACCTGCTCGTGGCCAACAAGACCCGCGTCATGCCGGCGCGCCTCGTCGGCCGCAAGGCCAAGACCGGCGGCGTGGCCGAGACGCTGCTGCTCAAGCGCCGCGAGGACATCGACTCCATGGGCCACGTCTGGGAGTGCCTGGTCAACCCCGGCAAGCGTCTCAAGCCCGGCGCGCTCATCGAGTATCGTGCCGGCGGCCTGCACGCGCCCGAGAGTTCCCCGGTGGTGCTTACCGGCGAGGTCGTCGACTTCGTCGAGGACTCCAAGGGCGGCCGCCTCGTGCGCTTTGAGCCCCAGGGCGCGGACGAGGCCACCGGCGAGCCGCGCACGCTCGACGCTGCCATCCACGCCGCAGGCCACGTGCCGCTGCCGCCCTATATCACCAGCTACGAGGGTGACCCCGAGAAGTACCAGACCGTCTACGCCATGCGCGAGGAGCACTCCGCCGCCGCCCCCACCGCCGGCCTTCACTTCACGCCCGAGCTCATCGAGCGCCTGCGCGAGAAGGGCGTGGGCTGGGCCACGGTGGAGCTCGAGGTGGGCATCGACACCTTCCGCCTGGTGGAGGAGGACGACCCCACCGAGCACGTGATGCACACCGAGCGCTATCACGTGGGGCAAGACGTCGTGGACGCCGTGCACGCCACCAAGGCGGCCGGGCACCGCGTCATCGCCGTGGGCACCACGGCCGTGCGCTCTCTCGAGAGTGCCTTCGACGCCGAGGCCCCCGCCTCAGATCCGGCCGTTGTGGCCCAGCGCTTTGAGGGCAGGCCGGACGGCGCCGACACCCTTGGCCGCGGCGACATCGTGGCCCGCGAGAACGCCACCACCCAGCTCTACCTCATGCCGGGTAGCACCTACCACGTGGTGGACGCCCTCATCACGAACTTCCACGTGCCGCGCTCGACCCTCATGATGCTCGTGAGCGCCCTCGCCACGCGCGACCAGATCATGGGCGCCTACGCCGAGGCCATCAAGCAGCGCTACCGCATGCTCAGCTTCGGCGACGCCATGTTCATCGAGTAGAACTCACCGCAGGTCAGACGGGCCGACAGAGCCGTTCGCAGGCAGAAGGCTCGAACAACTCACATGCAAAGCCGCAGCGGGCGCCTTTCCAGAGAAGGGCGCCCGCTCGTTGGTTCACGATGCCGTGCTGTCGTTCGGTCTTGCCGTTTACGCGGTCGTCGCCTGCGCGCCAGCGTTCTCCAGCTTTTGCCTGCTTGCTGCGATCGAAAACGCCGCAACGAGCGCGATCGAGAGGATGTCGGCGACCGGCTGGGCCCACGGAATGCCGTCGATGCCAACGAGGGCGTTCAGGGCATACATCGTCGGGATGAAGATGAACCCCTGCCTGCTGATGTTGACGACGAGCGCCGGCACGGCGGCGCCCATGGCCTGCAGGCTGTTCAGCAAGACGTAGAAGATGCCGAACAAAAAGCTGGTCGTGAGGTAGATGCGGCCGAACTCGAACGCGTAGGCGTAGGCGATGGCGTCGCTCAGGAACGCCCCGATGATCTGGGCGGTGAACAGGTAGCAGACCGCGGTGATCGTCGCGCCCAGGGCCGTGGCGAAGATGAGCGAGAAGCGCAGCGTCTCGTGATAGCGCGCCGAGTCCTTTGCGCCGATGGAGTATCCCAAAAGCGGCTGGACCCCCTGGCCGATGCCCATGCAGATCATGCCCGTGATCATGGTGATCTTGGATGCCACGCCAATGCCTGCGAGCGCCATGTCGCCGTACCCGGCCATAAGCTTGTTAACGAACATATTGGAGACGCCCATGATGAGCGAGCCGAGCGCGGCCGGGATGCCGATGGACAGCACGCTGGAGCAAATCCCGTTCTTCGCGGAGTAGTCACGCGCATTGACGCTCAGCGAGGTCTGCCCCTTGTACCGTACGAAATAGAGGATGAAGTACCCAGCGGAGATGACGTTGCCTACCAGTGTGGCGAGCCCGGCGCCCACGATGCCCCAGCCGAACGCCAAGATGAACAGGGGGTCGAGAATGAGGTTGAGAAGATTGCCCAGGGTCGAGCCCATCATGGCCTTCTTCGGCTGGCCGTCTGCGGTGAGCAGCTTGGAGAAGATGCCGGACAGAAGCGCGAACGGACCGGAGAGGCCGATGATCCACAGGTAGCTCTGGGCAAAGGCGAAGGTGTCGCTACTGGCGCCGAGCGCGTTCAATATCGGGCTTGAAGCCGCGAAGTACATGACGGCGATGACGGCGCCAACCGCAAGCCCCGTCCATACGCAAAATGAGCTCACCTTCTTGATGTCGTCGCGGCGCCCCTCTCCCGCAGCCCTAGCTATGACGGAGAGGCCTCCCATGCCAAAGACGTTCGCCATCGCGGTGAACAGCATGAACAGCGGCGTGCACAGCGAGATGGCGGCCACCTGGTAGGGGTCTCCCGTCATGCCGAGGAACAGGATGTCCGCAAGGTTGTAGGTGAGGAACATGAGCATCGTAATCATTGCGGGCAGTGCGTTGCTCATCACCGCTTTTGATACGGGCATTGAGTTGAACGCCTCCAAGGATACTTTGCTTTTCATACCGTCTATTTCCTTTCTAATCGCATGGTATTAATACCATGGTATTGATATGTCCAAAATAAACACCCGCACGGGGCGGGCGCCTATTATGTGCTGCGCTATTTGTTGTGTTCCAACAGCTTTTCGACCATCTGGTACATGGCAGCCTTTTCGGCCTCGGTTAAGGGGGCGAGAAGTTCCCTCTCGGTCTCCTTCAAGATCTTTTGCCCGGCGAGGCATTTCTCTCTGCCCAATGCCGTGACCCTCAGGATCTTGATCCGTTTGTCTTCCGCGCTCCCGCAGCTCTCTACGAAGCCCTTCTGCTCCATGCGGCTCACGAGGCCGGCCGTAACGGATTGGGAGAGCTGCAGCTTCTTCTCAAGCTCCTTCAGCGGCATCTCGCTGTTGGGGCTCTCCATAATCGCCGCGATTGCCCCGCCTTGGGACATCGTAATGTCCAGGTCTTTTACGGCGTTTTGGCACTTCTTCTGAATGACGTTGTAGAGCATCCGGAACGCCGTTATGTGGTAGTCGTCCTGAGCCAATTCCCATCCACCTCCTTCGGCACATCGACTGTAGCGAAGGCGGGCTTAGCATGTCAATACCATGAGATTGATTCCTAGGAATTTTTATCCCTCCCTTGTACTATCTCCGAAGGCGGGACGAGCCGAGAGCCGGGCTGCGGCCTTCCCGAACAAACTAATGAACTGCTTCACGGCCTCCTTGGCGGGATGCATCGCCACCTTGGTGCTTGGGGCTCCGGTCGCTCGCGGAGCTGTTCCCGAGAGGGCCCGACGTCCCGTCGGCTTCTTGAACATCTCGGACTTCGTGACGATCTCCTGCGGAACCCTCTTGTTGAGCTCGAGGACGCGCTCGGCATAGTTGAGCTCAGCATCGCCGAGAAAGTCGGACACCTTGGCGGCGCCGAGGTTTTCAACGGTTGCCTGCTTGGCCGGCTCGTTGTCGGCGGCGTCTCGGAACCTTTCCATCGCAAGCTGGGCCATCCGCTGATACGCGGGGCCAAACGGCACCACGCGTATGCCAAACTCGTTTGCCATGAGCCGGTTCAGCTCGCCCATACCGGCCCGGTCGAGGTCTCCCCAGAACAGGAATTCCACCGACTTGGCGCCAAGGGATTCCTGCAGGTTCAAGAGGTCGCCCAGCTTTGATGTGATGACGCTGCCCTGGGCATAGATGGCACCATGCATCCTCTCGCCCAATACGCAGGCATGCCCATGTTCGTAGAGCTGCGCTTGCACGAGATGGTAGGGATCATAGTTTTCGAGAATCAGAATCCTCATGTGTTCGCGCTTGCGCGGGATGAAATGCTCAAGGCCAATCGTCATGTCAATGCGATAGCGAACGAGCCTTTCAACTCCCATCGCTTTGAGCATCGCTTTTGTCTTGGATTCGCCCAATGCCTTCTCATTGGCAAATAGCTGGTACGAGAGCTCGTGGCGCGATATGTCCGCCGAGCCAATCATTCCCGTGGCCTCGAGCTGTTCGCTCATCTTTCGAAGGACAGGGAGAAGCTTCTCGATCTTCTCAGGGTGGGCAAACAGCCACCCGTTCACCCATATGCGGCGGTCGAGCGAACGGACCCTGGCTTTAAGGTCCTCCTCACGCCTCTTGGCCCTCTCGCGAACATCCCTCTCCGTCACCCTATTGGCCTGCGTCCTCGGCTCGAGCACAACCTTGTAGCTCATCGTGTCGCCCACAAGCTCGTCGGGCTGAAGGATGCCCTCGGAAACCAGCTCCTTCCAGAAGCGGCCCTGCACCTTCTGTGCCGCGAGGATATTCCCGATGACGCACGCCGTCAGGGGCTTCCTTAGGGGATTTTGCAGGCTGTGGGCGATCTCCTGCGCTTGCGAGCGCGATACCTGCGGAAGCGCCAAGCGAATGCTGTCATCCAGAGCCAAACTCGCCGACATGTCGGTCTCCTTTCTCTCCAGGTGTCACCAGAGTAGAAGACCATCCAGACATTAAACGTTTTGCCTGGTAGATGGTGTTGTCTTGCAAAAAACGGGGAGGCGCGGCTCTGCGGCCACGCCTCCCCGTTTTTGACCATTCGCCGTGAGACGGGTTTCCGCAGGCCGAATGCATGGCTCGTGCCCATTGCAACAGGCTCTATGGTGTGTCGCGCTTTATGCAGCTCGCTGGGCGCAGGACAGCCTGGCAAAACGGTGGCTCGCTGGGCACAGGACAGCCCGCGGGCACGGCAACGGGAGGTTTTACATGGGACTTTTTGAGGGCAAGACCGTCATCGTCACCGGCGGCGGCAAGGCCACG
>CAVJWS010000021.1:0-26325 GCA_963653485.1 Prevotella sp. CAG:279
AGACGAGCACGACCTTGTTGCCGGCGCGCTTGAGCTCGCAGATCTGGGCGCACAGCGAGCGGACGAACTCAAGATCAAGCTCGTTGTCGGGCCCCATGAGCGTGGAGGAACCGACCTTGAAGACGATGAGCCGCCCCATGGCTACTCCTCGCCCTCCCCGTCCTCGGGCTCGGCAGAGAAGACCGCGCCTTCCGCGCCGCTCCCAGCCTCATCGGCCGCGCCGTCCATGTCAACCTCGACCGCATCAGCCACGCCGGCCTCGTCGGCGATGGCGCCGACGGTGACGATCTCATCGTCATCCCAGCCCTCGGCGTAGAAGACCTCAGGCTCGCTCTCATGGAGCTCAGAGAACTGGTCGTCGTTTTCGTTGGTGTAGTCAAGGTCATAGCCAAGGATGCGAACGGTCTCCCCGGTCTTGCATCCGGCCTTGGCGAGCATGTCATTGAGGCCCATGCGCTCAAATCGGTGCTGGAGATAGGCAACGGCCTCCTCGTTCTCCCAGTCAGTCTTGATGACCATGCGCTCGATGGTGGTGCCGCTGACGCGCCAGACGCCGCCACCAAGGTTGGCGACATGGATGGCGTTGTCGCGACGCTGCCTGCGGCTCTCCCACAGCTCGTCGCGAACCGGACCCTCGTCGACCTCGCGCTCGGCGCGCAGGCGGCCAACGAGTTCGGCGCAGGAGGCCTCGAGGGAGTCAATGCCGGCGCCCGTCACGGCCGAAACGGCAAAGAAAAGGTGTCCGTCGGCCTGGGCGCGCTCGCGAAGCGCGGCCAAGGCGGCACTCGTCTCAGGCATGTCGCACTTGTTGGCAACGACGATCTGGGGGCGCTCGGCAAGCTCGGGGGCATAGGCCTCGAGCTCGCGGTTGATGGTGAGGTAGTCCGCCACGGCGTCCCTGCCCTCAAAGCCGCCCGTGAGGTCAACGACGTGCATGATGAGGGCCGTGCGCTCGATGTGGCGCAGGAACTCGTGCCCAAGGCCCTTGCCCTCGCTTGCGCCCTCAATGAGGCCGGGGACGTCAGCGACGACGAAGGAGCCGGCCTCCCCGGTCTTCACGACGCCGAGGTTAGGCACGAGCGTGGTGAACGGGTAGTCGGCAATCTTGGGGCGAGCGGCGCTCATGCGCGCGATGAGCGACGACTTGCCGACGCTCGGCATACCCACCAGGGCGGCATCTGCCATGAGCTTCATCTCGAGCTGAATCCAGTGCTCGAAGGCAGGTTCGCCCTTCTCGGCAAACGCGGGAGCACGGCGAACGGAGGTGACGAAGTGGATGTTGCCCTTGCCGCCGGTGCCGCCAGGGCCCACCACCACACGCTCGCCTGGGCGAGTGAGGTCTGCGAGCTCATAGACGGGCTCCATGGTGTCCGGGTCGAGCTCGCTCACCACAGTGCCGCAGGGGACGCGCAGCACAAGGTCCTGGCCGTCCTTGCCGTGGCGCCGGGCACCCTGGCCGTGCGTGCCGCGCTCGGCGCGGAAGTGATGCTTGAAGCGGTAGTCAATCAGCGACGAGAGCTGGGGGTCGCACTCGAGCACGACGTCGCCGCCGTGGCCGCCGTCGCCGCCATCGGGGCCGCCCTTGGGGACATAGGCCTCACGGCGAAACGACATGCAACCGGCGCCGCCGTCACCGCCCTTGACGTTGATTCGCGAGATATCGGTGAACTGAGACATCTGCCTCTCCAAGCTCTTGTCGTGCTAGTAAGAAAAAGGACCCCCGGCTATGTGGCCGAGGGTCCTGTCTGTACCCAAATGGGTTCGAGGAAGCCCTTAAGCCTCCTGAGCCGGGCGAACGTGAACGTAGTGCTTAGCACCCTTCACGAACTCGACGGTGCCGTCCTTGAGGGCGAACAGGGTGTCGTCCTTGCCGCGGCCGACATTCTCACCAGGGGTGATGTGCGTACCACGCTGACGGACGATGATCTGGCCCGTCTTGATGGACTGGCCACCAAAGACCTTGGTGCCGAGACGCTGAGCTGCAGAATCGCGGCCGTTGCGGGAGCTGGCCTGACCCTTCTTGTGTGCCATTAGACTACCTGCCTATCTAGTAGAAACTAAGGGACGCGCCTACTCGGCGTCCTCGGTCGTAGCGGCCTTCTTGGCCGTAGCGGTGATGCGGGGCATGCTGGTGACCTCGATGCGGGTGAGGTTCTGGCGGTGACCCTTCTTGCGAGCGTAGCGCTTGCGCTTCTGGAACTTGAAGACGAGCTGCTTGGCACCCTTGTGCTGGTCGACGACCTTGCAGGTAACCTTCTTCTTGGCAAGCGTGTCAGCGTCGACGAGAACCTTCTTGCCGTCGTTGAGCATCAGAACGTCGAGCTTGACCTCGTCGCCAGGCTGCGCATCGAGCTTCTCGACGTCGAGGACGTCGCCCTTGGCAACCTTATACTGCTTGCCACCAGTCGTGATGATTGCGTACATGTTAGAGCCTCTCATTGCTGTGGTGAGTGCAACAGTTGGAAATAATACGCTAGCCAAAATGCGCCGTCAACGACAAAATTGCGGTTATGAACGTGCTTTCCACGCTTTCTCCGCCTCGAATCTCATCGTCAGCACATGTCCGAGAGCGCCAGTGGCGCAGAAGGCCACCGTAGGCCTTACGACAAGGCCTAGACCGGGCAGTAGGTTGAAGGCGGCACGCGCGAGCGCACGTGAGCCAAAGGCGCAGCCAAGCACTAGCCCCATCTCGACCGAACGCTCAACCGTGGCGCCTCGGCCATAGGCACCGGCGACGTCGAGCGCCATAAGGGCCTGGTTTGCCGTCATGACCGGCATGTCGGCCCCTCCAAGGGGCAGCAAGGCCACCGCCGCATTGGCGGCGCTCCGCGCGCCGATGCACTTCTTGGCCACGGCCGGACGAGTGAACTCGAAGTTCGAGGCCAAGGCGATGTCGGCAGAGCAGCTCTGCGCCATCCAGTCGGCTAGCTTGCTCAAAAGAGCGTCGCTCGAAGCCGCGGCGATAAGCGCGGCAGGGCCAGCCTGCGCCGGCACAGGGGCCTCTACGCTCGACTCCACGACGATGGCGCAGGCGACGCCGGCAGACGTGAAGGCCCGAGAGACGGAGGCGGCGCGCCCTTGCGTGCCGGCGACCACGATGGCGAGGTCGCCGCCGGGGTTCACGCGAACCGGCACGCCCTCGCGCAAGGCCTCGACATGAACGAGCCCCGTAGCCGTGGCGGGCATAAGCGCCTCTTTGAGGGCAAGGACGAGCTCCTCGGGGGCGCCAGGCTCGACGACGACCGAAATGCGAACGCAAGAGCGGCGCGCGGCCTCGGCCGCGCGGGCCCCGTCTACGACTTGCCTAGCCGCACTTATGGGAATGTCTTGGATGCGAGCCATCTGCCCCTCCTAGGCGGCCTTGGTCTTGTGAAGATACACGGACTGTACGATACCCACCGACATAACCTGCACGACCATCGAAGTGGCCCCGTAGCTTATGAACGGCAGCGGAATTCCCGTAATGGGCATGATTCCGATGCACATACCCACGTTTTGCAGGAGCTGGTAGCTCCACATGGTGATGACACCGGCCAAGACGAGCTTGGCAAAGGCGGCGTCGATGTGCATGGCAAGGTGCAGGGCCGAGAAGATGAGCCAGGCGTAGAGGGCGAGCAGCGCAACCGCCCCCACAAAGCCGAACTCCTCCGCCAGGCGGGCGAAGATGAAGTCGGTGTGGTTCTCGGGCAAGAAGCCGCCGGCAGACTGGGTGGCAGCGCCGATGCCCTTTCCGGTCAGCCCGCCAGACCCGACGGCGATCTTCGCCTGCTGGAGGTTGTAGCCCGCGCTCGTTGACTCAAGGCTCGAATCCGCAAAGACGAGCAGGCGGTTGAGCTGGTAGGTCTTGAGCGGAAAACCGAAGTTGATTGAGCAGAAGATGATGAGCGCGCAGCCGGCCACGAACATCGCAAGCGTCACGAGCACCCACTCGCGCTTGGCCCCGCCGCAGATGATGATGGCCGCGCCGGAAACGATGATGATGAGGCCGGTTCCAAGGTCGGGCTGGCACATGATGGCCGCAAAGGGGACGAGGAGGGTCGCGCATAGCTTGACGTAGTCGCGAAGCTCCTTGATGCGGCCATTGTATTGGGCCGTAAGCGAGGCCATCAGGAAGATGGTGACTATCTTGCCAATCTCGGACGGCTGAAAGCGCAAGAAGCCGATCTTGACCCAACCGGTCATGCCGTTTGCCGAGCTGGCAAGCCCCGGAATTCTCGGAGAGAGCATCAAGATGACGTCAAGGACGAGCAGCCACGTGGAATAGCTCGCAAGCTGTCGATAGTCGTAGCGCCACACGATTGCCGCCGCCGCAAGGCCGAGCGCGGCGCCGACCGCCTGCCTGGAGAGCGACGCGTTGGCATTGGAGAGCGAGGCGCTCCACACCACCACGAGGCCATAGGCAATGAGGAGCAAGGCGGGAATGAGGTTTGCCCAGTAGACCTGCGAGAGCAAGCCGCCCTTCCCGGGCATGCGGGCCTGTGCGGCGCCAGGCCTCTTGCCGGCGTCTCCGCCAAAGATGGAGGAGACGACCCTGCCAAACCCGACGCTGTTCGGAATGTCCTGAGCCATATGCCTCCCCTATCTCGAACCGTCGGTGACTTCGACCGACGAGGTGTCGGGCTCGTTAAAGAGCGCGCCAAGAATGTCACGCGCCACATACATGGCACTTACCGAACCATAGCCGCCGTTGTCCACCACTGCGGCGACGGCGTACTTGGGATTGTCGGCCGGGGCGTAGCAGCAAAACCAGCCGGTGGGTTCCTCGTTGCCGCGCTCGCCGGTACCGGTCTTGCCGGCCACGCGCGTGGTCATGTTGGAGAAGTGGGCCGTAAGCGATGGGCTCTCCTCGTAGATGACGCCCTCGAGGCCGCTTTGCACGAGGTCGTAGTTGGAGCTGCTCTCCTCGGGAGAGAGCTGCACCTGCGGCGCGTAGTCCTTGGTGGATCCGTTGTCCCCGCGCCCCAACACGCTCTTGAGGACATGCGGACGCCAGATTGTGCCGCGGTTGGCGATGCCCATATAGGCGCAGCACATCTGCAGGGGCGTCACGAGAATGTCGCCCTGGCCGATGGAGATGTTGGTGTAGTCGCCGCCGTTCCACTGGCGCTCGGCATCCGGCCAGCTCGAGAAGTAGTTCCACTTCCACTCGGCGTCGGGAACTCGCCCGGACGCCTCTCCGGGAAGGTCAATTCCCAGGGTCTGCCCGAGGCCCCACTTGCGAAAGGTCTCCTGCATGCCGTCGGGCGTGTCAGAGTTGTAGAAGCTCTTCGCAATCTCGTAGAAGACGACGTCGCAGGAGTAGACGATGCCGTTCCTGAGGTTGATGCCACCGTGGCCGGAATGCTGCCAGCACCACTTGCCGCTCGCCTCGCCAAAGCCCGTCCACCAACCGCTGCACACATAGCTCGAGTCGCTCGTGGCGATACCATAGTCGAGCGCCGCAAAACTAGAAAGCGGCTTGATGGTGGAGGCGGCGACGAACTGGCCGGCAACGGCCCTGTTCATGAGGGGGTTTGCCGCGTCGTCGCTCGAAAGGGCGTCCCAGTCATCCTGTGAGATGCCACCGACGAAAATCTCGGGCCTGAAGCGAGGGGCGCTGGCCATGGCTATGACCTCGCCATTGGTGACGTCGACGACGACGGCGGCACCAGACTTGCAGCTGGCGACGCCTCCCTCCTGGCGCTTCTTGATGAAGGCGACGAGGCTTTCCTCGGCAACCTTCTGCACGTCCAGGTCGATGGTGAGCATGATGTCGGAACCGGCCTCCGCGGGGACCGAGGTGGAGTAGTCGGTGACGTTGCCGTAGACGTCGACGTAGACGGTCTGCTCACCGCGCATGCCCTGGAGGACCTCTTCGTACTGGTACTCAACGCCGGCCTGGCCGCAAACGTCACCGTTCTCGTAGGTGATGCCAGCCGACGAAGCTTCGCTCTCCTCAATCTGCTCTTGGGTGACCGTGCCGGTATAGCCAAGCAAGTGGCAGCCGACCTCGCCCTGCGGGTAGGCTCGCTGAGTGCGCTGTTCGACCGTGACCCGGGGAAAGACGTCGGCATGCTCCTGGATGTAGGCAACGGTGGAGCGAGGTACGTCGATGCAAACGGTACGCGCGCTCTGGGCGCTCTGGGTCGAGTCCGTGGCGCGGCGCTTTGCGGCCATGACGGGAATGCCGAGGACGTTGGCGAGAAGGGAAATCTCAATCTGGTCGTCTGCCACCTCGGAAAAGGCGCATACGGTCAGGCTCGGGCGATTCGTAACGAGCTCGACGCCGTTGCGGTCGAGGATGCGCCCGCGAGAGGCGAATGACGTGACCGTACGCGTGCGGTTGCTCTCAGCCTGCTGGGAATACGTATCGGTGTTCACGAGCTGCATCGACCACAGGCGCGCAAGCAAAACGCCGATGACCGTACCGGAAAAGGCACCGAGGCCGATGAAGCGGCCCTTGAACATCTTCTCGGGACTGGCGTCGGAACCGCCGTCGGCACGAGGCGCCTGGCCACCAATGTCCATCTTCATTGAGGTGGAGCCTGTGTGGACGAGGAGCACGAGGGCCACGGCAACGGCAGTGCAGACGAGGACCACGAGTATGAGTGCGAAGGTGCTCGAACTCATTTGCTACAGGCCCTTCGTGGAAAAGCGGTTGCCACCGCGCTTCTTGCCGGAGCCAAAGCCCGTGGCCGGAGCGCCGAAGCGTCCCATGACGAAGGCGCAGACGGCAAAGGCGACGGTGTCGAGGACGGCCCCCGGGATTGCCCGTAGGAAGACGACGTCGACGAAGGAGCTCGCTTGGCCGCAGACCAGCAACACAATGGCATAGAGAACCGAGACACCAAGGGCGATCGGGACGAAGATCGCCACCGAGGCGCTCGGGTCGTCGACGACGCGGCTGCGACCCGCGCTCGCAAGCGCAAAGGCGACAAGCGTGAGAAGGAGGGCCATGAGGCCGATGGGGCCCGAGCCGGCCATGTCATAGAAGAGCCCGGAAGCAAAGCCGATGGCAGGTGCCGCGGAGACGGGCCCTCCGAGGCAGGCCAGGGCAACGAGCACAAGGGCGAGATTCATGCGACCGCCTATGAGGGCGACGTTGGGAACGACACCCAGCTGCAACAGGGCCAAGACGACAGCGGTGACGATAATAGTCCGCTTGTTCTTTCCGATGTCGTTAACGATCACAGCTACACCCCCTACTCGCCGCTCGTGTCTTCTGAGGCCGAATCGGACGAGGAATCAGCCGCATCGCCAGTGGAGGCAGACGTCGTGGCGCTAGAGATGTTGCGGTCCTGCTCGTTGGCGGCCGCCGCGTCGTCTGCCGTGGCCTGCTGGTCATCGGTAATGGAGGTGATGACCAGCACCTCCTCGAGCGAGTCCATGGTGGTGAGAGGCTCGACGGTGATGTCGTAGTACATCGAGCCGGAGGACTTCGTGACGTTGGTGACGGTGCCGATGGGCAGGCCCTTGGGATAGACGCCCCCCAAGCCGCTCGTGATGATGATGTCGCCAGTAGAGACCTTTTGGTCGCTGCGGACGAGCGTCATGCGAAGGGAGCCGTCAGGCGAGCCGACGACCTGCCCCTGCGCCCTGCTCGACTGGACCATGGCGGAGACGCCGGAGTTCTCGTCGGTGATGAGGCGCACCGTGGCCGAGCTCAGCCCGCATTCGCAGACCTGGCCGATGACGCCAGCGGAGCTCGTAACCGGCATGCCGACGGCGATGCCGGCGCTCGAGCCCTTGTCGATGGTTATGGTCGAGGTCCAAGAGTCGGTTGACTGGGCGGTCACCCTGGCGGCAGTGGAGCTTAGGGTGTACTGGTTTCTCAGCTGGAGGAGCTCCGTAAGCGTAGTGGCCTGCTGCTCGTACTCGGAGAGCTTGGCGACCTCGGCCTTGAGCTGCTCGTTCTCGTCCTTGAGCTCGGAAAGCGTCTCAGAATCGGCCGTAAGGTTGCCGACGATGTTCCCGGCGCCCGACACGGGGGCGGCGACAAGCGAGCCCGCGAGGCGCACGGGGCTTGCGACGGTCTGAAAGACACCGCGGGCGCCATGCAGGACGCCCGCGTCACCCTCACGCATGCCAAGGACGAACAGGGCAAGGGAGATGACCGTAAGCACAACAAGCGAGCGCGGGACCCCCGAGGAGGACCCGCGCCCTATGGATGAGTTGGGTGCGGAAAAGCGAGGCATGGAAAAAGCCCTACTTGCCAGAGCTCTGGACGAACCCGCCGGAAAGCGCGTTGGCCTCAAGCACCTTGGCGCAGCCAAGCACGACGTTCTCAAGCGCGGTGGGGCTCACGTTTACCGGCACGCCCGTCTCCTCGCGAAGACGCTGGTCGAGGCCGCGGAGCAGCCCGCCGCCGCCCGTGAGCATGATGCCGTAGTACATGAGGTCGCTCGCAAGGTCGGGCGGGGTAACGTCAAGCGCGTCCTTGACGGCCTTGGTGACCTGGTCGAGCGGCGAGTTGAGGGCCCGGCGAATCTCCTCGGACTCGATGCGGACCGACTTGGGCAGGCCGCTCATAACGTCACGGCCGTTGACCTCGACGTCAAGCTCCTCCTTGAGGGGCGCCGCGGAACCGACCTTTATCTTGATGTCCTCGGCCGTTCGCTCGCCGATGGAAAGGTTGTAGGCGTCACGGACGTGCTCGAGGATGACCTGGTCGAACTCGTCGCCGGCCGTGCGGATGGACTGGGAGACCACAATGCCGCCCATGGCGATGACGGCGACCTCCGTGGTGCCGCCACCGATGTCAACTACCATCGTGCCCGTGGGATCCTCGATGGGCAGGTTGGAGCCGATGGCGGCTGCCATGGGCTCCTCGATGAGGAAGGCCTGGCGGGCGCCGGCCTGGATGGTGGCCTCGAAGACGGCGCGCTTCTCCACCGAGGTGACGCCAGAAGGCACGCAGACGACCACGCGCGGGCGGGGGCTCCACGGGTAGCGGCGCTTGGAGGCCTTCTCGATGAAGTAGCGCAGCATGACCTCGGTGACGTCGAAGTCGGAGATGACGCCGTCCTTGAGGGGACGGATGGCCGAGATGGAACCCGGGGTGCGGCCCACCATGCGCTTGGCATCTGCGCCGACGGCAAGGACGCGCTCCTCGCTCTGGTCGATGGCGACCACGGAGGGTTCGTTGATGACGATGCCCTCGCCGCGAACCGACACAAGCGTGTTGGCCGTACCGAGGTCGATGGCGAGGTCGCCGCCGTATTCGCCGAATATGGAGTCAAAGAACGACATGGCGTCCAATCCTTCTCGGACGGCGGGATAACCCGCCCCTGCAAATCAAACGGAATAGCTAGTTGGCCTCGGATGCGTCTTCGGAGCTCGTGGTCTCCTCGGCAGAAGCCTGGGAGTCATCTGTTTGCTCGGTGGCCGTCTGCTCCTCGGTGCCCTCCGTAGCGTCGACGGACTGGGCGGTGCCGGCATCATCGGCAACCGAGGTGGAAGTGGTGGCGGAAGTGGAGCTAGAAGAGGCACTGGCGTTTGAGGAGTAGGCGAGCGTAACGCCGCTCACCTTCCAGCCAAGGCCGTCTCGAACGAGGGAAACGGTGTAGTCCTGGGAGCCGCCAGAGGCAAGGCTGGAGGTGACGAGCACCTGGGAGGAGGCCATGGAACGGTCGACGCCGGAGACGGTGGAGGTGGCACCGCGCGGCATGATGGCCTCAATCTCACTCTTGGAGTCATCGCTCACGGAAGCGGACAAAAAGCCCGAGATGTCGGTTCCGGCAGAACCCGCGCTAAACAGGTCGGAGACGACGGCCTCCTGCGTGGGCCAACCATAGCCGCTGAAGTATGCGAAGGCGCCGGCGCCAGCCAGGGCAAGCACGAGGATAAGCAGGACGAGGAAGACCTTGAGCCCTCGGTGGCTGTGCTTGCGGCGAGCCTTGCGCTGCTTGCGGTCGGCCTTCATGAGGTCCTCTTCGGTGACGGAGAAGAAGCCCGTGTCCTCGGGGCTGGGGATGAACTCGCCGGAGCGACCCATGGGGTCGAGCGGGTCATAGGCAGTTGCGGGAGCGGCCTGCATCTGCACCTGGCCAGCAGCGGTGGACTCGAGGGCCTGGGAGGACTGAGGCGCATAGGAAGGATCCCCGTAGCCGGCGGCGGAGAGCATCTGGTCGGTCTCAGAGGGGCCCGAGTTGGTGGCGCCAGAAAGGGCGCGCTGCGCGGCGGTGTAAGCCGTCTGCTGCTCCTCGGTGAGCTGATAGCTCGGGTCTGCGGCGGCATGCGCAAACGCGTCCGCGGCCTCGGCCATGCGGTTCTGGGCCATATAGGCCTGGCCAAGGGCGGCATTGATGGAGCCGACGCCCGCGCCGGTAGAGAAGTCGAGCGCGGTGCGGTAGGCATCCACGGCGTCATTGGGACGCGCGAGCTGCATGAAGGAGTCGCCGAGCTTCACCAGGGAGGTGGAGGGGTCGGGGTTGGCCTCGTCGATGGCGGCGGCGCGCCAGGCGCTTGCGGCCTCGGCGACCATGCCGCGACCCTCAAAGATGCTACCGAGGGCAACGTAGGCCTTGTAGGGCGTGGCGTAGCTGGAGTCGCCAGCCGCGGCCTGGAAGCAGGCGATGGCGGCATCCTCCTGGCCAGAGGCCACCAGGGCGCGACCGCGGTTGCAGTTGAGGGCGCCGACATGGCCATACGCCGCATCGGCGAGCGCCTCGCCGTAGGCGTTGGCGGCCTCGGCGAAGTTGCCGAGCTTCATGAGGGCGTTGCCGCGCA
This sequence comes from Prevotella sp. CAG:279, assembly GCA_963653485.1. Classification (GTDB taxonomy): domain Bacteria; phylum Actinomycetota; class Coriobacteriia; order Coriobacteriales; family Atopobiaceae; genus Parolsenella. The sequence continues at coordinate 10,708 of CAVJWS010000021.1, forward strand.
GGTGGTCAGCCTCGCCGTAAACCTCGCCGGCGGACTTGGCGGCGTAGAGGCCGACGGCAGCGGTTGACCAATCACCGGCCTGATAGGCGGCCTTAGCTGCGTTGAATGCTTGTGCGTCCAAGGTGATACTCCCCTCTCCCCTTACGCCTCGTGAGAGATGCGCACGGAGACGATCTCGTCGCCGGCACGAAGGCTGCCGATGACGTCGAGACCCTCGATGGTGGTGCCGAAGACCGTGTATTCGCGATCGAGCGCGTGCTGGGGTCCGAGGCAGAGATAGAACTGAGAACCAGCCGAATCCGGGTGCTGGGAACGGGCCATCGCCAGGGCGCCGTCGACATGGCTGTTGTTGGGGTTGGTGTCGTACTCGTGCTTGATGCGGTAGCCGGGGCCGCCGGTGCCGGGCTGGCCGTCGGGGCCACGAAGGCCGCGGGCGACCTCCTCGCAGCTCATCTCGCGCGTGTTGGGGCAGCCGCCCTGGATGACGAAGCCGGGAACATAGCGGTGGAACTTAAGGCCGTCATAGAATCCGCTGCTGGCAAGCTCACAGAAGTTGGCGACGTGAATGGGCGCGCCATGTGCGTCAAGGCGAACGCGAATGGTGCCCTTGGACGTCTCGATCGTGGCGACCTCATCGCCGGCGCAGGCGTACTCGGGCGTATAGAGCGGGTCGGGCATACCGAACATATTGCCTCCAGGCCTTTATTCGAACGCCAAGGCGGCGTCCTGAGAATCAACTATCTGGTCAATTCTAGCAGCACGCCGCCCCTTTCACACATTCGGCATCTGTCACAGGGCAAGCCTATCGCTCAACGGGCTTCCAGGCCTCGTAGTTCTTCTTGAAGAGGTTGACATACGCGTCGGAGCTGTCGGACTCCCTGTTCCCGGCCATGGGGGCCATGATCTTTGATGAGTCGGAGGACGGGTCGGAGCTCTCCTCGCTGAGCTTCCAGGCCTTCGCGATGGCCTCGACGCGGTTCCTCAGCCAACTGGCGAGCGTGGATACGTTGGTCTTTTGGTCAGAGTACGTGCCGGTGGTGTCGACGTCGATGTTTTGGATGGTGGTCACCAGGTTGCTGGCGTCCAAGGAGAGCTGCTCGGCCTGCGACTGCGCATCCGCGCGCTCGCTCTTGGAGCCGGAGACGCCCGTAGAATCAAGCAAGGAATCTAGCTCGTCGGCCCTCGAAGAGATGTCACCGAGCTGCTCGTAGGCCGAAAGGAGCGCGCTGTAGGTGGCCTCGTCGGCGCTCTGGACGGAAATGGCCCCCGTACCGGACTTGTCCTGTCCGGAAAGCTTGTTGACGGTGCCGGGAAAGCCGGCCTGCGAGGTGTCGGCGGGCATGGTGGCCTTGGTGTCGTTGAGGCTTGGGTCCCACGGGTGCGTGATGGCCAACGACGCCCCACCCACGATGAGCAGGCTTGCGACGGCGGCGAGCGCAAAGACCCTGGTGTGGGGAAGGCGCTCGCGGCCATACGCGGACTCGCTCGACGGATCGGGCTCCGAGGGAATGGCGCTCTCGATGCGAGGCATGGCGTTCGTGCGCTCGGCCTCAAGGCGGCGCTCCTCGCTCTTGCGCTGGCGCAGCTCGTTTTCGGCCGCAGTGGTCGAAGGCGTAGAAGCTGGCAACCCGCACTTGGGGCACACCTCGCTGCCGGCGGGGATGAGGGCGCCGCAAGAGCTGCACCACGTGCCCGTAAGCTTGGGCATGACGCGTGTCATGGCCAAGCTGGCGTGGCAGGCGGGGCAGACCTCTAGATTGTCGGCGACCTCAGAGCCGCAGGCGGGACACTTCACGCAAGCTCCTCCAAAACGTAGGGCAGGATGCCACCGGAGGCGAGGAAGGCACCCTCAAGGGCCGTATCAACGCGAACGGTGCAGAGGAAGCTTACCTCAGAGCCGTCGGATTTTCTGGCCGTGACGTTGGTCGTGGGGTTGGCGGGGAGGCCGCGAGCAAGGTCGACGGGCGCCACAAAGAACGTCTCGGTGCCGTCCAGCCCCAGGGTCTCGGCGCCCTGCCCTTCCGCGAACTCAAGCGGCAAGATGCCCATCTGCACGAGGTTGGAGCGGTGGATTCGCTCGAAGCTCTGGGCGATGACCGCACGGACGCCCTGGAGCAGGGGGCCCTTGGCGGCCCAGTCGCGGCTCGAGCCAGAGCCGTACATCTTGCCGGCAATGACGATGAGCTCAACGCCCTCTCGCCCGTAGTGCTCGGCGGCGTCATAGACGCTTACGAGCTCGCCGGAAAGCAGGTCCTTCGTGTGCGGGCCGGGGGCGCCTGCCAGCAGGTTCTCGAGCTTCACGTTGGCGAAGGTGCCGCGCGCCATGCACTCGTGGTTGCCGCGACGAGAGCCGTAGGTGTTAAAGTCCGCGGGCTCGACGCCACGCTCGGTGAGGTAGCGGGCGCAGGGAGAGTTGGCCGCAATGGCACCTGCCGGAGAGATGTGGTCGGTAGTGACGAAGTCTCCGAACAAGGCCAGCGCACGTGCGCCGTCAATGCCGATGACCTTCTGCTTCTTGGCAATCTCAAAATAAGGCGGACGACGCACGTAGGTGGAGTCCTCGTCCCAGGCAAAGGTGGCGCTGGAGCCGGCGTCGATGGCGCGCCATGTGGCGTCGCCTTCCATGAGCTCGGCGTTGCCCTTGGCATAGACGTCGGGCGTGAGCACCTCGGAGAGCACTGCCTCGATCTCTGCCGTGGTGGGCAGGATGTCGGCGAGCATCACGGGAGAGCCGTCTTCACGAGAACCGAGCGGGGTCACGCTCAGGTCCACGTCCACGGTGCCGGCGATGGCGTAGGCCACCACGAGGGCGGGCTGGGCCAAGAAGTTCTGCGCGACGTCGGGAGAGATGCGCCCATCAAAGTTGCGGTTGCCCGAAAGCACGCTCGAAAGTTCCATCTTCTGCGCAAGAGGCTTAAGGCAGGCCAAAATCTCGCCGGAGTTGCCGATGCAGCTCATGCAGCCAAAGCCACAGGTGTAGAAGCCAAGGGCGGCGAGCTCGGAAAGCAGCCCCGCGCGCTCGAGGATGCCCGCGGCGGCCTTGCTGCCAGGCGCCAGGATGCGCTTGACCCACGGCTTGGTGGCAAGGCCGGCCTCATGGGCCTTCTTGGCGCACAAGCCGGCCGCGACCATCATCGCCGGGTCGGTGGCCGTGGTGCAGCTCGTGATGGCGGCGATGGCCACGGCGCCGTGGCCGAGCTCGTAGGTGTTGCCGTCGGCGCAGGAAACCTCAAAGCGCTCGCCCATGTCGCCGTGGGCGTGGGACGCAGCCCTCTCCTCAAAGCGGGCCTTGAGACCGGCGGGCGTCACACGGTTGTGCGGGCGCGAGGGACCGGCGAGGCTCAGCTCCACACAGGAAAGGTCAAGCTCGACCACGCGGGCGTAGCTGCGGCCGCTCACGCCGCCAAAGACGCCCTGGGCCTTGGCGTAGGCCTCGACGAAGGTGACCTCGGCCTCGTCGCGACCGGTGAGGCGCAGGTAGTCGAGGACGTTGCCGTCGATGGGGAACAGCGTGGAGGTGGCGCCGTACTCGGGCGTCATGTTGGAGACACAGGCACGCTGGGTCACGCTAAGGGTCGAGACGCCCTCGCCGTAGGCCTCCACGAGGCAACCCACGACGCCCTCGGCGCGCAGGCGCTGCGCCACGGTGAGCGCAAGGTCCATGGCGGAGACGCCGTCCGAGAGCTTGCCGGTGAGGTGCAGGCCCACGACCTCGGGCACGCGCATGGTGATGGCCTGGCCGAGGGCCGCGGCCTCGGCCTCGATGCCGCCGACGCCCCAGCCGAGCACGCCGATGCCATTGGCCGTGGGCGTGTGCGAGTCGGTGCCCACCAGGGTGTCGAAGCAGGCGAGCTCGCCTTCGCCCGCATAGAGGGCATCGGTGGAGACCACCTGGCAGAAGCGCTCGATGTTGAGCTGGTGGCAGATGCCTCCGCCAGGCGGAACGATGCGCACGTTGTCGAAGGATTTGCTCGCCCACTTGAGGAAGGCGAAGCGCTCGCGGTTGCGTTTGGCCTCTATGGCGAGGTTTTCGGTAGCGGCGGACGCGCAACCCGTGACGTCGGCCGTGACGCTGTGGTCAATCACGAGTGTGCAGGGAATGCGCGGGTTCACGCGCGAGGGGTCTCCCCCGCGCTCCACCATCGCGTCGCGCATGGCGGCGAAGTCCACGAAGACGGGGACGCCGGTGAAGTCCTGGAACAGCACGCGGGCCGGCATGAACATGACCTCGTCGCCAGCCTTACCTGCGCGGGCCGCCTCGATGACGCGCGATGCGCTTAGGGCGGCCTCCTCGTCGCTTGCGGCTCGGCGCACGACGTTCTCGAGCAAGGCGGTGAGGCAGGCCGGGAGCGCCTCGGCACCGGGGATGCCGCTCACGTCCACGAACTTCCTGCTGATGGACCCTACTTCGAGGACCTTGGCCTCGCGCGCCTTAGCTACGGCACTAGCGAACGTCTCGTCCATGTGCGTCACGCCTCCTGTTGATCTGCTCGATTCCATCCATGAACCGAAGGTAGCCCTCGTCCCCGTCGGCCAGAGAGACGCCGCGGTTGAAGAGCAGGTTGAACAGCACCAGCGCCGGCACCGCAATGGCCACCGTGCCCACGGCCATGGGAGCCGTGATGGGCGTGAGGTCAAAGAATGACGCCGCAATGGTGAAGTCAAAGAGAACGATAAGCACGATAGCAGCGATGAGGTTACGGCGCAGGAAGTTTAGCGGAAGCGAAATACGGACGACCAGGCAGCCCCCGACCAGCAGGGTGAGCATCACGCAGACCGTAGAAATCTCAGCCCACGAGATGCCGAAGCGTTCGAGCAGGCCGCTTGCCGCAGCAACCGCTGCGATGACGGCGATGGAGCCTGGCATCGAGCGCGCAAGGACGTTGCCCAAAAAGCTGCCGCGCACGCGCTCGTGGTTGGGCTCGAGTGCGAGCACGAAGGAGGGCAGGCCGATGATGGCCGTCGAGATGAGCGACATCTGCACCGGTTGGAAGGGATAGGGCGGGAAGAGGGCGCAGAAGATGGCGAGCACGGCCGAGAACACCGTCTTCACGAGGAAGAGCGAGGCCGAACGCTGCAGGTTGTTGATGGAGCGACGACCTTCGGCCACCACGTCGGGCATATGGCCGAAGTCGTTGTCGACGAGCACCACCTCGGCCACGTTGCGGGCGGCGTCCGAGCCGGAGGCCATCGCGACCGAGCAGTCTGCCTCGCGAAGGGCCAGCACGTCGTTCACGCCGTCGCCGGTCATGGCCACGGTGTGGCCCGCCTCGTGCAGGGCACAGACAAGCTCACGCTTCTGCTGCGGGGTCACGCGGCCAAAAACGCGATAGGTCATCGCGGCGCGCTTGACCTCCTCGGGCGTGGTGAGGGTGGTGGCGTCGACCCACTTGTCTGCGTCGGGCACGCCAGCCTCGGCCGCGATGCTTGCCACGGTGCGGGGGTCGTCACCAGAGATGACGTTCAGGGTCACGCCCTGCTCGTTGAAGTAACGGATGGTCTCGGGGGCGCTCGAGCGAATGTGGTCCGAGATGGAGAGCAGGCCAAGCGGCCGCGGGCATCCCAGAATGTTGTCTTCCTCGTCAAAGCCGTCGCACTCGGCCAGGGCAAGCACGCGCTCGCGCTCCCCCATCGAGTCGAAGGCCCTCTGCACCTCGGCCGGAACGCCGTCCGCGAAGACGAACTGCGTGGCGCCCATCACAAAGGCGCGGCCGTCCTCCGTGACGCAGCCCGAGTACTTGCGCGCGCTGGAGAAGCCCACAACGCGCGAGAAGGCCGGCGTCTCGATGCCCGCCTCCTGTGCATGGCGCAGGATGGAGACGGCCGTCTCGTTGGCATCGGCGGAGTTGGCGCGCACCACGCAGGCCGCGGCAAGCTCGACCTCAGAAGAGGCGTGGCCGCCGACGCCGAGGGCGCGCTCGAAGTCCATGGAGCCCGATGTGATGGTGCCCGTCTTGTCAAGGCACAGGACGTCGACGCGCGCAAGCATCTCGATGCAGTAGAACTGCTGGATGAGCACGTTCTTCTGGGCAAGGCGCATGGTGGAGATGACGAGCACCGTGGAGGTGAGCAGCACGAGGCCCTGCGGAATCATGCCCACGAGGGCAGATACGGTGGTGAGGATGGCCTGGTCGAGCTCCGTGCCCTCCTGCAGGGTGCGCAAAAACAGCAGGATGCCCGCGGGCGCCAGAAGCCAGGTGGCCCAGCGGATGATCATGTTGAGCGTGCTCATGATCTCGGAGCGCGTGTTCTTGACGTACTTGGCCTCGGCATTGATGCGGGCGGCGTAGGAATCGGCGCCCACGCCGGCGACGTTGGCAAGGACGCAGCCCGAATCAAGGAAGCTGCCGCTCATGAGCTTGTCGCCCTCGCGCTTGGTGACGGGCTTGCTCTCGCCCGTGAGAAGGCTTTCGTTCAGGCCGGCGACGCCCCAGGCCACCTCGGCGTCGGCCGAGACCTGGTCGCCACGACGAAGCACGAGCAGGTCGTCGAGCACGACGTCGGCATGCGAGACCTCGACGTCGGCGCCCCCGCGGCGCACCGTCACCGGGCGCTCTGCCAGGATGGACAGCTTGTCGACCGTGCGCTTGGAGCGGATTTCTTGGGTGACGCCGATACAAAGGTTGGCCAAGACCACCACGATGAAGGTGAGGTTCCTCCACGAACCGGTGTAGGCCACAAGGCCCGCAAGGACGAGGTTCACGCCATTGAAGAGGGTAAAGGCGTGCTCGGCCCAGATCTGGGGAATCGACTTGGTCTTGGGGCCCGCGTCGCAGTTGACGAGGCCCTCCTCGACGCGGATCCTGACCTCGTCGTCCGTAAGGCCCGTGAGCTGCGGTGCGATAAGCTCGGGCTCGTCCAACGTCTGTGCCATACAACCTCCAAGCGCAAATTCGTAAAGCACCATTGTACGGGCCAAACGTAAAACGTACGTAAAGACACAAAAAGAGCCCGGCACCGCAACGATGCCGGACCCAGGACAGCCACTGGTGCTCTCTGTGGGATTCGAACCCGCGACCTTTCGCTCCGGAGGCGAACGCTCTATCCAGCTGAGCTAAGAGAGCAGCGGAAGAGAGTATAGAGCATACGCGCCCGAATTGCCCCTAGGTTAGGAAGCCGCCTCGATAAGCTCTTCCTTGGTGCCGCTCCATTCGGTATCAGAAAGAGGCATGAACACGGCATTGCAGGGGTCACAGAACCAGCTCACGCCCATACCGCAATGAAGGGGCTTTCCGCACTTGCCGCAAGGGTGGTAGAGGATTTTGCCGTCTTTGACGAAGCCGACGAGACGGCCGTTGCCGTCACGGATGTTCTTTTTCTTCAGAAGCCCATAGCCGCCCGAGACCTGCTCGAGTTCGGCATCTGACAGATCGCTCTTCTTAGGATCGCTCATGGCTACCTCCGTCCATTGTCCTTTCTTTATCGTAGCACCCCGTCGCGGGCAATTGTTTGCCGATGAATGGTCGTAGACGCGCCCATTTACCTTCGCATCACTTTTGATGCAGGCGCTATTTGCAAGGCCCCTGTAGTACCATCAACCAGCTGTGCAAAGTTACGAACGCGCTGGGCCACTCGATGGGCCCGCGAAAAGGGGGAACCATGATCGCCGTCGTCAAGGACACTGCCACCCAGGAGCAGATTGACCACTTCGTCTCCTGGATACACGGCAAGGGCCTCGACACCCACATCTCAAAGGGAACCGGCGTCACCATCATCGGCCTGGTGGGCGACACCACGCAGATTGACCCCTACCTCATCGAGGGCATGGACATCATCGAGCGAGTGCAGCGCGTCTCCGAGCCCTTCAAGAAAGCCAACCGCAAGTTCCACCCGCTCGACACCGTGGTGGACTGCGGCCACGGCGTGAAGATCGGCGGCGGCACCTTCCACGTCATCGCCGGCCCCTGCTCGGTTGAGGGCGAGAACCTCATCCGCATCGCCCGCGAGGTCAAGGCCGCCGGCGCCACCCTGCTGCGCGGCGGCGCCTACAAGCCGCGCACCTCGCCCTATGCCTACCAGGGCATGGGCCCCGAGGGCCTCGATTTGCTCTGCGAGGCCCGCGACGAGCTCGACATGCCCATCGTGACCGAGATCATGGACCCGCGAGACGTGGGCGAGTTCGCCTCTCGCGACATCGAGGTCTGGCAGATCGGCGCCCGCAACGCACAGAACTTCCCGCTTTTGCGCGAGGTGGGCAAGACCAAGACGCCGATCCTGCTCAAGCGCGGCATAGCCGGCTCCATCGACGAGCTGCTCATGGCGGCCGAGTACATCATGAGCGAGGGCAACCCCAACGTCATCGTCTGCGAGCGCGGCATCCGCACCTTCGAGACCCACACGAGGAACACCTTCGACCTCTCCGCCGTGCCGGTTCTGCACGACCTCACCCACCTGCCCGTCTGCGCCGACCCCAGCCACGCCACGGGTCACACCCGCTACGTGACGCCGATGGCCTTGGCCGCCACCGCCGCCGGTGCCGACTGCCTAGAGATCGAGGTCCACGACGACCCGAGGCACGCCTGGTCCGACGGCGCCCAGGCGCTCACGCCCGCCCAGTTCAAGGACGCCATGTGCCGCATCGCCACCGTGCGCGAGGCCGTGACGATGGAGGTCGAGTAAGGTGGAGCAGCAGCAAGACGTGGAGAAGACCGCGGCAGACGCCGGCACCGTGATGGCCGGCCGCGTAGGCGTGGTGGGCCTGGGGCTCATCGGCGGCTCATTCGCGCGCGCCATGGCCCAGGGCGGCCACGAGGTCTTTGCCTATGACCCCAACTCAGAGATCGAGAGCTTCGCCGCCATCGAGACCACCTCGGGCGTGCTGGACGAGGACACCATCCCCACCTGCGAGCTCATCATCCTGGCCTGCTACCCCAAGGCCTGCGTTGAGTGGCTGCGCGCCAACGCCGAGCTCGTGAGCGCCCAAACCATCGTCATCGACACCGGCGGCGTCAAGCGCTCCATCTGCGAGCCTTGCTACCAAATCGCGCGCGAGCACGGCTTTACCTTCGTGGGCTGCCACCCCATGGCCGGCACGCAGTTTTCCGGCTACGCCCACTCGCGCGCCAACATGTTCTGCGGCGCGCCCATGGTGGTGTGCCCGGCGCCCGAGGTCCGCGGCGTGGACTGCCTGGCCCTCGTCGACCACCTCGAGGGGCTGCTTGCCCCCTGCGGCTTTGAGAAGTTCACGGTCACCACGCCCGAGCGCCACGACCGCGTCATCGCCTACACCTCCCAGCTCGCGCACGTGGTCTCCAACGCCTACGTGAAGAGCCCCACCCTGCAGCTGCGCGAGGGCTTCTCGGCCGGATCCTACAAGGACCTCACCCGCGTGGCCAGGCTCAACCCCACCATGTGGTGCGAGCTGTTCTTAGACGACGCCGACAACCTCGCCAGCGAGATCGGCATCATCGTGGACGAGCTCAACAAGTACAAGGACGCGCTCGAGGAGCGAGACGCCGAGACGCTCACCGAGCTTTTGGCCGAGGGCGACCGCATCAAGCGCGCCGACCTCGCCAAGGAGGAGGAGGTCTGATGGGCAGTCTCGAGACCGTCGTGAGGGTGGACGCCGCGAGCGCCTCCTACGACGTGCATGTGACCCCCGGCTCGCTCGCCCGCGTGGGAGAGCTCGTGCGGTCCTCCGCCGGCGGCACCCGCGCCTGCGTCGTGAGCGACACCAACGTGGCGCCGCTTTACCTGGACAAGGTCAGCATCTCGCTCGAGCAGGCTGGATACGAGGTCAGTTCTTTCGTCTTTGAGGCCGGCGAGGCCTCAAAGCGCGCAACCACCTGGGCCGCCTGCCTCGAGGCCATCGCCGCGGCCGGCCTCACGCGAGACGACGTGGTGGTCGCCCTCGGCGGCGGCGTCACTGGAGACCTCGCGGGCTTTGCGGGCGCCAGCTACATGCGCGGCTGCTCGGTGGCCCAGGTTCCCACGAGCCTGCTCGCCATGGTGGACTCCTCGGTGGGTGGCAAAACCGCCATCGACCTGGAAGCCGGCAAGAACCTCGCCGGCGCCTTCTGGCAGCCCAAGGTGGTCATCGCCGACCCACAGACCCTGCGCACCATCAGCCACGAGCTGCTCACGGACTCCTGCGGCGAGGTCATCAAGCACGGCGTGCTGTCAGACCCCGAGCTCTTCGCAGCCCTCGAGCGCAAGCCCATCAACGCGCCCGGGTTTGACGAGGACGAGCTCGCCCGCATCATCGCCCAAAACGTAAGGATCAAGCGCGACGTCGTGAACGCCGACGAGCGCGAGCGCGGCGTGCGCCAGACGCTCAACCTCGGCCACACCATCGGACACGCCGTCGAGGCCGCGAGCGACTTCACGCTCGGCCATGGCACCTGCGTGGCCATCGGCCTGTGCGCCATCACGAGGGCCGCGGCCGCCAAGGGCATCTGCGGCCCCGAGCTCGCCGCACGCGTGGAGAAGGTCGTGGACGCCCACGGGCTTCCCACCGACACCGCGCTTGACCACGAGACCATCGTCGCGCTCGCCCGCAACGACAAGAAGCGTCACGCAGACGGCGTGAACGTCGTCATGCCGCTCGAGCTGGGGCGCGTTGAGGTCCGCCGCGTGACCATGGACGAGTTCGCCGAGCTCGTAGACCTCGGCTGCGCAACGGCCTCCCTCGGCAGATGCGCCAAGGCCCCGGGCATGCATAGCTAAGACGGCAGGCCCCTGGCGCCAAACCGGCCCGGGGGCCGCACTATTGTTGGCAGGCCGCGCACGCGCGGCAAAGGCACGCTATGAGCGCTACCATAAGGCGCTCGGAAAACCCTTACGAGGAGCAGTTTCATGGACGTAACCATCACGCCGCGCCCGCTTGTGGGCACGATCTTGGCCATCGCGAGCAAGTCGATGGCCCACAGGCTGCTCATCTGCGCCGCCCTCTGCCCCAAGGCAACCGACATCACCTGCGCCACGAGCTCCAAGGACATCGAGGCCACCATCGCCTGCCTAAACTCCTTGGGCGCCAACATCGTGCGCGAGGGTGATGTCCTGCACGTCTCCCCCATCCCCACCGACGGGCAGACCGGCAGGCTTTCCGCCAAACGCGACGCCCTGCTCGACTGCGGCGAGTCCGGCTCCACCCTGCGCTTCATGTTGCCGGTGGTGGCCGCCCTTTCCTGCGACGCCTCGCTCACCGGCCACGGGCGGCTGGCAGAGCGCCCCCTCTCCCCGCTCTACGAGGAGCTCATGGCGGGCGGCTGCGACCTCTCGCGCCAGGGGGTCTTCCCGCTTTCCGTCTCTGGGACGCTGCGCCCGGGCCGCTTTGAGCTTCCGGGCAACGTGAGCTCACAGTACATCAGCGGCCTGTTGCTCGCCGCGCCCCTGCTCGGCGGCAAGACCGAGGTGCGCGTGAGCGAGCCCATCGAAAGCCGCCCCTACATCGCCCTCACCACGAGCGCGCTCGAGCAGTTCGGCGTGCACGTAAACGAAAGCCACGAACAGGGAGAAGGGGGCTCGTACAGCACCTTCTCCGTCAGCGCCGCAACGCCCCTTCGCTCGCCGGGCGAGGTCACGGTCGAGGGCGACTGGTCCAATGCGGCTTTCTGGCTGGCCGCCGGGGCCCTGGGCTACGGCATAGAGGTCACGGGGCTCGACCTTGCGAGCAAGCAGGGAGACCGCGCCATGATGGCGGCGCTCGCAAAGCTCGGCGCGCAGGTTCGCCGCTCGGGCAGCTCGGCGACCGTGCTAAGCGGCTCGCCCGCCGCCTGCGAGATGAACGTCGCCGACTTCCCCGACCTCGTACCGCCGCTCGCCGCCGTGGCGAGCCTGGCTCCTGGCACCACGCGCCTCACGGGCTGTGCCCGCCTTCGCCTCAAGGAATCCGACCGTGTGCAGACCGTCTGCGACGGCCTTGCGGCGCTGGGCGCCGACATCAAGGCCGAGGGGGACGACATCGTCATCTGCGGCAAGGAGCAGCTCGAGGGCGGCACCGTGGACGCGGCCAACGACCACCGCATCGCCATGATGGCCGCCATTGCCGCGAGCCGCTGCAAGGAAAGCGTCACCATCCTCGGCGCCGAATGCGTCGAGAAGTCCTACCCCACCTTCTTCGAGGACTACCACGAGCTCGGCGGCCTCGTCAGAACCCTCTAGGAGCGCCATGTCTTCCACCTACGGAGAGAGCCTCAAGACCACCATCTTCGGCCAGTCCCACAGCGCGGCCATCGGTTGCACCGTGGAGGGGCTGCCTGCCGGCATCGAGGTAAACCTTGATGAGTTGCAGGCGTTCCTGAACAGGCGCGCCCCGGGCCGCGGTGACACCTCCACGCCGCGCAAGGAGGCCGACCGTCCGCACTTTTTGAGCGGGCTTGTGGACGGCCACACCTGCGGCGCGCCGCTCACCGCCGTCATCGAGAACACCAACACGCGCAGCCAGGACTACGAGGGCCTACGCCGCGTCCCCAGGCCTGGGCACGCCGACTACCCGGCCTACGTTCGCTACGGCAACCACCACGACGTCGCTGGCGGCGGCCACTTCTCCGGACGCCTCACCGCGCCCTTGTGCATCGCCGGCGGCATCGCGCTGCAGGCGCTTGAGAAGGCGCTCGGCATACGCATCGTGGCCCACATCGCCCAGCTCGGTCCCGAGAAGATCGCCGACGAGCCTCTGAACCCGGCCTCATTTGAAGAGGCCCAGGCCCAGGCCATCCTTGCCAACGAGCTGCCCTGCATCAGCACACAGGCCGCACGCGATATGCACGAGGCAGTGCTTGCCGCCAAGCAAAACTTGGACTCCGTCGGCGGCGTCATCGAGTGCGTTGCCTACGGCATGCCCGCCGGCGTCGGCGACCCGATGTTCGACGGCCTGGAGAACTGCATCGCCAAGGCGGCCTTCGGCATCCCGGCCGTGAAGGGCGTGGAGTTCGGCGCCGGCTTTGGCGCGGCCGCGCTTCTCGGCAGCCAGAACAACGACCCCTATCGAATGGAGGGCGGCGTTCCCGTTCCGCAGACGAACAACGCCGGCGGCATCCTCGGCGGCATCTCCACCGGCGCGCCCATCGTCTGGCGCTGCGCCGTGAAGCCCACGCCCTCCATCGGCCTTGGGCAGCAAAGCGTCGACCTGGCTGCCGGCGAGGACTCCCCGCTCACCGTGCGAGGGCGTCACGACCCCTGCATCGTCCCCAGGGCGGTGCCCGTGGTAGAGGCAGCATGTGCCTTGGCCCTCATGGACGCGCTCGTGGCCGAGGGCAAGTTCCCCACTCCCGCGCCCGCGCACTTCCAAAGCGACTAGGTCGGGTGCGGCGCAGCCGCCCGCGTCCGGCACTCTGAGACGTACGCCAAAACTTGGCCGCGCCCGAGACGGCAACGCCTGCACCGGCAGCAGACGCCTCACCAGCTACCAGCCCAAGGCCGCGCCCGCGGCCCAAACCCCAACCGACCACCCCAAGCACAACGGGAGCACCATGGCAGACAAGCTTGACCTCAAAGAGATACGAGACCGCATCGACGCCATCGACACGCAGATCTGCGAGCTGTTCGCCCAGCGCATGGACTGCACGCTCGAGGTGGCCGCGTACAAGCGCGCCACCGGCAAGCCCATCCTCGACCGTACCCGCGAGCGCGCCAAGCTCGCAGACGTCGCCACCAAGGTCCCCGCCGAGCTTCGTGACTACTCTCAGGTCCTGTTCAGCCTCATCATGGAGATGAGCCGCGCCCAGCAAAGCGCCGAGCTGAACGAGAAGAGCGAGCTGGCCAACGACATCCAGGACGCCATCGAGAACACCCCGGCGCTCTTCCCGCAGAGTTCCTTCGTGGCCTGCCAGGGCGTCGAGGGCGCCTACTCACAGCAGGCGGCCGACCGCATCTTCAAGCACGCCACCATCAGCTACTTCGAGAGCTTTGAGGGCGTCTTCAAGGCCGTCGAGGAGGGTTTTTGCAAGTACGGCGTGCTGCCGGTTGAGAACTCCACCGCAGGCACGGTGAACCAGGTCTACGACCTCATGATGAACCACAACTTCAGCATCGTGCGCAGCGTCCGCCTCAAGGTCGACCACAACCTCGTGGCCCTTCCCGGCGCCAAGCTCGCAGGCATCCGCGAGGTCTACAGCCACCCGCAGGCCATCGCCCAGAGCCAGGCCTTCCTCAAGTCCCACCCCGAGATTGAGGTCCACAACTGCGAGAACACCGCCATGGCCGCCAAGATGGTGGCCGAGGGCGGGCGCAGCGACGTCGCGGCCCTCTCGAGCCGGGCCTGCGCCTCGCTCTACGACCTCAACGTGCTTGCCCGCAACGTCCAGGACAGCGACGCCAACTTCACGCGCTTCGCCTGCATCTCCAACAAGCTCGAGGTCTACCCCGGCGCCGACCGCACCTCGCTCATGGTGGTCACCGCCAACGACCCAGGCAGCCTCTACAAGGTGCTTGCGCGCTTCTACGCGCTCGACATCAACGTGGTCAAGCTCGAGAGCCGCCCCATCCCCAACTCGGACTTCGACTTCATGTTCTACTTCGACGTCGACTGCTCGGTGGCCGCGCCCGAGTTCATGAAGCTCATCGCCTCGCTGGACGACGTCTGCGAGGAGTACCGCTACCTCGGCAGCTATTCGGAGCTGCTCTAATGGCGGCGCGTACCTGGGACGGCAGCTCGCCTGTCACCTACGGCCTGCTAGGCCGCACCCTCGGCCACAGCTGGAGCCCGCAGATCCACGACGAGCTCGGCACCACGCCCTACGCGCTCGTTGAGCTTGAGCCCGACGAGCTCGCCGGCTTTGTGGCGCGCGACGACTGGCGCGGCCTCAACGTGACCATCCCCTACAAGCAAGACGTCGTGAAGCTCGCAGACGAGCTCACCGAGACGGCCCAGGCCATGGGTGCGGTCAACACCCTGTGGCGCCGCACGGACGGCACCATCCTCGGCGACAACTCAGACGTCTTCGGCATCTCCTGGATGCTCAGGCGCTTCTGCGAGCGCCACCTGGACGGTGCTGACGCCCTTGAGGGCGCCGAGGCGCTCGTGCTGGGCTCGGGCGGCGCCAGCAAGGCCGTCGTCTACGCACTCGAGCAGATGGGCGCCTTGCCCTGCGTCATCTCGCGCACGGGCGAGGACACCTACGACAACCTACTCGAGCGACACGCCGATGCCTCCCTCATCGTCAACACCACGCCGGTGGGGATGTTCCCCAAGTGCCCGGACTCCCCCCTCTCGCGCCCGGTGCTCGCAAGCCTCACTGAGCTCGAGGGCGTGCTCGACATCGTCTACAACCCCGAGCGCACCGGGATCATCCTCGAGGCCATGAGCCTCGGCATCCCGGCAGAGAGCGGCCTGGCCATGCTCGTGGGACAAGCCTGGCGCTCGAGCGAGGTCTGGCAGCAGACGAGCCTCGACGAAGCGCTCATCGGGCGCATAGAGGGCCAAATTCGGGCCCAGACGCGAAACGTCGTGCTCATCGGGATGCCCGGCAGCGGCAAGACCAGCTGCGGCCGGAGGCTCGCAAAGCTCACGGGCCGCGACCATGTCGACCTTGATGACGCCTTCCTCGACGCCTATGGGAGAAGCGCGGCAGAGATCATCCGCGCTGACGGCGAGGACGTCTTCCGCGGCATGGAGACCGACGTGCTCGCCGCCTACAGCGCGCAGAGCTCGCTCATCCTCTCCTGCGGCGGCGGCGT
>CAVJWS010000022.1:0-26000 GCA_963653485.1 Prevotella sp. CAG:279
AAGGAGTTCCGCTCCTACAGCAACGTGGCCCGCGCCGACATGGCCGCCTTCCTGCACCGCATGAGGAACAAGAAGCTCGCGTAAGACCACGAGTTCGCGCGCAAGCCGAGAGCGGGACCCAATGCCACTTTGGATTGGGCCCCGCTCTTATCGTTCGAAGCAGATTTCCGTCGCCTTCGCCCGCCAACGTCTACGAAGCGATGTCCTGGCAGACGGCACCCATGTAGGCGTCCATGTTCGCATAGACGCACTCGTCAATCTTGGGCGAGCATGCGCTGGCAAAGAACGCCTTCATGCACGCCTCCGCGCCCTCCTCAAATCCCGCGGAGGGGACCTGGGCGTATTCGATGCCCGCAAGCTCGGCCAAGTGCGCCATCTTGTTGGAGTAGTGGGCATGCTCGCTGCGCGAAACCATAAGGCAGGGAACCCCCGCGCAGCAGGCGATGAGCGCCGCGTGATACTTGTAGCAAACCACCGAGTCGCATTTGCAGATGGGTGAAGCAGCGGGATTGGGCTCGTAGGTTGCGAGCTCAACCTCGCAACCGGTCACGCGGCTCTCAACAAGGCGCTTTAGCTCGGCGTTCATGCGCTCGTCAAAGCCGCCCTCGTTAAGGAACGGGATGAGCATGACCCTAAGCCGCTTGTCCTTTGCAACCGCCCCGGCCGCAGAGACGGACTGCCTTATCACGCTCGCATAGGTGTCGAGCAGCCCGTCAGCATAAAACGGCACGAGGCCAAGCGTATAGAACTCCTCATCGGTCGTCTTGGCAACATCCCTAAGGGACCTCATTGAAAAGACGAGGTCCTCGCAGGTGGACAGCCTGTCCCCCGGCATGCCAAGTGAAGCCAAAAGCTTGGCGGACTTCTTGTCCCTAAGGGAAAAGTGGCTTGCCTTCTCAACAATAAACCGCAGCTTAGAGAGGTAGCGCTGGTCAGTAATGGTCTCGTTGGCGCTCAGGCCAAGACAGTAGACCTGCTTGCCCCGGCCAAGCATAAGGTCATTGATCCTGATGAAGAGGTTACCGGTGTTGAAGTTGTTGACGTCGTTGTTGAACTGCTTGTCATCCAATATGGCGCCGCCGCCCCATACGACCACGTCAAAATGGGAGACGAGCGCGTCGAGCTCTCTGGTGGTTGCCGGGTAGTGGACGGCGTGGATTCGAGCGTCCAGCGTCATCCTGTCATAGGTCGAGTTGTCCCAGAGCAGAACCGCCGTTCGTGAGAGGGCGCCTTGCGGCAGGTGCTCCAGCACGGCCCGAAGCATGAGTTCGTCCCCGAGGTTATCCGCTCCATACCAGCCCGCGATAAGGATGCGCTTCCCGGCAACGCCGCGAAGGGCCGCCTCGAACCCTTGGAGCTCGGCGGCCATCAGGGCCGTCCTGCGGGCGCGCATGGTCTCGGCCTCGAGAAAGGAGACCCTGCGGCCAAACTCCTCCTCGAGGGACGAGAGCCTGCGGTCAAACGTGTCCCGCATCTCCTCAAGGGCACGGGCGTCAGCGGAGGAGTTTGCCCCCCCGCTTGTGAGGTAACGAATCATGGGGAGACTCCCTTCCGCGAACCTAGTTCCCAAACAGCCTGTTCAGCTTAGACAATAGCGACGGGCGCGCAGCGGCCTTGTGCTCCAGGGTTACCTTGCGAAGCGAGGCGCCCCTCGTGTCGGCGTCTTCTAACTTACCAGAAGGGCACATTTCCGGAAGAACCTTGATGCGGTAATCCTGTTCGGCGATTGGCCAGATGTCAAACGAGGAGCCGTCGGGGAAGTCTACGACGATCTCCTCGTCTTGGGGGCAACTCCGCGCAAACTCCCTCAGCTCGTCTGCGGTGACGTCGCTATTTACCGTGACGAGGACGGTCTTGGTGATGCCCCGCGCCCCGCAGGCCCGCATGAAGAATGTGTCGGGCTCGTCCAGCAGCTGGCGAACGTCGGCCCACTCCCGCTCGCCATAGAGGCCCCGCTCGAGCAGGCCCTTGGCGTCGAGCTCTTGGTATTCGCTGAGGAAGCGGTCAAAGAACTGCTCGCGGAGCCTTCTGGCAAGCCGCCACTGGTTCCAGCAGTAGCCCTTGAACTGAATTGCGGCGACGTCGGCGGCAAAGGCCTCGTAGAGGCCGGGTCTCTCGCCAAGGAAGTCCCAGACCAGCTCGTACTCGTCGCAAATGTAGAAGACCTTGTCCCCTGCCTTGACCGAAGAGGCGGAGTTGTCGGTCCGGTAGTGGAGGAAGCCCTCCCTGGTAAGGGCGATCTTGCCCGCCCCCATCAGCGCCGTGAGGTTGAACGACGTGTCCTGGAACGACGCGCCCGGGGTCTCAAGGAACCCGATCTTCTCCCTCACGAGGTAGTCCCTGCGGTAGAGGCCGCTCCAGATGGCGGCCGAGGCCCAGAGGACCTCGTGGTGGTCCGCGGCGGAAAAGGCCTCGCCATAGGGCAGGCTCAGGCTGAGGTTCTCCACCAGCGTATCGTCCTTCTCGGCCCTTCCCTCGACGTGCTCGAGGTAGTTGCTCTTGACCACGTCCGCGCCGGTGTCCTGCGCAAGGGCGAGCAGCTTCTCGAACATGTCGCTCGCCGGAAAGTCATCGGGCTCGACGATCCCCACATATTCGGTCTCGGCGGCGTCAAACCCCATGTTCATCGACGCGCCGTAGCCGCTGTTGGGCTTGTTGATGACCGAGATGCGGCCGTCCTTGCTGGCGTACTCCTCCAGAATTGAGGGCGAGGAGTCCGTGGAGCCGTCGTTGACGCAGATGACGCGGAGGTCCTTGAGCGTCTGGGCGGCGAGCGCGTCCAGGCAATGGCGCAGGTACTTCTCCGTGTTATAGACCGGGACGACGACGGTGACCAAGGGCTTGCTCATTGCTAATCCTGTCATGTGAAATGCCGGGGCCACCGCTGCCAAGGCGGTGGCCCCGATGTTGCTAGTTCCTGCCGCGCAGCTTGCGGCCCACGGCCTTGACCACCTCGCGGCGATGCGAGCCGAGCGGCATCAGGGGGTCGACGACCTTCCTGATGGGGTTGTGCTCGGAGAGCGCGGGGGCCGGCCTGCCGTCGCCCTCCTCCTTCGCGGGCGCGCCAAGCCTGGCCAGGAGGTCCTCGTAGAAGGGCGTCTCGCGCGCATACTTCCAGTAGTGCGCGGCCCAGTCGCAGCTGGCGAGGGTCCACGGCTTGTCGCAGCCGGCGTAGTGGCGGATGAGGGGCCGCTGCCTCGCGGCCAGGTAGGCCTTGTAGGCGCCCGCCGGGGCGAAGGCGAACACGCCGCCCACACGGCCGCAGCAGTCGTGCATGACGTTCCAGCGCTGGTCCAGGAAGGCCACCCTGCCCTCGCAGTGGGCGTTGAGGACGTCCTGGTCGTCGTAGATGAGGTCCTTGGCGCTGGCGAACTCGAGCCACTGGGCCGTGGTGTAGGCCTCGCGCATGGCCTTGAGGTTCAGCAGCAGCACGCCTGCCTGGAAGTAGTCGTAGGGGTTGGCCATCTTGAGCCTGTCCCTGGTGTAGGCGAGGCGCTTCCCGTCGTTCATGTTGAGGTTACCGAGGTAGTCCACGTCGCGCGTGGCGGCCAGCAGGTTCTCCCCCAGTTCGGTGTCGTAGAGCTCGGCCACGTCGCCCTCGACGATGAGGTCGGAGTCGAGGTAGAGCACCTTGTCGTAGGCGGGCATCACGCGCTGGATGATGAAGCGGTAGTAGGTCTCCACGCCGATGTGGGCGTTGTTGGTGGAGAGGTCGTACTCGCACATGACGGAGGAGACGTCGTGGAAGCGCAGGGAGACGTTGTCCGCGCCGCCCGCGAGGCTCTCGCGCATGAGCTGCTGGTGCTCCCAGCTGATGTTGCTGGTGAGGACCACGACGTCGTAGAAGCGGTCCTTGCTGGCGTTGCTCAGCATGGAGCGGATGGTCGTGGTGACCATGGGCACGTAGCCGTCGTCGGCGGCGAACACCACCGGGACGATCGAGCGGCCGCGGGCGGCGCCGTAGGGCGCGGGCAGCTCGAGCCTGGTGCGGTCGGGCCGCTCGAAGTGCACGCACTGGAGCTGCTTGGTCTTCCAGTCCTTGCCGACGCGCCGCTGGTGCAGCAGGTAGATGTTGAGCAGCCTCTCGGCGAGGTGGCCCGGCGTGCGGAGCGCCTCGACGCTGTAGCGCGAGAAGTCCGTCTCGTCCACGAAGCGCTCAAGGACGGGGAACAGCCACTCGCAGTAGTCGAAGAAATGCCGCTTGCGCATGATGAACATGTTGCAGAAGCAGCTGGAGCTGCCGTTGAGGAAGTCCTCGGCGTCCTGCGCGTAGTCCGGGTGCATCTCGGAGAGGATGGCGACGGCGCGGCGGAGGTCGGCCACGTGCAGCAGCGGCGCGGCCTCGTACTGCGCGAGCGGCGTGTGGTCCTCGCCGGGGAACTCGGCCAGGTCCTTGACCTCGGTGGTTATGCAGTCGTAGCCCTCGATGGCCTTACGCATGGTCTCGTCGTCGAGGCCGTAGCGGGCCTGGCTCGCGGCGTTGACGTAGGAGTCCATGACCTCACCCCAGGGGTTCTCCCTGTGGCGCTTGGGCGAGAAGTCAAAGTAGCGGCGATAGTGGCAAAAGCCGTAGTACTCGGCGTCCACGTTCTTCCAGGCCCAATACTGGGTGGTGAGCTCGCAGTACATGGGGTTCTGGGCCGAGATGTTCTGGCCCTCGTCGTCGTGCAGCGCCCAGGGGAAGCGCCAGTCGGCGTTGGCGCAGCCCACCTGCACGGGCTGCAGGATCTTGCTGTCGAAGGTGTCGACGTCCTTGTGCGTGGAGACGAAGATGCGGATGTCCTGGTCGGCGAAGGCCCTCAGCTCGGCCCTGGACTTGAGGCCGTTGATGTGGGAGGCCGCCGCGTCTGCGTAGGCCTGGAACCTGCCCGGGACCTCACCCTGGCCGGAGACGAGCTCGCCTGCCAGCGAGAACCACTTCGCGTAGTCCTTGTCCTCGGAATAGACTTCGTCGCCCCGGAGCGCCGCGTATGCGGCGTCACGGGAAAAGCGCATGAGCTCGGTCGCCGCCGCGCCGTTGCCGGCGATGCGGGCGAGCTCGACGGCCGCGGCGTCCTTGTCCCCGGGCGCGACGCGCTCGTACCACTCGTTGGCTGCAGAGAACACGAGGCGCTCGCGCAGGGAGGCGGCGGCCCGGCGGCAGACGTCGTCGGAGCAGGCCTCGGCGAAGGACTCGGCGGCCTCGGCGCACGCGAGGAGCTGCTCGGTCTCGGCAGTGAACTTCTCAGGCGAAAGGGCGGCGTCGCTCGTCACGCCGCGGCCCAGGAAGTAGCGGTAGCCCACGACCTCGTCGTGGGTGACCTCGCCGTTGGCGAGGCACGCGAGCGCGAACAGCTCGTAGGCGTCCTCCGCGCGGGCAAGGCGCCTGTCCGTCATGTGGGCGAAGGCCACCTTGGCGTGGCCCGCGCCGAACACCCTGTGGCAGACGTTCCAGTCCTTGCCGTACTGCGCGTCGGTCGAGAAGGTGGCCTCAAGGAGGCCGTCCCGGTCGAGGCGGCCCAGCTTGGTGTTGGCCCAGCCCTCGAAGGACCTCGCGCGCTGCTGGTCGACGCCGTCGCCCACGCACTCAAGGCCAAAGTGCAGGATCACGTTCTCGTCGAGCGGAAGGACGTTGGAGAGGCGCTCCAGCGCATCGGGGGTGAGCTCGTCGTCGGGGTCGAGGAAGGTGATGCGCGAGCCGGTGGCGGCGGCCACGCCGTCCCGGCGGGCAAGGTGGGCCCCG
The DNA here is from genome assembly GCA_963653485.1 of Prevotella sp. CAG:279. Taxonomy (GTDB): domain Bacteria; phylum Actinomycetota; class Coriobacteriia; order Coriobacteriales; family Atopobiaceae; genus Parolsenella. The sequence continues at coordinate 5,723 of CAVJWS010000022.1, forward strand.
CCGTTCTGCGCCTTGTCGATGACCACGAAGCGCGGGTCCTCGGCGGCGTAGGCCCTGGCGATATCAGCGCAGCCGTCCGGGCTCGCGTCGATGACGACGACGGCCTCCCAATCCGCGAGCGTCTGCGCCTTGAGGCAATCGAGGCAGGCGGGCAGGTACTCTTCCCTCTTGTAGGTGGGGATGACTATGGAAAAGAGAGGCATATAGGCTCCTAGGTGAATCCGCGTACGGCGCGTACAAGGATACCCCCAAGGAAGCGCTCGCCCCAATTCCCCAAACGACAACCGCAATATCAATAAACCGCGAGATAGGCAGCATCGCCCTCGAACTTGGGCTGCTTGCCTAGGTCCTCATGGTCCCCGTCAAAGAAACGGGGTCGTCCCTCGCGGCCTCGTTCCGAGAGTTGGAAACCCGAGCTCCCAAAATGAAAAAGGCCAACTCACTGCGTTAGCTTTGGGTCGCGTGCGTTGGCAAGCACGAGCCCGAGCAGCAGGGGCGCCATCAGCAGCATGTGGAACATGTACCTCGTCGGGTCTTGCCTCTGGGCGCTGAGGCTAACGGGGTAGACGAACAGCGTGACGGCAGAGATGAGGTAGGGAATGAGGGCGAGCAGCAGGTCCTTGCGCGGCCGCCTGACAAACTCAAACAGCACGAACGCCGGCACCACCGAGGTCCAAACCGCAACGTAGCAAAGCGCGTTGACAACGGGAGCCCTGCTAATCCAGTCATAGACATGCTCAACGATGTTCTGACCCCACGACTTCTCCTGTTGCTCCTGCAGCTCGCCAAAGGTGTCGGCGTTATAGCTGGCGCAGAACACAGGCTCGATGAGCAGCGGATCTTGGCGATAGGGCTCGGACTGCGCGGCCACGGTGGGTGCGCCGGCAAATGAAATCCATCCGGACTCGAGCGAGAAGAAGGCGTTCACGTACGACATCGGGTGTCGCAGGCCAATCTGGAACCAGACCTTAAGGAAGGAGCTAAGCGGAACGTTGCCCTTTAGCGTGTAGCCGGTGACGGGGTCGGCGATATAGGGATTGTAGTTCGCGCCCATCTCGTCCCAGTTGTAGGCAAGGTAGGAATTGATGACGGTCTCTTCTTCCTCGGTAATGTCATCGGGATAGTAGTGGGCCACGCGTCCCAGCAGCTCAATGGGCATGACGATCGCGGCCTGGGAACCCCCCTTGATGATGTTGAGCCTGGGGTACACGTAGTTGGGCAGCACGAGATTGAGGAGAAGGACCATAGCCGCGCAACCGGCCACAAGCAGCGCCTTGAACCTGAGGGAAAACCTGAAGAAGAGCAGTCCCAGCAGCGCGGCCAGCACGATGTACATTCCCATCTTCTTGGTTAGGCCGACCACGAGCGTAACGACGATGAACAGGCAGATATAGCCAGCCCTATTGCGGTTTGGCAACTCCTTGTTGGCAATCTTCAGATATAGGAGCACCCAGCAGTACAGGGCGATGGCGTTCGTCACGTCCTTTGACATGGAGGCGCAAAGGACGGGAAGCGCCGGGAAGAAGCGCATGAAGAGGGAGATGAAGCCCAGGGCCTTCCTTGACAGGCCCTTTGAGTGAAGGGTCGAAAGCGTCCACGAGAAGAGGAGCGTGACGACGACGTACTGGAGAAGGGCATTCAAAAACAGCCCGAAGAGATAGGAACCGGAAATGAGGTATCCCAGCTGGGTCAGGGCACCATACAGGTAGGTCGAGAACCAAGGGTGGTGGTCCCAGATTTGTCCGGCAGGCATGCCAAAAGCCGATATGCCAAAGAACTGCGCCAGCTGGTCGCCCGTATCCCAATACATGATGCCCGGATACAGCAGAACGAGGTACGGAAGCCAGCAGACAAAGATGCGAAGCGCGTTGGGAAGGACCCTTGTGGGGTCTTTGAGGACGGATAGCTTCGCCACCCAGCTTGTCTTCGCGACCTTGCCGCACTTCGTAGGCGCCGCTTCTTGTTTTGAACGATGCAATCCCAGAAAGTGGTCGATGCTGACGAACAGCGCAATGACAACGACGACGTTCAGGCAAAGGATGACGTAAAAGTACGGCTCCTGAAAGGGGACGTACGCATACGTGGCGCCGTAGGTTCCGCAGGTGATGAGGATGCCGAGCAAAGCCGGAACCCATGCGCCCTTAAAATTGACGGTCTTAAGCAGCCCAGTCATCAACACTCCCAAAAGAAGAACGAGAGGCCGCGATAAGCGGCCACAGAGTCAACGGCGACGCGCTACTTGCGGCGCAGTACGCCATTCCCCGTCTTTTTCAATGCCACCCACAGCATACCAACAGCCGCCGACAGCAGATAAACGCACACCAGCTCAACGTATATGTTCCGATGGATAAGGTTAACAAAGGCCTCGAGCTTGCCGATGGGCAGGGCGTTGATGAGAAGGATATGGATGAGGTAGACCGTGAGCGACGCGCCGGAAAGTCGCGACAGCACGTTGCACATGCGTTGCGGCATATTACGGAAGCGGCCCTCGCAGCTTTCGAACAGCAAATACAGGCTAATGACCTGCACGAAGCAGAACGGAGATGCAGTGCAAATGGGATAGCTGTCGTAGCTCTCCGTCACGGCACCGGAAAGGTATCCGTTTATGGCAAGCGACCAGACGCCCATCAGGGCCGTTGACGCAGCAAACGCAGCCACCAAAGCGACGGGCCTTGGTCTCTTAAGCGATGCGTGGTAGCGGGCGATATAGCCGCCGAGCAGGAAATACATGAGGGATCGGTCGGAAAACAGGGGCCATGAAAGGCTTGCGGAGAACACCGTGCCCTCAACGCCAAGATATCTAAGGAGAGGGAACCCTATGCTCGCGACAACGGACAGCGCAACCAGATAGCGCATCAGACGCTTGTTGGGCAGCGCCAACGACAGCAGGGGCGTCAGCAGGTATAGGTAGAGAATGCTATACAGGAACCAGTATGTGTCGTTGATGCTGTTTGTGAAGAAGCGCTTTGCGAAGTCAGTGAGCGAAGGTCCCGCCGCATAGGGTTCGGCCCCATAAAACCCAAAGGGTCGGATGCAAAACAGCAGGTAGCATAGGGCGCTACCGCCAAGAAGGGCCATCCCGGTGCGAGCAAAGCGCTTGACGAAGAACACCTCGGTGGAATAGCGCTCGCGATAGCCCAGCAAGTTGGCTCCGCTGATCATAAAGAAGATGGGCGTGGCAAAGATTGCGCAGGCCTGGAACCAGACGTCCGTAAGCCAACCAGTTGAGTTCTCAGGGGTAAACACCGGAAGGGAGACGTGCAGCGCCACAACGGCTATGCAGGAGAGCACGTTAAGCGCGTCCATGAAAATGAAGCGGCCACGATGGGCGGGCCAAGTTGCGGGCTTGCCAGAATCGGAAGCTCCCACAAAACCGTTTGCCTCCCGCACATTCGCGCCCGTTTTCGGCTGTCCAGCCATCAATCAGCATCCCTTCAACAACAAGCCAAAACACCCTCAGAGCGGGGGCGACGCGTCCAGAAATTAGCCAAGCAATAGGGTCATCTTGTCGCCCATTATGCAAGTACCTAAGTTTACATCTCCCCTATGGAACCATGCCTATTCAGCATGAGGGATTAAGGTGCCAGGGAGCATCTCCCACGTTGCCCCCTAGAAACCCGCAATGACACAAATGGGAACGGGGAGATTCATGTGATTGAGAAGGGACAACGCGCTGGCTCGCACCCAAAAAAAGAAATGGACGTGATAACGAGAGATATCAAGCTCGTCAGAGCCGGCATAATAGCCGGCATTCGCTCACTGTGCCGACATCACGTACTCCCAAGCTCAAAGAACAGCAGTAAGTCCGACATGATGGAGCCCCACGTGCTCCCGCAAAACAAATCCAATGACCGATCAGTTGGTTCGACGGCCGAGCAGGGCGCGCCGCTCGGGAGGACAGGCGAAGCACTTCATCGTGTGCCTACGTGAAGGTCCTCAGCATGTGGACCCACTACGAGAACCCAAGGTAGACCCTTCAGGGCGGGCCGCAGACACTGCCGACGGCCCGTTTCGTTACTTGCTCCCGAATTCACGCTCGAACTTATCGAAGGGTCCCAGATCCAACTCCCGGAACTGAAACGGTCCAACTCACGGAACTGAAACGGTCCAACTCACGGAATGGGGACTACCCCGCCACAGGTCCCAACAGCCGGGGGTAACAAGGCACGAACTCGTCGCCCTCTCCCCTACGCCTCGCGCTCCTCAGCGAAGCGCTCGAGGAAATATTCCTTAAAGCCGGGCAGGCAGAACTCAAGCAGGCCGCGCGAGCGCTCCCGGATGATGCCCTGCTGCAGCATGCGCTTCTTGTAGCGCGAGACGTGGCCGCTCGGCTTCTCGAGCCTGGCGGCCAGCTCGGACTGGCGCGTGACGCCGCCGTCCTGCGCCATCGCCGCGAGGAAGGACTTGTCAGCCTCGCTCAGCTCAAACCACACGGCCTCGTAGACCCTTTGCTCGAGCTCCCTGCGCGCGACACCCACCGCCGCATCGACGCTCTTGGCATCGACGACGTCCGCACTGCCGGCCATCCGCCACGCGCGGTAACCGACGAGCTGCAGCATGAAGGGAAAACCGTGGATGGCCCCGACGGCGGCCTCAAGGGCGCCCGGGCCAAAGGTCTTGCCGCCCTCCTTCATGGTCCTGAGCAGGGCCTCCTCAACCTCGTAATCGCTCAGGGCCTCCAGCTCGTAGCGCGCCGCACGGCGCAGGAACGACGTTGACTTGCCCGAGAGCAGGGACGTGACGCCGTACGGGAGCCCCGCCATGATGAGCGAGACCTTCTTGCCCTCGTCGATGAAGTGCTGGAACGCCGATACCAGCGTCTCCATCTCGGTGACGCTGGGCGCGACCTCGTCAACCGTCACGAGAAGGCCCGTGCCAAGCTCGGCAAGGGCATCCAGGAGGTCCTCGAGCTGGGCGCGCCAGTTGGTAGCCTCCGGGGCGGACTGCTCCAGCTCCAGCGAGGCGAGATTGGCCAAGCCGACCGACTTGACCTTCCTTGAAGGCGTGGTGTCCACCAGGTGCTTTGCGCCGCGGCGCGCCCTCACGAGGATGTCGTCGAGCATGCCGGAGACGCAGGTCACGCGCGCGGTGATCCAGCCGACGGCCTCGGCCTCGTCGGCAAAGTACGAGAGCAGGGTCGTTTTGCCCGTGCCGCGCGCGCCGACGAGCAGGCTGATGATGGCCGGGTCGTTGCCCGCGCCGGAAAGCGCCGTCTCGACGTCCTCGATGATGGCCTCGCGGCCGGCCAGGTACAGGGGGACCTTGCCGACCACCGGAGTGAACGGGTTGTCAAAGCTGCGAGCCATAGCGGCCTCCTCCGTGGTCTTTCGTTCAGTATACGGCAGCGGCTTTCATTTGAGTTAGCATGCGTTAGCTTTTTTAGCTTGCGTTAGCTTTAGGTAACCTGGCAGTACTCTATACATGTTGGGCATGTCCTACGTATGGCAAATGGGTGCTGATACCGGCAAGGAAAGGGGCCGCCCAGGTCTGCGAGTTCGCTTATGAGCGTAAAGCTCGATCCCGATGAGAAGGCCCTGTTCGCACAGAATGCGGAGGCCATCGGCATTACGCCGTCGGCCGCGGTCAGGATATTCGTGCGCAGCTTCAACGAGTACGGCGGCTTCCCGTTCGAGGCGTGCCGCCGGCCCCGCCTCAACCCGGACTTCGACGTCCCCGTCGCAAGGATGGCGGACGGCAGACCCGTGATGCCCAAGTCCTGGGCCGAGAACGAAGACGATGATGACGAATTCCTGTAGGATGCCTCGGCCTGGCAAGAATGTTATTCGGTCAGGACGTACTTCTGCTTCAAGCTAGACAATTGATCAAATCGAAGAAACCTATCGTTCTGAAGTCGACCCACCACTATTCCAGGCGCGATTCCCACTCTCTTGGAGAAGGCGAGGATGTCGTTCCGCCTGAAGCGCCCCTCATCCTCAAAGTGCCTTATCTCATCCGGCGCGATAAGGAAATCGCGAGCGAAGGCATCCGCCTCACGCTCCTGATCTTCGGTTGTGCCTTCGCAGGCAGACAGATGGCCGCAAACGATATGTCCCAGCTCGTGGAACAAACTGAACCAAAACTTATCTGCGTCCTTACCACGAACCGTCATGCCACACACAATCTTGCGCCCGTCGTAGAACGAAGCACCATGTACGCCCGTTCCCGACAAATGCGGGAGAAAAACAAGTGCGACTCCACAGCTAGCAAGCACCTGAACCAACTCGGGGCAAAACTCATCGGGGCTGCGGAGCGTCATTGGGCGAATCTGGGCAAGCTCCTTCTTGAGAAGCGCGATGTTAATCGGGGCGGTCTGGATATTCCTGGCCTCCAGTTTCGCCTTCTGTGCCCAGGACCATAAAGCAGCATCCGCCCCCTCGCACTTCTTGCGGTAAGCCACGCAAGGGACCAGGCCCTCCCCCACCAAACTAAGCCGAACGACCTCAAAGAAGCATCGTAGATTGGTAACCCTCTCCGCAGCTCTGGTGGCATCAGGGACCCATCCGAGCTTGGCCATTTCTTTGTAAGGGAACTGCTTCGAGAAGGCTATATCGTCATCCATCTCGTTCTCGGCATTCGCCTTGGCGAGCTGGTCGCGGTAATTTGCCTCCAAATTACTCCAAAAGATCGCTGGGACACCGAGAACGAGCTCGAGCTTGCAAGCAGTATCGGGGGTAAGCTGAACCTCCCCGTTCACAAGCTTGCTCACGTGCTTCTGAGACATATCCATCCGAGCAGCAAACTCTTTCTGCGTCATGCCCCTATCATCAAGCTGCTCCTTTATGGTGGCCCCGGGCGGCACCGCAATATACGTCCTGCTCTCAACCATACGTCCCATCTCCCCTCGCACTAGTGATAGTCAACGATTTCCTCTATCGTTGCCACCTGCACGGAATCGCCTTCCTTTGTGAACACCATCCTCAAGGGATGGACAAGGTCGACAGCATATTGGCCAGCCCTATCCCCCACGAGGGAATGACATCTTCCAACACGATGCTCAATCATCATCTCGATGCTTGGCATTGCAGAAATCTCGCCGATTCTCTGAGCTATCTTCCGTGCGGCTTCGTTGCCGTATTTCTTTCGAGCTACAGAGGCGTTAGTACATACCTTCTCAATCTTATTATTCCGGTACCTAACGTCCATCTGCACCTCAATCGAGTTTACCTCTCTGGTAAACGAATTGTAGTTGAACAAGGACCAGCAGTAAAGCCGCCAGATACTAGTTCCGAGCTTCGCTGGCTCTCCTTCACCCCGCTCGCAATGGGTGCTTTATCCCCTACGCCCCTCTCGACATGTAACGTATCCACACAGACAGCTGCTATCATCATGCTGTTACTTCACTCAACCCCTTAGGAGCCCCTTTTGACCTACGAGAATGTTGCGGTCATCATTCCCTGCTACAACGAGGCCTTGACCATCGGCAAGGTCGTTGACGACTACCGGCGCGAGCTTCCTGGCGCCACCGTCTATGTGTATGACAACAACTCCAAGGACGAGACTTCCGCCATTGCCCGCGAGCACGGCGCCGTCGTTCGCTTTGAGCCGCGCCAGGGCAAGGGCAACGTCGTCCGCCAGATGTTCCGCGACATCGACGCCGCCTGCTACCTCATGGTCGACGGCGACGACACCTATGACGAGACCAAGGCCCGCGAGATGTGCGAGCCCATCCTCAACGGCGAGGCCGACATGACGGTGGGAGACCGCCTCTCCAATGGCTCTTATGGCGAGGAGAACAAGCGCGCCTTCCACGGATTTGGCAACAACCTCGTGCGCGCCATGATCAAGTGGATCTATGGCTACAGCTTTGACGACGTCATGACGGGCTACCGCGCCATGTCCCGCCCGTTCGTGAAGACGCTCCCCGTGCTCTCCGAGGGCTTCCAGATTGAGACCGAACTCTCCATCCACGCGGTCGACCACCGCTGGCGCATCAAGGACGTGCCCATCGTCTACCGTGACCGCCCCGAGGGCTCCGTCTCCAAGCTCAACACCGTGAGCGACGGCATCAAGGTCATCTGCATGATCGGCACGCTGTTCAAGGACTACCGCCCGCTCAAGTTCTTCTCGCTCGTGGCGCTCGTCTTTGCCGTCATCGGCCTCATCCTCGGCGTCCCCATCATCAGCGAGTTCATGAGCACCGGCCTCGTGCCGCGCTTCCCCACCGCCATGCTCGCCATGGCCTTCATGTTCCTCTGCGGCCTCTGCCTTGCCACCGGCTTTATCCTGGACTCCGTTGCCAAGGTCGAGCGCAAGCAGTGGGAGCTGCAGGTCTACCGGGAGCACAAGTAGGGACGCCGCCGCATTTCAGCTCGCCATGCCCGCCCATGGCAAATTGGCCCAGCGCCTTTAAGGAGGACCCCATGAGAAAGACCCGATTGACCTGCGCGGCCCTTTTGGCGCTCGCCCTCATCGCCGTTCCCTCCGTCTCCTACGGCCAAACCGTGGCCGAGGACGCCGAAGCCACATACGGGGTCGCCTTCGACCGCTCGGACGCCTATGAGCCGGGCGATGACGCCGAAGCCTCGTATGACACGGAGGTCAACTCGTGCGACGAATCGGAAGAGGACGCACAAGCCTACTCCGAGGATGAGTCGGACGTCGAGGCCTATGACATCGAGACCCGCTCCCCGTCCATCAGGCCGCTGCAAATCTCCGAGGAGATGCGCTACTTCTGCAAGTACGAAAGCTCGCAGAACTATGACCAAGGCCTTTCCTATGGGGATGAATACCATGCCATGGGCTACTACCAGTTTGACAACCGCTATGGCCTCGGCGACTTCATGAAGGCCGTCTACAACTACAACCCCACCAAGTACTCCGCCCTGAAGCAGATTGGCGACTGGTACAACTGGAACACCTACGGTAGCGGCGGCAACGTCACGACCGTCAAGTCCCCCGGCGGCAACTGGACCATGGCCGATGACCTCAACTGGTCCTGGCACCAGGCGTACGCCGCCGACCCCACCGAGTTCTCCCGCCTCCAGAACTACTGGGCCTACACCGAGTACTACGAGCCCGCAAGCGACTGGCTCTACAGCAAGTACGGCATCGACCTCAATAGCTATGCAGACTGCGCCCGCGGCATGGTGTGGGGCATGTGCAACCTCTTTGGCTCCTACGGCTGGCAGCGCTGGGCAAACAACGGGGGCCTCTACAACGGCATGACGAGCACCCAGTTCGTCAGCTCGCTCGCGAACGCGCTCGTCGCCGGCATCGAGAACGGCACCTACACGTACAAGTACGGCACCTCCTACGTGAACAGGTACAAGAGCGAGCTCAAGGATTGCTTCGGGTATCTGGGCACCTCCGTGGCGTCCCTCGCCGCGTCCAACAAGGGCGCGGTTGCCGACGGCGTCTACTCCATCCGCATGAATTCGGCCAGGGGGATGACCCTCGACGTGAGCGCGGGCTCCACGGCAAATGGGGCCAACGTGCAGATCTACGAGGCCAATGCCACCAACGCCCAGTACTGGAAGGTCACGAGCGACTCCGACGGCTTCATCACCATCACGAACGTCGGCTCTGGCAAGGCCCTCGACGTAAGCTCCGCGCTGCGCCGCAACGGCGCCAACGTGCAGCAGTGGTCTTCCAACGGCTCCGACGCGCAGAAATGGGCGGCCGTGAAACAGTCTGACGGCAGCGTGGTCCTCTTCTCAAAGCTCGGGCAGGGGCTGGTGCTCGACATTACGGGCGGCTCTACGAAAAACGGCACGAACGTCGAGCTCTACGCAACCAATGGCTCGAGCGCCCAGAAGCTCTACTTCCGCTCCGCAAACGCCGACGAGGCCACAAAGCACAAGGGGGACCTCGCCGACGGCACCTACTCCTTCTCCACCTCGCTTGACTACCTCAAGGTGCTCGACGTCTCGTGCGGCTCCAAGGACAACGGCGCCAACGTGCAGCTCTACGCCACCAACTCCTCGGCCGCCCAGTCGTGGAGGGTCAGCCACGACGCGGAGGGCTACGTGACCCTCACCAACAGTGGCTCGGGCAAGGTCCTTGACGTCTGCAACGGCAACGCAAAGTCGGGCGCAAACGTCTGGCAGTATTCCTCGAACGGCAGCGATGCCCAGAAGTGGGTCGCCATCAAGCAATCCGACGGCAGCTACATCTTCAAGAGCGCCCTGAACGGCAGCTACGTGCTCGACATCAACGGAGCCTCCACGGCAAACGGGGCGAACCTTCAGCTCTGGTCCTCGAACGGGACCGGCGCCCAGCGCTTCTTTGCCACCAACCTAAGCTCCGGCAGCGTGGTTGACGCCTGGGCAAAGAAGAACGCCGGCGTCCTCTCCGACGGCACCTACGTCCTCGCAAGCTCCCTCAGCTCCTCCAAGGTGTTTGACGTGCAGTGGGGCTCAAAGGACAACGGGGCCAACGTCTGGCTCTACGCCAAGAACGGCTCGAACGCCCAGAGCTGGCGCGTCTCGCACGACGGCAACGGCTATGTGACGCTCACTAACGTCGGCTCCGGCAAGGTCCTCGACGTCTCTGGCGGCGTTGCCCAGAACTGCCGCAACGTCCAGCAGTACGTCTCGAACGGAACCCGCGCCCAGAAGTGGATTGCGGTCAAGACGGCCAACGGCATCACGTTCCAGTCGGCCATCGACCCGACCTACGTGATTGACATCTCGGGCGGCTCAACGGCAAACGGCGCCAACATCCAGCTCTACTCATCCAACGAAACCAAGGCCCAGGCTTTCAGCGTGAAGTAGCAGCCGCGGCAAACGCACATGGCACGAACCAGAAGGGCCCCCGGCTTGGCTGCCGAGGGCCCTTCGCTTTCGCGCCAGCAGGCGATTTGGCTGCCAAACAGGGCAAGCTCTCTCCGCCCCCCCCGCCCGCAGGCCTGGCTCATGGCCAGGCTCATGGCGCCCGCCGAGTTGGGGGCTCCACGCCACCCATGGTCGTTTGCGGGGCCGTCCTGCGACACTTTGGCTGCCAACCAGGACAAGTTCTCGCCGCTCCCCTACCCGCAGGCCGGGCTCATGGCGCCCGCCGCGTTGGGGGCTCCACGCCACCCATGGTCGTTTGCGAGGCCGTCCCGTGATACAAAAAGCGGGTGCCAACCTAGTCGGCACCCGCCTGCTCGTTGGAGTGGCAACGAATCCTTACCTGTACACAACCACCTTGGTGCCTCTGGGGATGACGTCATAGATCCACTTGGCGTTGTCGATCTGCAGCCTCAGGCAGCCGGCGGAGGCGTTGATGCCCAGGCGGCCGTCCTTGATGTTGCGGGTGTTGGGGTAGTACAGGACCGAGTGGAAGAGGTAGTCGCGGTAGAACTGCGTCCAGTAGTAGCAGGAGTAGCCGTGGTCCTCGCCAAAGGAGTAGCCCTTGTTGCCGACCGTGAACTCGCCGGTCACCGTGCGGGAGTTGGCGGCGCCGCTCGTGCAGTCCCAGAACTTCTGGATGGTCCAGTTGCCCCTGCTGCCGGAGAAGACGGCCACCTTGTTGTTCGTGGTGTCGGCAAGGATCAGCCAGTTGGTGGAGCTGTAGTAGCCCTGCGCCTTCCAGACCATCTGCTGCTGGTCTGAGGGGATGTAGGTCGTGGCCTTCAGCGTGAACGCAAGCGCGTTGTTGGAGCTCGCGAGCTGCGCGTTGGCGCCAGAGGCCGCGCCACGGGAGGAGCCGAGGGCAAGCGAGGACCCCAGCGAGGACACGAGCACAAAGCCGCTCCCGGCCCGGTACTCAACGCGCCAGCTCTGGGCGGCGCTGCCGTTGGCAGACCACTGCCACACGTTGGCGCCCGCAGAGGCCTGGCCATTCGCGACGTCGAGCGCCATGCCGCTCGCGGCGTTCTTGACCTCGTAGGTGCCGTTGGACCTGCGGGTGAAGATCCACTTCTGCGCGCCGGAGTCGTTGGAGGTCCAAAGCTGGACGTTGCCGCCGGCCGAGGTGGAGCCGCCGGAGACGTCAAGCGTCACGGAGGGCGCGGAGGCCGCCCTCATCGTATAGGTGCCGTTGGGCACATAGGAGCCGCAGGAGTTGAGCTTCCACACCTGGGCGGAGCCGCCGTTGGAGGCCCAGACCTGCACGTTGGCGCCGCTCGCCGAGGAGGCGCCGTTCACGTCGAGGACCTTGCCGGGATAGGCCACGTTCTCAAAGACGTAGCCGCCACGGCCCACGGAGACCTTCCACCTCTGGGAGGCGTCGTTGGAGGCGGAGCGCTGGCAGACGTTGCCGCCGGAGTCTGCCGCCAGGCGCATGACGGAGCCCATGCACTCGATGTAGTACTCGCCGTCATGGCCAGAGGCCGCGCTCACCCACCACTTCTGGGCAAAGGAGCCGTTGGAGGTCCAGGAGCGGACGTTGGCGCCAGAGGAGCTCGAGCCGTTGACGACGTCTAGGGAGCAAGACGGAGCGGCCACGGCGGAGAAGGTGTAGCCGCCGGCAGCCAGGACGCTGGAGGGCTTCTTGAGGGAGAAGCGCTGGGCCGAGCTGTTGTTGGGCGTATAGGCGTCCAGGTTGGCGCCATCGCCCGACTTGGCCCCGTAGATGTCGAGCGCGAGGCCCGTGGCCTTGTTCACGAACTTGTAGGTGCCGTCCTGGTTGGCGGTCACGGCAAAGAGCTGGTTGGCGTTGCTGGCCCGGGCCCACTGCTGCACGTTGGTGCCCGGCACGGCGTCGCCGCCGGCAACGTCGAGGTACTTGCCAGAGGCGGAGTTGCAGATGCGGTAGTAGCCGTTGTCCCACTCGAGCTGCCAGAACTGGGCGAGCGTGCTGTTGGACGCCCACAGCTGCACGTTGGCGCCGTTGGCCGTGGAGGCGCCGCTCACGTCGAGCGCCTTGCCGGAGGCGCAGGCCGGGGTGATGACCCACCAGGTGCCCTCGAGCGACTTGTTGCGCTCGCAGGCCGCGACGGAAGCGTCGCAGCGCGCGAAGGTAAACGCCTGGGCCGTAGTGCCGTTGCGGGACCACAGCTGGGCGTTGGCGCCGTTGGCCGTGGAGCCGCTGCTCAGGTCGAGGGTGAGGTTCGCGTCGAGCGCGGAGACGAGCTCATAGCCGCCGGAGGAGCGCGGCACGGCAATCCACTTCTGGGCGAGGCTGCCGTTTGAGGCCCACTGCTGCACGTTGGCACCCTCCGTGGCGGAGCCATAGCAGACGTCGAGCACCTTGCCGCTGCCGGCGTTGGTGAGCGTGATATAGCCGCTCTTGTCGTGAGAGACCACCCAGCGCTGGGCTTTGGTGCCGTTGGACGCCCAAAGCTGCACGTTGGCGCCGTTGGCCGTGGAGCCGCCCGAGACGTCAATCACCGAGCGGGAGGCCTTGAGCGAGCAGATGGCGTAGGTGCCGTCCGCCACGGCGGAGGCGTTGGCGGCAGCCAGGTCGTTCGCGCGCTCGCGGGAGGTCTTGGCAAAAGCAAGCTTCCAGAGCTGGGCCGCGGTGCCGTTGGCCTTGTAGAGCTGCACCTGCACGCCGTTGGCGGTGGAGCCACCAGGCAGGTCAACGACCTGGCAAGCGGAGAGGGTGCCGTCCTTTGCGACCTCGACCTTGGCGCTCAGCGCGGAGACGAGCACGTAGCCGTCGCCGACCTTGGCGATGACCCACTTCTGGGCCTTGGTGCCGTTGGAGCTCCAGAGCTGGAGCCTGGTGCCGTTGGCCGACGAGCCGTTCTGGCAGTCGAGGACCTTGCCGGACTTTGCGCTCGTGATCGTCACGAAGCCGTTGGCATCGTGGGTGACCTTCCAAACCTGGGCGTCGGTCTGGTTGGAAGCGTAAATCTGGGCCGCGGCGCCGGCCTGGGTGCTGCCACCGCGCACGTCGAGCACGCGCTTGCCGTCCTTGGACGTGGCGATGGCGTAGGTGCCGTCGGCCAGGTCGTTCGCGTGCAGGGAGGCAAACTTGGCAATGTCAAAGGTGCCTGCCTGCACGCCGCCGTCGGCGTAGGCAACGGCCTCGTCCTCGGTTGCGGCCTCTGCGGTTACGGCGGCATCCGCGGGCTCGGTGGCGCTGGGCCGCTCGGCCGCATCTCCCGTGGCCGCGGCGTCTCCCGTGGCCGCGGCGCCAGCGGCATCGGTGGTGGCGGCTTGGTCCGTGGTGGCGGGCCGCTCGGCATCAACGGCCTGGTCAGTTGACGCGGCGGGCTCGGTCTGAGCGGCCGCCTCGGTCTGGGCGGCGGTGGCGTCTGCCGCAACCAGCTCGTCTGCCAGCGCAAACGAGACGGGCAGCGAAGCCGCCAAGGCGAGCGCGGCCACAGCCGCAGCGAGCTTTCTCTGAAGGCTATTCAAGGTGGAACCTCCCCTTCCGACAAATCATGAAGATGATTTTATGGCAAGGGGGTATGCGCGCCGAGCGCCATGCCCAGATTTATCTGAATGGCCACTGAACGCGGCATGAAGGAGCTGGGCGGCTCAACGCGCAGAAAGGCTCGCCCTGCCCAAGCCAGGCCCACGGACGCATGAAAGGCCCTGGCACGCCACCTCAAAAGAGGGCCGTACCAGGGCTCGTAAGAAACGCGCTCTCCACTCCGCGTCAAACAAAGCAAAACAAGAGGCCCCGCGGGCTGCGTGGCAGCGGCGCGGGGCCTCTTGGCTAGCTCTGTCAGTGGGGCTTTCGCTCCCCTACTGCTGCAGGGCCTCGTTGGCCATGGGGGTCATGCGGACCGTCATGGCCTCGTTGGCCTCGGCGGGAACCGTGACCTTGTAGGTGATGGTGGCGGTGCTGCCGCCGCCGACGTGCAGGCGCATGCGAGACACCTGGCAGCCATCGAGCGGGTTGGTCACGATGTCGCCCTCGAGCTCGCCGCCAGAGACCTGGATGTCAGAGACGGAGCCCTGCAGCGGCGAGTAGATGTAGAGGTAGGCAAGCATGTCGGCCACGTCGCGCTTGGAGCTGTTGAAGCCGGTGATGTAGCCGGGCAGGCCCTCGGCCACGTCGGACGTGAGCGTGTTGGTGAAGTCGGTCTGCACCGTGTAGGTGGTGGTGCCGTCCTCGTTCTTGGTGCCCTCGCCCACCGTGGTGGAGAGCTTGGCGTACCAGTCGATCTTGCTGTACGTGTCGTCGGAGACGTAGAAGCCCAGCTCGGGCTTGGTGACGTCGGTCTGCAGGTCGCCCGAGTAGCCAAAGGCCTTGACGATGCTCTCCTCGTCCTCGTTGGCCATCCACACCAGCAGGCGGTGCTCGTCGCCTGCGGTCTTGATGGTGTCGACGAGCGTGCCGGCGTCGAGACCGCCGAGGTTGCCCATCACCTGGTCAAAGGCGGTGCTCGCCACGTTGGAGAAGAAGGCGTCCTCGGAGTCGCCGTCGCTGCCGTACTTGATGTAGGTGGCGTTCATGAGCAGCTCGGCGCAGTTGTCGCCGGTGACCTCGGTGCCGTCGCTGGCGGTGAAGCTTCCGGTGAGGGCCACGAGGCGCTGGAGGAAGACCGGGTCGATGGCGATGACGCCGTCCACCGTCTGCCCCTTGGCCTGGGCCCAGTACTCCTTGGACATCTCGCCCACGCGGGTGAAGTCGGCCGTGCAGTTGACCTGCGCCGGGTCGCTGCCCATGTCGATGCCGATGGCGGCCGCCTCCTCATCGGTCATGGCGACGCTCAGGCCCTCCTGGTGGAGGATGGTGCAGAACTCGCCCATGGAGATGGCGCCGTTGTCAACCGTGATGGTGCCCCAGGAGCCGGGCAGGCCGCCCGTGGGGCGCAGCTCGGCGTTGTTCTGGGCAACCACGAGGTAGGTGCGCGTGCCGTTGGCGCCAATCATGTTCGGCAGGTTCTCGAGGATGGGCCTGAGCTGGGAGAGGGTGGTGCTGGAGCTGGAGATTGGCCCCTTCACCTTGTTGAAGATCTCTTGCACCTTGGAGATGTGCGCGTCGGGCAGGGAGCTGATGGTCTGGACCGACTGCTCGATGGTGGGCATGGCGTTCAGCGTGTCGGCGCACAGCGTGGTGACCAGCTCGGCGTTGATGGAGCCGCCCGAGACGAGGCTCGAGAGCGAGGCGCCGGCGATGTCGTCGGAGATGGGGTCGACCACGTCGTCCACGAGGCCCTTGACGGTGGTGACGAGGGTCTGGGCGCTCCTTACGTCCTGGCCCACCACCGGCACGAGGCTCGCGACGTTCCACACCGGCGAGGTGACTTCGTTGTAGATGGCGTTGACGTCGTTGCCCATCGTGTTGACCGCGGTCCTGAGGGAGGCGGCGTCGCCGTCGGTGATGCTGGACTTGATGACGCTCACCTGGCTCATTGCGTTGGAGGCGCTGGCCTTCACCGACTTGACGGAGCGGTAGAGCATAAAGCCGCAGGTACCGGCAATGACGAGCAGCACGAAGAAGATGATTGCGATGGCGATGGCGATCTTCTTGCCGCGGTGCGGGCTGGGGTCCTCGTACGTGAACCCGTTCGGCGCGTAGCCGTTGGGCGCGTAGGCGCCGGCGGCGCCAGCGGCGGCGCGACGGCCGCGGTTGCCGCCCTTGGCGCGGCCGGCGGCGTTGGAGGCCTGCGCGTGGCCGGCGGCGTGGGTCGCGGCGCCGGCGGCGTGCCCGGCTGCGGCGTGCCCGGTTGCGGCGTGGCCGGCGGAGCGGCGGGCGGTCTGGGCGTAGGCGCCCGCGGGCTGGGCGGCGTTGCCATAGGCGGCGTGGGAGCCCTGGCCGTAGCCGGCGGAGACGGAGCCATAGGTGCCGTAGCCGCCGGCGCCCTGGGGAACCGCGGCGTGGCTGCCGCCCTGGTAGCCGCCCTGATAAGCGCCCGCGTTCTGCGGCGCCGCGGCGTGGGCGCCCCCTACCTGGGCCGCGCCGTAGCTGTCCTGGGAATTATCGTTCGAGAAGTGCCTCGCCAAGGGAGTACCTCGCTTTGCCAAAGTTACACAGACTGTCTAAGGCTAGCCTGCACGCGTAAGCGCGCGGCCCCAACCCACCAAATGGCACGCAAACACCATGGATAGCGGCCGCGCAGCGGCGGTCCATCCTGGCGGCGAGTGGCGCTCAGCCCCGTAACAGAGTTCGCCGGGGCCCGGCTTCAAACGGCCAGGCCCCGGCGAGCGCGAGGTGAACATGTTGGCGCGGGACAGCCGAGCGCATGCGCAATCAACCGCAAGACCGGCGCCGGCAAACGGCGCAGCGGCCAGCCGCAGGCAGGCGAGCCGCGGGGCGGCCGGGCCCTACCCCTGCGGGTACTCCGGGCGGGGGTTGAACTTGACGGCCTCGCGCAGCTTGGCCTTCATCTGCCTCTGCAGCCCGGCGGGCACGTTACCCTCCTTCATCTGCAGCAGCACCATCCTGCAGAACAGCAGGTAGCTCACGCGTCCCTCGTGGTGCAGGCGGTAGGAGGCCTCGTTGCGGATGCCGTAGGCGAACTTCCAGGCGCTCTTCTCGTCAATCTCCCTAAAGTTGACGCCCTTGTTCTGGCCCATGTCGTGGACGATGACGCTGTCCAGCACCTGCACGCCCGGGCAGCCGCGGGAGAGGCGGCGCGTGTACTCCGCGTCGTCAAACCAGATGAAGTACTCCTTGTACGGCAGGCCAAAGTCCTTGAGAGCCCAGCGCGGCACGAGCAGGGACACGAACGAGCAGGACGAGACGAGCACCGAGCGCTGGCCGTGGGCGAGGAGCCTGCCCCAGTCCCAGGTGGTGACGGGGTTGTTCATCTCACAGATGGAGCCGTCGGTGTACTTCACCACCGAGCAGGCGAAGGGCACGTCGCAGCCAAGCTCGGCCACGGCGCCCTCGTAGCCGGCCACGAGCCTCTCCAGCGCGTCGGGCTCGGGGTAGCCGTCGTCGTCGGAGACCCAGACGTAGTCCGCGCCCAGCTCGTAGGCCTTCTTCATGCCGCAGGAGAAGCCGCCGGCGCCGCCCACGTTCTCCGGCAGGCTGACGACGGTGAGCGCCATTCCCTCGCAGGTGCTGTCGGCCTCGAGAGCGGCCAGGAACTCGGCGGTCCCGTCGCTCGAGGCGTTGTTGACGATGACCAGGTGCTCCGGCCTGCGGGTCTGCGCCCCCAGCGAGGCGAGCACCTTCTTCAGCTTCTCCAGGCGGTTGAACGTCACGATGACGGCGGCGACCGTTTGGCTCATTGCTACTCCCCTACTTCCAGCTGGCCAGCATGCGGGCGAAGTAGGCGCCCGCCGGCTCCAGCTCGGCAAACTCCTTGAGCATGGCAAGCTCGCGGCCCCACAGGTCCTCCCGGGCCTGCTCGCTCTTAAGCAGGCGCCCCACGAGCGGGGCGGCCTTTGCGATGAACGCCCTGCTGCTCGTGGGCAGCAGGGCGTCTGCCGGCACCACCGTGCGCTGCGAGCCCACGTCGGTGGAGATGACCGGCACGCCTGCCGCCAGCGCCTCGAAGGAGGTGAGGGTGATTCCCTCGTTCACGGAGGAGACGACGAGGACGTCAGCCTGCTCGTAGGTCTTGGAGACGGGGACGTCGCCGCCGCGCCACTCCACGACGCCGCGCAGGCCCTTGGCGTCCAGAAGCGCACTGACGACGTTGTCGATGTCGCCGTTGCCGTGCAGGATGAAGCGGCACTGGCCGGGCAGCCGCCTGTTCAGCCGCTCCGCAAGCAGGATGAAGGCGTCGGGCCGCTTCTGGCGGTTGATGCGGCCAACAAACGCGAGCGTAAAGGGCTCGTTTGCCTTGCGCGGCTTAAAGGTGGGGTCCGCGGAGCCGGCCGTGAGCCCGGCCAGCGGGGCATCGACCACCTTTGCGGCGCTGACCTGCTGCGTATTGGTGAGCCACTCGACGAGCTGCGGCGAGATGACGTGGTGGACGTCGATGAAGTCGTCATACTCCACCGCACGGGCCGGGAAGCCGCCGCCCCAGCGGAACTCCAGGATGTGGAGGGAGTCCACCACCGGCACCTGGGGGTAGTAGCGCTTGGCCCACCAGAGGCGCTCGTACATCCACGTGCTGTGGTGGATGAGCACGCCGCGCACACAGAACTGCTCGAACAGGGCGCGTAGCAGCGGCTCGTCGCCCGGGCGCTCCTGCGTGGGGAGCGAGAGGTTGATGACGGGGACGTCCGCGAGCAGCGGGTCGGTAATCCAGGGCTGGTGGCCGTCGATGTTGGTGATGACGATGGGCACCATGCCCGCCTCCTTGACGAGGCGGACGGTCTCCATGGCCCAGCGCTCGGCGCCGCCGGGCTGCAGCCAGTGCATGGCGACGATGACGGCCTCGGGCGCGCCGGCCTCGGGCTTGCCGGGGGCGATGAACTCCGGCGGGCGGCCCGAGCGGGGGGTCGCCTGGGAAAAGTCCGGCTCGCCCTTGCGCTCGATGAGGCGCTGCGAGACGGCGGTGCGCTTCTTGCGCGTGAGGCGGCGGATGTCGTCCAGCACCAGGGGGCACGAGGCCTCCAGGCTGCGGTAGAGGCGCTCGGCCGAGGTGTACTCGCGGCCGATGGCATCGTCGTCGTCCACCGCGTCGTCACCGGTGAGGCCCAGGTAGCGGACGCCACGATCCACGACGGGGCACTCGTCAAAGTAGTAGTGGGGCGAGAACTCCGAGGCCGCGCGCACCGGCGAGGTGAAGGAGAACTCGCAGACGGGTGCCAGGCCCGCCTTGTGCGTGAGGCTGCCGTCCAGCGTGGAGATATCCGTGAGGCGCGGGTACTTCCAGGGGCCGCCGAGGTAGACCTTGTAGGTGAGCGTCCTGCCGGGCTGGATGAGCGCGTTGTAGAGCACCGCTCCCCTCACCAGCAGCCTCTGCCGCTCCGTAAGCGCAGAGAGGGCGGACTCATCCACCTCAAGCGGGAATTCAAACGACAAGCGACTCAGCTCCTATGAACGGCAGGCAACGGGGACGTGCCCGCGACGTGGCAACAATGCGCTGGTATTTTACTATGGCCTGGCGCTCCAGAGGCCGCATCGCTCGCAGCTTACGACAAGCTCGGCCGCAGCGTGTGAGCACTACGGCCGAGCCAAGAGAGCACGACGGCGCCACGCTGGCACCGATGGGGCGCGGCGCTAGCCGAGGATGGAGATCACGGCGACGACGGCAAGGAAGATGCCAAGCACCGCGGTGAAGACGCGCGTGCCGGTGGTCATGGGCTTGTCCTCGCCCACGTCCTTGCCGCGGATGGCGCAGGCAAGGATCGAGAGGCCAAGCACGACCCACGAGACGTTGAAGGCCATGTTGTAGGGCGCGACGTCGCTGTCGATCACGCCGGCCAGGTCGAGCACGGAGATTGCCGCCGCGACGACGGCCGAGAGGATCCAAAGCCACCACACCGGGTCGAGCACGGTGTTTTTGATCCACGTGGAATAGGACTTGTCGGACATACGAACCCCTCCGTTCGTCGCTCTTTAAAGTTGCGGCAACTATAAGCCACCCCGCCCCACCTGTCCACGCAGCCGG
>CAVJWS010000023.1:0-10675 GCA_963653485.1 Prevotella sp. CAG:279
GCCGTGAAGTACACGCCCGACGGCGGCCAGATCCGCCTCACCATCAGGGAGCTCCCCAGCAACCAGGGCAAGTTCGGCCGCTACGAGTTCGTCTTCGAGGACAACGGCATCGGCATGTCCGCCGAGACGCTGGCCAAGGTCTTCGAGCCCTTCTCGCGCGCCGACGACGAGCGCGTCGAGAACGTGAGCGGCGCCGGACTGGGCATGCCCATCAGCCGCAACATCGTGCGCATGATGGGCGGCGACATCCATGTGGAGAGCGCCCTCAACGTGGGTACGCGCTACACGGTGACCCTCTTCCTCAGACTGCAGGACAAGGCGCTCGTCACCCCAGAGAAGCTCGTCAACCTCGACGTCTTGGTTGCCGACGACGACCCGCTCGCGCTGGAGTCTTGCTGCGACATGCTCAACAGCTTTGGCATGCGGGCGCAGGGCGCCGATTGCGGGCACGTGGCCGTTGAGATGGTGGTGGCCAACCACGAGCAGAAGCGTGACTTCTTTGCCTGCATCCTCGACCTCAAGATGCCCGACATGAGCGGCATCGAGTGCGCCCGCGCCATCCGCCGCTCGGTGGGGCCCAACGTGCCCATCATCATTATCAGCGCCTACGACTGGAGCGAGTTTGAGGCCGAGGCCCGCGAGGCCGGCGTCGACGCGTTCATCTCCAAGCCGCTGTTCAGGTCCCGCCTGCTAAACGCCTTTGAGAGCCTGGTGGGCGAGCAGCAGGACTGCGGGCTTGCGGATGGCGGCTCCCTGGGGCGCAGCTACCCGGGCAAGCGCGTGCTCGTGGTGGAGGACAACGCCATCAACCGCGAGGTCGCCTGCGAGCTGCTGCGCCTGGGCGGCCTCGAGATTGAGACGGCCGCGGACGGCGAGCAGGCCGTGCGCCTGGTCACGCAGAGTCCCGAGGGCCACTACGACCTGGTGCTCATGGACGTGATGATGCCGCATATGGACGGCCACGAGGCCACCCGTGCCATCCGCGCCCACGGCGGAGCCTATTGCGAGGGCCTGCCCATCGTGGCCATGACGGCCAACGCGTTTGCCGAGGACGTGCAGGCCGCCCGTGATGCCGGCATGAACGAGCACATCGCCAAGCCGCTCGACTTCTGCAAGCTCGCGGCCGTGCTGGATACCTACTGCGGGTAGGGCGCGGGGCGTCGCCGTGAGCGGGCGGTGCCACCTGCTGTGAGTGGGCGGTGTCGTCTGGTGCCGCTAACCGCCGGCGGCGCTTGGAGGGCCTTGGCCGTGCGAGCGCATCGCCCGTCGGAAGCTGTGCGGGCTGATTGGGGCCATGCGGGCAATCGCGCCGGGGTGCACGGCTTGTCGCACCGCCTGCCGCCGCGCCCGTCCCTGCTAGCTAGCCACCAGCGTGGCGACGAGGGCGAGGTGGTCCGTGCCGGCCACGTCAAAGGCGGAAACGCTTATGGCTGCAACGGCGTCGCTCGTCACCACGTGGTCGATTGAGGCAAAGGCCGGCACGCCCTCGTTTGAGGGCCAGGTTGCGACGATGCCCTGGCCGGCCTCGCGGACGGCGTCGTGGAGCGGCGTGGGGCCGTCCTGCCCCAGCATCTGCCGGAAGGGCACGTGGTCGTAGGTGGCGTTGAAGTCTCCCATGAGGACGTAGGCCGGCGAGCCCTCTTGGGCGAGGCGCTCGTGGACCACGCCAAGCTCGTCGAGGCTCGTCTTCCATAGGTTCCAGTAGCCGGGCACCGGAGAGCAGGTGTGCACGGAGACGAAGCGCAGGCGCACGGGCGCGCCCCCTGCTCCTGCGAGCGCGACGGTGCCGGCCGGCATGGCCGAGGCCGAGGAGCCGATGTCATCGCTCGCGCCGTCATCGAGCGGCCAGGCGCTCCAGACGCCGTTGCCAAAGACACCGTCGGAGCTTGAGCGCTCGGAGTAGGGGAGCAGCTCGTCGATGCCTGCCTCCTCGAGCGCCTCCACGAACTGGGCCGTGGTCTCCTGCAGGGCGAGCACCCGCACGCCTTGGGAGCGAACGAGCTCCACGATGGCCGAGGCGTCGGCCGCGCCCTTGTACACGTTGCAGGTCATGACTCGCAACGAGGTGGCATTTGAGCCGTCTGAGCTGGAATTTGTTGTGCTTGCGCTTGAGTTTGCGTTGGCCGAGCTTTCGCCCTCGGCTGTGGCGGCAACGGCGCGCGAGGCGGCAGATGCGTCCGCATCGTCCTCACTGGCGCCGTCGTTCGCCGCGGCTTGCCCCTCGTTCGCTTCCGCGCCCTCCCTTTCAAGTGCGGCGCGTGCCTCGCTGACGCGCGCCGAGGCGACGAAGAAGGGCCCCTGCCAGGCAAGCTCGAGGCCCAGGCAGGCGACGGCGAGCGCGCGTGCGCAGGCGCGCAGGGCCCGGGCCCCGTGCCAGGCGGGAACGAAGGAGAGCGCAAGCGAAGCCAGGGCCAGGGCGGCGAACCACGGCGTGACCGAGACGATGACGGGCACGAACGGCAGCGCGCACGCCGAGGCCGGCAGTAGCCGCGCGGCCGCTCCCAGGGCGGCGACGACCGCCAATGCCATCGAGATGAGCCTCATGCCTTGCGTCGCCTAGCTCAGGCCCTGACGAATGGCGGCCGCGAGCTTTTCCGCATCGAGCGGCTTGGAGACGTGGCCGTTCATGCCTGCCGCGGCGCTGCGGTCCTGGTCGTCGGCGAATGCGTTGGCTGTGACGGCGATGATGGGGATGGTCTGGGCGTCGGGGCGGCTGAGCAGGCGGATGGCGCGGGCGGCTTGCGTGCCGTTCATCACCGGCATCATCTCGTCCATGAGGATGACGTCGTAGTAGGCGTTGGGCGAGGCCTTGAACTTCTCCACGGCCTCCCGGCCGTTTTCAACGGTGTCCACCTCGATGCCCTCCTGCTCGAGCATGAAGGTGGCCACCTCGCGGTTGAGGTCGTTGTCCTCGGCCAAAAGCGCGTGGATGCCCTTGAGGGAGACCTTGCTTGCCGTCGTCGCGGCCTCGTCGGCCTCGGGTTCGGGGTCAAGCTCAAAGCTGAGGCAGATGGTGAAGGTGCTTCCCTCGCCCTTGGCGCTCTCGAGCTCGATGGTGCCGCCCATCTGCTCGACGATCTCCTTGGCAATGGCTAGGCCCAGGCCCGTTCCCCGATAGCTTGAGCGAAGGCTGGCGTTTTCCTGCGCAAAGGCGTCAAAGGCGTGCTTCTGGAACTCTGCGCTCATGCCGAGGCCGGTGTCGGCGCTCACGAAGCGGTAGGTGGCGCGGCCCTCCTCGCATGAGATCTCACGGCACTCGAGGTGCACCGTGCCGCCGCTGCGGTTGTACTTGATGGCGTTGCTGCCGATGTTCTGCAGCACCTGGCGCAGGTGCAGGGAGCTGCCGATAAGGCGGCTGTGCTCGACCTCAATCTCGCTCGTGAGCTCGATGCCGACGTTGTCCGCCTGGATCTGCAACATGTCCACCACCGAGGTGACGGTCTTGCGCATGTCAAAGGGCTTACTCTCGAAGTGCATCTCGCCGCTCTCGAGCTTGTTCATGTCGAGCGCGCTGTTCACCAGCTCGAGCAGAAAGCTCGAGGCCTCCCACATCTTGGCGCGGCATTCTGCCTGCTTGCCCATGTCGGACGCGTAGTGGTCGCCTATGGCGAGCATGCCGCGGATGCCGTTGATGGGCGTGCGCACGTCGTGGCTCATGCGGCGCAGGAAGTCCGTCTTGGCCATGTTGGCGCGCTCGAGGCTCTCGAGGTACTCGTGCTCGCGGCGCAGCTTGGAGTTTTGGACGGCGGCGACGGCGGAGAGCGACGCGAGGATTGCGAGCAGGTAGAGCGTGGTGCCGATGGCCAGGGTCGAGTTGCGCTGGGACATGACGGAGCCGGCCGGGAACCACACGAAGACGTCGTAGCCGTTCGAGGTCGTCTTGAGGCCGTAGCAGGCCTGACCGTCAAAGGTGCCCGCGGCAAGGCTTTCGGAATCGTGCTCCGCGGAGAGCGAGAGGCGCGAGTCGAAGCCGCCGCGCCCGGCGCCGAGCAGGCTCGCGTCGTTGGAGGCGAGGACCTGGTCTTCGTCAGCCACGACGATGGTGCCGTCCATGTTTAGGACGTAGTTGTCGAACATGGCGTTGAACATGGCCTGGCCGCCGTTGACGTCGCTCGTCTCGACGTGGTTGGCGCCGACGAGTATGCCTCCCTCGAGGGAGGGGGAGGCGCAGGCGGCGTAGTCGTAGGTCACGCCTGCCACGGTCACGCGCGAGAGGTAGCTCTTGGCGGGGTAGGCCGCGACGTCATCGAGGCTCTCGTTGTCGGATAGCGTGCCCGCGACGGCGTCTGCGACGCCCTCGTTGCCAACGATGCCCACGACCCGGTGGTCCGAATCGAGCAGAAAGACCGTGTGCAGGTTCATGTTGCTGAGGTAGGCCGATATCTCGTCTTGGTCGGCCTCGCTCGTGAGGTCAAATCGGCCGGCGAACTCCTCGAGCTTCTCCCATACGGCCGTGGTGTTCTTGGTGCGCAGGCTCGAGATGTTCTGCTCGTGGCGCGCCACGCTCTGCCTCGCAAAGGCGATGGTGTTCTGCGCGGCCTCGCTTGCGTTGCGCAGGGAGGCGCCGGTGAGGACGGTGCGCCCAAAGAAGAAGAGGGCTAGGCCTGCGGCTATGCAGAGGGCGATGACGCCGGCCTTGCCCGGGCGCCGCTTGCGGCCCTGCGCCCTTGCGGCCTCGTTACTCATGGCTCGCACCTCCCACGACCATCTGGGGGTCGAGGCCGTAGGAGCTGACCACGCTTGCGATGGTGCCGTCGGCCGTGAGCTCCTCCAGCATCTCGTCCAGGCTCTCGACGAACGCGGAGCCCTCGTAGTCCTTGTCGAAGGCGACGCCGATCTGGGTTGCGTAGAAGCCCTCGGGAAGAAGCGCCAAGGTGCCGTCTGAGGAATCCACCAGTGCGCTCATGGGGCCCACGTGGCCGCTCACGGCGTCTGCGTAGCCCAGCTGGACGGCCGAGACGGTCTCATTCATGGTGCTGTAGGTGAGGACGTCGGATGCCTTGGGAACGACGTCGCCGCCGTGCTTGACCCAGGCCTCCTCGCTCTTGGTGGTTGCCTCCACGGCCACGCGGTGGCCCTCGAGCTGCGAGAGGGAGGAGATGCCGCTGTCAGAGCGCACCACGGCGGCCTGGTAGCTGTTCATATAGGGTCCGGCCCACTGGTACTTCTCCTCGCGGCCCGTCATGCTGTAGCACGACCAGATGCAGTCGATGTCGCCGCTGGCAAGCAGCTCGTCCTTCTTCTCCCAAGAGATGCCAATGAACTCGGCCGTGACGCCCAGGCGCTTGCAAGCCTCCGTGGCAATCTCGTAGTCGATGCCCGTGAGCTGGCCGTTGTCGTCGTAGTAGGTGTAGGGCTCGTAGAGGTCGATGCCGATTCTGAGGACCGGCTTGGAAGAGCTGCTCGACGTCGTCTGCACGGTGGGGTTGAGGGAGCACCCAATGACGGCGAGCGCCGCGCCAAGGACGCAGATGACGGCTACGAATCGCTTCAAGGTGAGGCACGCTCCTTGCGGTAGGGGTGGCTTCAGTGCACAACCTTCAAAATTTTAGCCGAGATTTCTGCATTATCTAGCTGCGGCCAGAACTTGCCCTTTGGCCCTAGAGCAGCAGCTCGTAGGCGATGCGGGGGTCGCCGTCCTCGAGGTGGATGTAGCCGCAGCGGGCAAAGCCCGCCTTGCCGATGACGTGCTGCATGGTCTTGTTGTCGTCGTGGGTGTCCACGCGCACGGAGCGCATGCCCAGCTCGCGGGCACGCCCGATGGCGTAGGCGGCGGCCTGCGAGAACGCGCCGCGGGCGGTGCCGTCGCTGGCCACGCGGTGGATGGTGACGTAGGGTTCGTCGCTCAGCCAAGCGCCCTCGTAGATGCGCTGGTAGGTGGGGTCGGGCTCGGAGTACACCGTGAAGGCGAAGCGCGGGACGTCATCCTCGCCCACGCCCACGCGCACGACGCCCTCCTTCAGGCTCGCGGCAAGCTCCTCGCGGGTGGGGCGGCCGTCGCCCCACTGGTGGGGGTTGCCGCTCTCCACCATGTAGCGGCGAGCGGTCTCGTAGATGCGGACGAGCGCGTCGAGGTCGTCCATGGTGCCCACGCGAATCTGCATGGCGTCTCCTTTGTGCTGGCGCCGGCAAGCGCGAGCTTGGCCGGGAAGGCGTATGCGTGCGGTGCTTGCGAGGCCGAGGCGCCGCTGGTGCAGGCGTCCTCGCTCCTTTGGCGCGCGGGCCGAGGTGTTGCTGGCCGCGGCTCCGTGCCGTTGTGTGCGGCATCGGCCGCGCCCGTTCGCGCGGCCTCGTAGCTCCAGGCGATTATAGGCTCGCCGCGTTACT
Source organism: Prevotella sp. CAG:279 (assembly GCA_963653485.1). GTDB lineage: Bacteria > Actinomycetota > Coriobacteriia > Coriobacteriales > Atopobiaceae > Parolsenella. Next base: position 6,328 of record CAVJWS010000023.1, read on the forward strand.
CCTCGTTTTCGTCGAGGGGCTTGCCCGAGTAGTTGAGGCCGGCCACTGCCTCGCGCAGCTCCTCGCCGCCATGGGTGAAGGCCTGGGCCAGCGCCGGCCAGCCATCGAGCGCGGCCTCGAAGCGGTCGGTGAACGAGTCGCAGGAGGCCTCGGGGGCAAAGGGGTGCTTCCACTCGTGGTGTCCGAGGTTTGCCGCCCAGCAGTCGTCGCTCGTGGTGATGCGGTGGGAGAGCGAGACGAGCTGGGAGTGCGGCCGGGCCAGGCGCTCGACGCGGCCGAGGGCGCGGTTCTTGAGCGAGCCGTGGGGCTCGATGGCGCGGTAGCACAGCTCCATGTCAGAAGCGGCGCCCTCAAACTCGGTGGCGCCCAGCTCGATGCCAAAGGCGGCCCAGGCGACCTGGCTCGTGAGCGCGCCGGCCACGCGGCAGATGCGCTCGGTGCGGGCGAGTTCGCCTGCGGGCGGGCAGTCATGCACGGTGGCGCGGCGGGTCTTCCACAGCATCCAGGAATCCAGGTCGGCCTCGATGACGGCGTGGACCTCGCTCTCGCCCCTCTCAAGCTCGGGGTCCGCGGCCAGGATGGCATACTCCTGCGCGTAGATGAAGGGATGGGCCGAGCGGTCCAGAGCGTAGTGCGAGAGCATGCCGAGGGCAAACGCGCGGCCGATGCCGGCATCCTGCTTGGGCAGGTGGCTCACGCCGTCGCGCAGGGCGGTGAAGGCCGCCGTCATGCGGTGGTCGTGCATGCCATGGGCCAGGGCGTGGGCGTTGGAGTTTGAGCCGACGCCGGTGACGCGGAAGAAGAAGGGGTCGGGACCCTGGTTGCCGAGGAGGAAGGCCAGAAGCTCCTCCTCGCCCGTGATGACGCCCTCGGGGAGCAGCGCCGCGGAGCGCTCGCCAAACAGGTGGTGGGTGATGAGTGCGGGCATGATGGGTCCTTTCGCATCGTTTCGCTTTGCCCATTATGCCCCGCGGGCGGCAACGGTAGCCATCGCAAGTTCTGCGCCTACCTGCCGAGCAGCTCCAGGGCCTCGGCGGTGATGCTGTCTGCCGTCATGCCGCAGCTTTGTAGCAGCTCGTAGGGCTCGTAGCGGTCTGGGAAGCCGTGGGGCAGGCCGTAGCAGCGCACGAGCGTCTTGAGCGGCCCCAGCACCTGGGCCACGCGGCTGCCAAAGCCGCCCTCGAGCACGCCGTCTTCCAGCGTGATGACGAGCTCGTTGGACTGCGCCAGCTCGCTCACCCAGCCCTTGGAAAGGCCGCAGGCGTAGCGGGGGTTCACGAGCGAGGCGCTCACGCCGCGCTCCGCGAGCGCGCGGGCGACCTTCTCGCCCAACGGCATGGTGGCGCCGAGGGCGAGGATGGTCACGGGGTCCATGCCCATGCGCACGCGCTCGGGCTCTGCCGCGGCATAGCCGCCTGCCGGCAGTTTGACGCCCGGCCTGCTCACCACGCCGGCGCCGGGCACGCGGATGGCCACGGGGCCCTCGTCCCACTCGAGCGACCAGGCGAGCATGCTTAGGTACTCCTCGCTGCAGGTAGGGGCGAGGTAGGTGAGGCCCGGCATGTCGCCGAGCATCGCGATGTCATAAAAGCCCAGGTGAGTGGCATCGGTGGTGCCAAAGGCGCTCGAGCCGAACACGAGGATGGTGGCCGGGGCGGCGTTAAGGCACATATCGTGCCAGAGCTGGTCGTAGGTGCGCTGCAGGAAGGTGCCGTAGACGCCCCAGACCGGCTTGGCGCCGCCGGCGGCAAGGCCGGTGATGAGGGTGACGGCATGCTCCTCGGCAATGCCCACGTCCACGAACTGCTCGCCTGCCGCCTCGCGGCGCGTGGGCGTAAAGCCCATCATGTAGGGCGTGGCCGAGGAAACGGCGATGACGCCGGGGTCCTTGGCCATGCGGGCGAGCAGCCACTCGCCGGTGATGTCCGAGTAGGTGGCTGGCTTGGTCACCACGATGCCGCCGCTCGCACGGCCGCCGCCGAGCTTCTCGCCCGTGGCCGGGTCGAAGGGGCCGACGTGGTGCCAGCTCTCCTCGTCGGCCTCGGCCGGGGCAAAGCCCAGACCCTTCTTGGTGTGGACGTGCAGCACCACGGGGTGGCCGATGCCGGCCAGGCCCGCGAGCGCCTCCTCGCAGGCGGCCTCGTCGTTGCCCGCCTCGAGGTAGCGGTACTCAAGCCCCATGGCGCGGAAGAGGTTGTTCTTCGCCGTGCCGCCCGTGGCGCGCAGCTCGGCGAGGTTCTCGTAGATGCCGCCCTGGTCCTGCGAGATGGACCACTCGTTGTCGTTCACCACGATGATGAGGTTGCTCTTCAGCGTGGCGGCGTTGTCCAGGCCCTCAAAGGCCAGGCCGCCGCTGAGCGACCCGTCGCCGATGACGGCGATGACGTTGTGGCTCTGGCCGAGCAGGTCACGGGCCTTGGCCATGCCGCAGGCCAGGCTCACCGAGGTGGAGGTGTGGCCGCAGCTGAACAGGTCGTGCTCGCTCTCTGCCGGGCTGGTGAAGCCCGAGACGGAGCCGTAGCGCGCGGGGTCGGTGAACGAGAAGGCGCGGCCGGTGAGCATCTTGTGCGTGTAGCTCTGGTGGCTCACGTCAAAGATGATCTTGTCACGCGGGGAGTCAAAGATGCGGTGGAGGGCCACCGTGAGCTCGACGACGCCGAGGTTTGGCCCCACGTGGCCGCCTACCCTGGCCGAGCTTTGGATGATGGCCTCGCGAATCTCGGCGCAGAGGGGTTCCATGGCGCTTGCGGGGAGGTTACGCAGGTCAGCAGGGGTGTTGATGCCCTCCAAATACATGCGTCCTCCCAAATCCCTCGTTGTCCTCACGCCTGCGGGCGGCCCTTTGCCCCCGCATGCGCGTCCCTTCTTGGCACTCCGCCCCCGCGATGGGGGCGCCATACACGTAACTTAATAGATTGTCACATTCTTTACGATAAGTTGTGGCGAGGCTGTGCTAGCGGCAGAATGGAGCGGTGGATAGCCTGTGTTGCGCCGCGGCCGCGCTGCCGTGACCTGCGGGGGCGCTTCGGGCGCAGGCACGGCCTCCATCATGATTTTTACCGTCTGCGGATGCGGGCGCTGCGGCGCGCGGACGTGCCCGACGCGGACAAAGGCGAGGTGGCCGGGCATAGGCCCCGGCATGGCAAGGGCAAGGAGCGGATTTGGGCGAGCGGGTGGACAGCGAGGTGAGGGCCGAGGCGGCGCGCCTTGAGCGCGAGGGCCGCCTGGGCGAGTGCCGCGGGTTTATCCAGCATGGCACCGTCACGGTCTACGACCACGTTACGAGCGTGGCTCGCCAGAGCTGCCGCATGGCCGACGCCCTTGAGCGGCGTGGGGTGCGCGTGGACCGCGCCTCCCTCGTGCGCGGGGCCCTTTTGCACGACTACTTCCTCTATGACTGGCACGTGGCCGACCCGAGCCACCGCCTCCACGGCTTCACGCACCCCTTCGCGGCGCTGGCCAACGCCGAACGCGACTTTGCGCTCAACGACTGCGAGCGCGACATCATCGAGCACCACATGTTCCCGCTGGTGCCCTTCCCGCCAACCTGCCGCGAGGCCTGGATCGTCACCTGCGCCGACAAGGTCTGCGCCCTGCGCGAGACCCTCGAGCCGCGCGTGCCGGCCCGCCTCCTGCCCGGCTGGCTCAAGCGAGCGGGGGAGTAGGCCATGGAAACGTCCTTGACGCAGCTGCCGATCGCCTTCATCGCCGAGTCGTCGATTCCTGCGGCGCCCATCTCGGCGCTCGTCCTGTCCTTCTTCATCTACAGCGTGGGCGGCTGGGCTTGGGAGTCCACCGTCTGCTCGCTCATGAATGACGGCCGCTTCACCAACAGCGGCTTTCTGCTGGGGCCCGCCTGCCCCATCTACGGCGTGGGCGCGCTTATCTGCTGGCTGTTCCTGCGCCATATCCCAGGCGTGGTGGAGCTGTTCTTCGTGGCGGGCCTTGTGTGCTGCGGCCTTGAGTGGCTCGTGGGCCTTGCGCTCGAGGCGGCCACCGGCGCGCGCTTCTGGAACTACGACGACAAGCCCTTCAACATCCAAGGACGCGTCTGCCTCTACGGATTTGTGCTGTTCGGCGCCGGGGCTGTGGCAATCTGCCGCCTGGTCGAGCCGGCCATCTTGGGCGGGCTCTCCAACTTCTCCGGGCTTGCGCTGTGCGCCGTGGCCAGCGTGCTTTGCCTGGTCCTTGTGGCCGACCTCGTCTTTGCGATGGCCAGCTGGCGCAGGCTCTCCGCCCAGCTCGAGAGCCTGCGCACCCAGATGGCGCTGCGGCTCGACGAGTCCATGGGCGAGGCGTCCGATCGCATGCTCGACGTCATCCCCGAGCCGGTGAAGGAGGGCGCGGC
>CAVJWS010000023.1:11014-25757 GCA_963653485.1 Prevotella sp. CAG:279
CTTCAAGCGCTACGACAACGTCATCAAGCGCGCCAACCTCCGCGAGCGCGTCAGCGAGCTCTTTTCCCGCCGCAAGGGCTAGGCCGTTTGTAAGGGATATGTCTTGGCCCTATGAGATTGGTTGACACCCGCCTGGTGGGTAGACATACTACGGGCGGTCAGTTGGGGCGGGCCCGGTTTGGGCCATGACGCCCCGCCATCTTGGCGCCGTTGCGCCGCGTTGTGAGGAGGTGCCGCATGGAAGGCAGTCATAGTACCAGCGCCCACGAATCGGCACCGTCCGCTTGTTTGGCCCTTCTCGCCTAGGTTTCTCCGTAGGCCGCAGAAAGAGCTGTCCCAACAACCCGCTTGCGTATTCGAGCAAAGAGCCTGAAGGCATGATTGCCTTCGCTTTTGGCCTGCGCCCATGCCGTTCGTGGGCACGCCCAAATCCCATCCGTCGGCACCTTGTGCCGAGCCCCGTCTAAGGATTGAAGGTGTGCCATGTCAAAGAAGACCACCGCACTCAAGAACGCGCTGCGCGCCGCGCGCCGCGCAAACCTCGCCAACGGCTCCGCAACCAGCGAGCTCGGCGAGCTCATCACCTTTGCCGCGACCCACTCCGCCGAGGGCACGCTCATCCAGCTGGGAAGCAGCCTGCACGGCCTGGCCCCCGACATCGCAACCGCCTCCGGGGAGCTTGCCGGCCCCAACGTGCTCGAGCAGGGCGCCAGGCGCACGATGCTGCAGCGCCTGGCCTCGGCCTTCGTGAGCCCGTTCACGCTCATCCTCATGGCGCTCGCAGCCATCTCGCTCTACACCAACGTCTACCTCGCCGCCCCCGGCGAGGCCGACCCCTCCACCGCCGTCCTCATTGCCATCATGGTGATCGTCTCGGGCTCGCTCGCATTCGCCCAGGAGTCGCGCGGCGAGGGCGCGGCCGACGCCCTGCGCGAGCTGGTGAGCACCACCTGCCGCATCTTGCGCCTGGCCGACGGCAGCGGCGGGGCGGGCCTCGAGCTGCCGATGGCAGACGTCGTCCCCGGCGACATCATCCGCCTCTCCGCCGGCGACCTCGTGCCCGCCGACCTGCGCATCGTCTCGGCCAAGGACCTCTTCGTCAACCAGGCCGCCCTCACCGGCGAGTCCGAGCCCCAGGAGAAGACCTCGGCCGCGACCGTGCGCGAGGGAGGCGCCCCGCTCTCCCTGCAGGACTGCGGCTGCATCGTCTTCTCGGGCACCACGGTGCAGAGCGGCTCGGCGGTGGCCGTGGCCGTGGCCACCGGCCAGCAGACCTACCTCGGCCGCATGGCCAAGCGCCTCGGCGCCATCGAGACCAAGACCGCCTTCGACGAGGGCGTGAGCTCGGTCTCGCGCGTGCTCGTGGCCTTCATGCTCGCGATGTGCCCCGTCGTCTTCGTCGCCTGCGGCCTCACCAAGGGCAACTGGCTCGACGCCCTGCTCTTCTCCATCTCCATCGCCGTGGGCATCACGCCGCAGATGCTGCCCGTCATCGTGACGACCTGCCTCTCTCGCGGGGCGGCCGAGCTGCGTGGCGAGGACGTGGTGGTCAAGGAGCTCTCGAGCATCCAGAACCTGGGCTCCATCGACGTTCTGTGCTGCGACAAGACCGGCACCCTCACCGAGGACCGCGTTGTGCTCGAGCGCCACCTCAACCCCATGGGCGTCGAGGACCTCGAGGTGCTGCGCCACGCCTACGTGAACAGCAGCTTCCAGACCGGCCTCCCCAACCTCATCGACCGCGCCGTGATCGAGCGCGCCGGCGAGCTGGGCGCTAGCGAGGACCTGGACCGTGACCTGTTCATGCTCGACGAGCTGCCCTTTGACTTCGAGCGCCGCCGCATGAGCGTGGTCGTGGGCGACGACGACGGCAAGAGCTGGATGATCACCAAGGGCGCCGTGGAGGAGACCCTGGGCTGCTGCTCCTTCGTGGCGGTTGGGGGAGAGGTGCGTCCCCTCACCGACGAGCTCTCCGGGCTGGTGCGCGAGAAGGCCGACGAGCTGGGCGACGCGGGCCTGCGCGTGGTGGCGGTGGCCCGCAAGGACGAGCCGCGCGGCGTGGGCCAGCTCTGCGCCGACGACGAGCGCGACATGGTGCTCGTGGGCTACCTGGCCTTCCTCGACCCGCCCAAGGCGAGCGCCGCGGCGGCCATCGAGCGCCTGGGCGAGCTGGGCGTGGGCGTGAAGGTGCTCACCGGCGACAACGAGCGCGTGGCCGCGGCCGTCTGCGCCAAGGTGGGCGTGAATGCCGAAAACCCGCTGCTCGGAAGCCAGATTGATGCCCTGAGCGACGCCGAGCTCGCGCGCCGTGCGAACGAGACGGGCCTTTTGGCGAGGCTCTCCCCGCTGCAGAAGGAGCGCGTGGTGCGCGTCCTGCGCGAACAGGCCGGGCGCGCCGTGGGCTTCATGGGCGACGGCATCAACGACGCGGCGGCCATGCGCGCGGCCGACGTGGGCATCTCGGTGGACACGGCGGTTGACGTGGCCAAGGAGAGTGCCGGCGTCATCCTGCTCAAGAAGGACCTCATGGTGCTCGCCCGCGGCATCCGTACGGGACGCCGCGCCCGCGGCAACGCCACCAAGTACGTGAAGCTCACCTGCTCCTCCAACTTCGGCAACGCGCTTTCCGTGCTGGTGGCGAGCCTGGCGCTGCCGTTCCTGCCCATGGGAACGGTGCAGCTTCTGCTGCTGGGCCTGGTGAGCGACCTCTCGCTCACCGCGCTTCCCTGGGACAGGGTTGACGGCACGGTCCTGGCGGCCCCGGGCGGGTGGAACAGCCGCTCGGTCACCTCGTTCATGCTGCGCTTGGGACCTGTGAGCACCCTGTTTGACCTCGTGACCTTTGCGGTGCTGTGGCTCTTCGTGTGCCCGGCGGTTGCCGGCGGCCCCTGGGACGCGGTGGCCGGCACCTCGGCCGAGGCGCTGTTCGTGGCCGCCTTCCAGACGGGCTGGTTCATCGAGAGCATGTGGTCGCAGGCCCTGGTGGTGCAGCTGCTGCGCTCCGAGGCCCCGCTGAAGTGCCCGCCGGCGCGCTCGCTGCTGTTCGGCACGCTCGCCGCCTGCGTCTTCGTGACGGCGCTGCCCTACCTGCCCTTTGCCGCGGACGCCCTGGGCCTGGTGGCGCTGCCGCCCGTCTTTGCGCTGGTGCTCGTGGCGGTGCTCGCGGCCTACCTCGTCTGCGTGGTCGTCGCGCGCCGCGCCTTCGTGCGCCGCAACGGCTCGCTGCTGTAGGCCCCTGTGCACAAACGTTTACGCCCCGGACGGGCGCGCTTGTGCAACACTAGGGGCATCGGTAACTTTGCCGCGGCGCTCCCCGGCCGCGGCTCGCGTGCACGGCCACGTGACGATAGGAGGGACTCCCCATGTTTAGATTCGGCCTTCTTACCAGCGGCGGAGACTGCCAGGCGCTCAACGCCACCATGCGCGCCATCGCCAAGACCATCATGCGCAACTGCGACGACAAGGTCGAGGCCTACGGCTTTGAGGACGGCTACCAGGGCCTCATCTACGGCCGCTACCGCAAGATGGAGTGGGGCGACTTCTCCGGCCTGCTCACCCTGGGCGGCACCATCCTGGGCACCTCGCGCACGCCCTTCAAGATGCTGGACGTGCCCGAGGCCGACGGCGTGGAGAAGGTCCCCGCCATGGTGAAGAACTACCGCAAGCTCAAGCTTGACTGCCTGTTCGTGCTGGGCGGCAACGGCTCCACCAAGACGGCCAACCGCCTGCGCGAGGAGGGACTCAACGTCATCGCCCTGCCCAAGACGATTGACAACGACACCTGGGGCACCGACATGACCTTTGGCTTCCCGAGCGCCATCGACGTCGCCACCCAGTGCATCGACGACCTCCACACCACGGCCAACAGCCACCGTCGCGTCTTCGTGGTGGAGATCATGGGCCACAAGGTGGGCTGGATCCCGCTGTACGCGGGCATCGCCGGCGGCGCCGACGTCATCCTCATCCCCGAGATTCCCTACGACATGGACAATGTCGTGCGCACCATCGAGCAGCGCGACCGCGACGGCGGTCGCTTCTCCATCGTGGTGGTCGCCGAGGGCGCCATCTCCAAGGAGGAGGCGGCCATGAAGAAGAAGGAATACAAGAAGAAGGTGGCCGCTCGCGTGCAGCCTTCCGTGGCCTACGACATCGCCGAGGAGATCGCCAAGCGCATCGACCATGAGATTCGCGTGGCGGTGCCCGGCCATACCCAGCGCGGCGGCGCGCCCAACCCGCAGGACCGCCTCTTTGCCACCCAGTGCGGCGTGGAGGCGGCCAAGGGCGCCCTGGCCGGCGAGTTTGGCTACATGATCGCCCAGGTCAACGGCAAGATGTGCCGCGTGCCGCTGGAGCAGGTGGCTGGCAAGCTCAAGTACGTTGACCCCGAGGGCGAGCTCGTGCAGGAAGCCAGGATGCTCGGCATCTCCTTCGGCGACAGGTAGGGAGCCGCGCGGACGCGTGCCGCGTGCGTGAGCGCCCGGTAGAGCAATGCGTCTGCCACTGCTGCGTGTGGTGCGAGGGGGCGATGGCCGTGCGGGCGCGCGCCGCGTGCGTGAACGTCTGGCCAAGCGATGCATTCGCCGCTGCACGTGTGGTGTGCGAGGGGATGGCCGCGCGCATGCGTGCCGCGCATACGAGCGCCCGTCCGAGTGGGGCATAGGCTCACGCGCCTGACCCCTGCTCGGAGTGTCCACTATGATTGACCCCACGGCCGGCCCGTGCGCTGTTGGCGCGCGGCCGGCCGTATCGCAAGACCGACCTGATTGGAGACCCATGTCGCTTACTACGCCTGCTGCCACCGATCCGCAAAACGTCCTCGTGCTGCTGCCGTTTTCCGAGGCGCAGCGCGCCCAGCTGGCTGAGGCGGCGCCCAACTCCCAGATCGTCTATGCGAGCGACTTTGACGCCGCCGCGAGCACGGGCGCTCCCGGCCAGGTGAGCGACGAGCAGGTGGCCGCGGCCGATGTCATCGTGGGCAACCTCGATCCGGCTCGTCTGCCGCTTGCGGCCAACCTGCGCCTGCTGCAGCTGAACTCAGCCGGCTACGACAACTACGTGGCGGCCGGCACCCTGCCCGAGGGCGCGGCGCTCTGCTCGGCCATCGGCGCCTACGGCCAGGCCGTCTCCGAGCACGTCTTTGCCATGCTGCTCGGCCTCATGAAGAACCTACCGGGCTACCGCGACCTGCAGCGCGACCACACCTGGGCAGACCTGGGGCCGGTCACCACGCTCGTGGGCGCCAAGGTGCTCGTGCTGGGCACCGGCGACATCGGCAGCCACTTCGCTTGCCTGTGCCAGGCCATGGGCGCCGAGGTCACGGGCGTGAACCGCCACGGCGGCCAGGCCCCGGAGGGCTTCGCGCGCGTTGAGCCCATCGAGCGCCTGAGCGAGCTTTTGGGCCAGGCCGACGCCGTGGTCTCCTTCCTGCCGAGCACGCCGGCCACCAAGGGCCTTGCCAACGCCGGCTTCTTTGCCGCCATGCGCCGTGGCGCCTACTTCGCCAATGGCGGCAGGGGGGATCTCGTGGTCAACGAAGACCTGGTGGCGGCCCTTGCCTGCGGCCAGCTTGCGGGTGCCGCGCTCGACGTCATGGTGCCCGAGCCGCTTGGGGAGGGCAGCCCGCTGTGGGACGCCCCCAACCTCTTCCTCACCCCGCACGTCTCCGGCGGCTTCCACCTCGCCGCCGTGCTGGGCAACGTCTGCGCCATCGCCGCGCAGAACCTGCGCCACCTGCGCGCCGGCGAGCCCCTGCGCAACCACGTGGCCTAGGCGCCGCCCGCGGGCGGTTTTGGCCCGTCTTGTTTTTGGTGTTGCGCAGCCTGTAGCCCCGCTATAGACTTCTTATTGAACAAGCGTCAATAGTAAGACGAGGCTTACCTGGGGAGGTCACATGCCGCGTACGGTCAAGCAGCCCGAAGAGCGCCGCCAGGAGATTCTGGACGTGGCGATGGGCCTGTTCACCACGCGAGGCTACGACGCGGTCTCCATGCGTGACATTGCGCGCGCCGCAAACATCACGCCCGGCCTCGTCTACCACTACTTCGATTCCAAGCAGAACCTCTTCAACGCCGCCTTCGACGCCTACGTGGTGGAGTGCTCCCGCGAGCTCATCTGCGTGCTCGACGACCCGGACGTGGAGCTTTCCCGCAAGCTCGACGTGCTCTTTTCTCAGGCGGCCGACGAGCAGAGCCAGCGCTACCACGCCTTCTTCCATGCGGCCGGCAACCGGATGTTCCACGACCACCTCTCGTTTGCCCTGTGCAAGCGCCTCTACCCGCATGTGCTCGCGGCCATCCGCCGCGACGCCCGCAAGCGGGGGATGGAGGTCCGCGAGAGCGAGACCCTGGTGGACTTCATCATCCACGGTCAGATGAACCTCATGAGCGCCCACGACGCCCGCGCCTCCGAGCGCATGGAGCTCATCCGCGAGTACGTCGAGATCCTGCTCGAGAGCCAGACCGTTGCGGCTGGCACGACTGGGGCGCAGGAGGCCGGTTCGGCTTGCGATGATGGGGGAGAGCCATCCGCTGCTGCGGAGCCGGACGCCGAGAAGCCCGAAGGCGCCCCGACCAATTCCGTTGGTCCTGCCGGTGGTACGGCGCCCGATGATGCCGCGCCGGACGCGCCCAAGGATGCCCCGTTTAACAAGGCCGGTGGTGATGCCGCCGAGGGCTAGGGCGCTTTTTCATATCGAGATATTGAACAACGTTCAATAAGTAAACGCAGGCAAACGATCAGCAGCTCGCAGGCTGCGAAGCAAAGGGGAGAGAACATGGAGATGCCGATGGAGAAGGCGCTTGAGCGCAAGGTCGCGAGCAGGCGCAGCTTTGACGCCAAGGCCCGCAACTTTGACCGCGCCCGTGCGGGCCGCCACTCGCGCGAGCTCTACCGCCACGTGCTGTGGGAGCTTGCCGGGGTGTACCAGGAGTGGCTGTGCCGCATGCGCCGCGAGGGCAACGTGGACGCGGCGGGCAACCCCAGCCGCAGCTTCCGCGTGCTGGACCTGGGTTGCGGCACCGGCGCGCTGGCGAGCCTCGTCAACAGCGCACTGCCCTGCGCCCGTGTGACCGGCGTGGACATCTCGCCCGCCATGGTCGATCGCGCCCGCGAGCGCCTGGGCGGCTCGGTGCGCCTGTTCTGCGCCGAGGCGGAGCGCCTGCCCTTTGCAGAAGGGGCCTTTGACGCCGTCATCATGAACGACGTGCTCCACCACGTGCCGGACGCCAAGCGCGCTGCCTTTGAGGTGTGGCGCGTGCTGGACAAGGACGGCGTGGCGCTGGTGGGTGACCACTGGGCGCCGGCCCCGCTGCGCGCGGCCATGAACGCGCTCATGCCGCACCTGAGCGCGGGCGACGTCCGCGTGCGCTCCGCGGCCGAGCTGCGCGAGCTCTTCGGCGGCTGGTTCCAGACCTTTGAGTGGCGCCGCGTCGGTGCCGGGGCCTGCCTCGTCCGCGCCCGCAAGTCCAAGCTCGTCCTGCGCTAGGGCGTTCGTTCACGGCGGCCGGGAGCCTTTGCGTCCCGGCCGCAGTTTTCTTTCGCGCCGCTCCGCTGTCGGTTCGTCCCCGCCGGCCTGCCCTCGTGCCGCCGGCGACGTCTCTCTTGCCATCCGCTCGCGCCGCGTGCGCGCCGCCACGCCCCACGGCCTCGCCTCCTTGACGCGCCCGGTGCGGACGCTACAATGACGGGGTCGCGCGTCTGGCGCGATGATTGCTGGGGGTGCTCGCAAGAGCTGAGAGGATTATCCAACCCCTTGAACCTGATCTGGCTAAGACCAGCGTAGGGAAGCATGCCGTTTTCTCGGCCTACTTTTGCTGCGGCGTTCCACGTCCGCTCAGGTCAACCCTCTCATCTCTTGCGACGCGCCACGTGGCGCCGTTGGCGCCCGATGAGAGGAGAGACATGGCCGATTCTTGCTGCGAGGGCTGCAACCGTCCCGACCTTCCGTGGGCCGGTAGGGGCACTGACCTGCCTATTTCTGGTTGCCGCTTCACGCTGTATCCCATGTGCGACAAGTTCATCGACATCATCCTGGGCGCACTGGGGCGCGTTGACACCTCTTGCGTCTGGGCCGAGACCGACGCCCTGTCCACGGTCTACCGCGGCAAGCTGCCCTACGTGATGGACGCCGTCTGCGCGCTGTTCGCCAGCTCGTGGACCGAGGGCGTCCACATGGCCATCGAGGGCCAGATCTCCAAGGGCTGCCCCGGCGACGTCTCCGGAGACTCGGTGCTCAGTGCAGAAGGCGAGGCGCCCAACCACGCCATCGTCGAGGCTGCCGACCAGCCCTGCCTGTGCAAGCTTGCCCTCTACCCGCTCGGCAAGGGCGACTACATCGATGACATCGCCGACGTCTGGCGCCTGGCCGAGACCCGTGGACTCAAGCCCACGACCATCCACTACGCCACGCGCATCGAGGGCTCCATCAAGGACGTCTTCGCCTACCTCCAGGAGGTCTGCGAGCTCATGGAGGCCCGCGAGGACGTGCGCCACTACGTCGTGCACTTCACCATCAACGTCAACAGCCCCACGGTGGAGTAGGGCCGCGGGATAGATTTGCCCGGCGCCCACGCCTGGCTGGCGGGCCGAGGGCAACCGATGGCGAGAGGGGAGCGACCCTTCTCGCACTGAGAGGAGAAGCAAGGAATGGCTAACGGAAACGACGCCGCCAAGGGCGGCTGGAAGCTCCAAGAGATCATCTTCGTGGCGATGCTGTGCGTCGTCTTCGGCGTGGTCTACCTCGTTGCGGTGTACGCCGCGTCGGCCATGGTGGCCGCGTTCACGCCCATGGGCATCGGCCCCATGGGCAACGAGATCGTGTTCGGCATCTGGTTCATGGTCTCCACCCTGTCCGCCTACATCATCCAGCGCCCGGGCGTGGCCCTCGTGAGCGAGGTCATCGCCGCACTCATCGAGGTGCTGCTTGGCAACATGTACGGCCCCATGGTCATCGTGACCGGCCTTGTCCAGGGCGCCGGCGCCGAGCTCGCCTTCGCGGCGGGCCGCTACAAGAGCTTTGAGACGAAGGACATGCTGCTCGCCTCGCTGTTCTGCACCATCATCAGCTTCGTGTGGAGCTTCATCCGCTCCGGCTACGGCCTCATCTCGCTGCCGATCCTCGTGCTGTTCTTCGTCGTGCGACTCGTGAGCTCCGTGGTCTTCTGCGGCCTTGGCTCCAAGGCCATCGGCGACGGCCTTGCCAAGACCGGCCTGCTCAAGGGCTATGCCCTCGGCCGCAACCGTGCCTAGCGCCGACGGGATGGGCATGGCCTGCCCCGTGGCCAAGGTGGCCGGCGGCGACGCCACGCCCGCGCTCGAGGCGCGCGGCCTCACCTTCTCATATGGCGACGCCGCGCCTGCGGTGTTCGATGACCTCTCCCTGACCGTCGGCCGGGGGGAGGTCGTCCTCGTCATGGGCGCCTCCGGCTCGGGCAAGTCGACGCTCGCGCTTTGCCTCGCCGGCCTCTACCCCGCCTATGCGGGCGAGCTTTCCGGCACGGTGCGCGCGGGCGGGCGCGACGTGGCCGAGATGGGCCCCTGCGAGCGCAGCCGCGAGGTCTCCATCCTGTTCCAGAACCCGGACAACCAGTTCTGCATGGACACGGTGGAGCGAGAGGTGCTCTTCGCGCTCGAGAACGTCAACTGGCCCGGTGACCTGCAGGCCCGCTGCCAGGAGCTCCTTGCCCTCGTGGGGCTTCAGGGGCGCGCGCACGAGCGCGTCGGCCGTCTCTCCGGCGGCACCAAGCAGAAGCTGGCGCTGTGCACGGCGCTTGCCTGCGGCGCCCGCACCCTCGTGCTGGACGAGCCGCTCGCCAACCTCGACCCGGCCTCGTGCGCCTCGGTCGTCTCCGAGCTCGCCCGCCTCAACGCCGAGATGGGCGTGACGCTCGTCGTCGTGGACCACCGTGCGGGCTGGTGGCTGCCCTTTGCGAGCCGCGTGGTGCTCATGTGCGGCTCCGGCAGCCTGGACGCCTCGTCCTTCGCGCCGCGCGAGCTTGCCTCGCACGAGGACGAGATGCGCGCCGCCGGGCTGTTCTTTGACGAGGAGTGGGCCTGCGGCTACGCGCCCGTCGCCGTGGCGCAAGACGCCCCGATTGCCGTACGGGCAAAGGGCCTCTCCTGCGGCTACGGCAGGCGCAGGCATGCTACGCGCGTGCTCGGGGACGTGTCGTTTGACGTGCCCCGCGGCAGCGTGTGCGCCTTGGTGGGCGAGTGCGGCAGCGGCAAGTCCACGCTGCTCCACGCCGTCGCCGGCGCGTGCGAGACGGCCGGCGAGCTTGGGGTTTCCGGGCAGGTGGGCCTCGTGTTCCAGAACCCGCGCCTGCAGTTCCTCGCCCTCACGGTGAGCGAGGAGGTCTTCGTGACGCTGCGCGCCGCTAACCCCGGCGCGGCCGAAGAGGAGCTTGCGGCCAAGGTGCCGGCGCTTCTCGAGGAGTTTGGCCTTGGCGGCCTGGGGGAGCGCTCGCCCTACGAGATAAGCCAGGGCCAGCAGCGCAGGCTCGCCATGCTTTCCATGCTGGCCGGCAACGCGGGCGTCCTGTTGCTCGACGAGCCCACCTACGCCCAGGACGAGCGTTCGACGCGTGCCATGCTCGACATGCTCATGGGCCGCGTGGCGGCCGGGCTCACCGTCGTCATGGCCACGCACGACCTCGTGCTCGCACGCGCCGTCGCCAACCAGGTGCTGCTCGTGGAAGGCGGCCGCGTAAGGCCGCTGGACGCTTGCGAGTTCGATGACTACGCCCGCGCCCGGCGCGAGCCCGCATGGGAGGTTGCGTCATGAGGAGCCTGAACCCCGGCGTGAAGCTCGCGGCGCTCATCGTGGCGTCGCTCATCCTGTCCGTGACCTTCAACACCCGCGTGAACCTGGCGGTGTTCGCCATCGCGTTCGTGGCCACGGTCGTCTCGCCCGGCACGAACCGCAAGGGGCTCGCGCTTGCGATGCTGCCGTTTGCCATCACGGCCGCGGCGCTGTTCTTCATGGGTCTCATGTACGGCTCGGGTGGTAACGCGAGCGCCGCCATCGAGGCCGACGCCTTTGGCCAGCGCACGCTGTTTGCAAGCGACTGGACCACGGCCGCCCAGCTCGCGAGCCGCGTCATGGCCTACGGCGGGCTGGGCCTGGCGTTTGCCTTCACGAGCGACGCCTTTGAGCTGGTCATGAGCCTCATGCAGCAGTTCCGCCTGCCGCCCAAGTTCGCCTACGGCGTGCTCGCGGCCTACCACTTCTTCCCTGTGGTGCGCGACGAGTACGGCGAGGTTGGCCTTGCCCTGCGCGTGCGCGGCGTGCGCGTGGGGCCGCTCTCGCCGCGCCGCGTCATCCCGATGCTCGCGCATGCCCTCGAGCGCTCCGAGAGCCTGGCCATGGCCATGGAGTCGCGCGGGTTCGAGGACGGGCGTGAGCGCCGCTGCGCCTTCGAGGTGCCCCTGCGCGCGCGTGACGTGGTGTTTGCCATAGGCCTCAACGCCGCCATCGCCGTGGCGCTGATCGTCGTTCGCTAGCGCCGGGGCGGGACCGTTCGTTGCCGTAGGGAGGGGCTTGTTGTGAGCCAGACAAAGACGCGGGAGCTGCGCCGGCTGCGTGCCGAGTACCCTGACATGTCGCCGTTCGTGCTGCTCAAGATATCGATGGTGTGGCATGGCGCCCGCCTGGCCGAGCGCGCCCTCGCGCGCCTGCAGGCCCTTGACTACCGCTTTGCCTCGGCCGAGCCGTTCGAGATCGCGTTCACGGGCCGCGCGCCAGGGCGCGAGCGGGCAAACGTCATGCCGGGCGGCGTGCTGCTGAGAGACGCCACCTACGTCTACATAAACTGGGGCGAGACCTACGACGACCCCTACGTCATCGACTATGACGAGCGTGCGGGCGAGTTCACGCTCCGCGAGCCCGCTGCAGGCCCCATCGCGGCCGACGGCGACGCGGCGCCGGGAGGCGCCCGCGAGGGCCTCGTCGACGTCATCGGCTTCACGCCGCGGCCCACGCTCTATGACTTCGAGACGAGCTTGGGAACGCCTGCCGACGCGCTCGCGGACGTCCGCGCCCAGAAGCTCATCCTCACGGCGTACCGCCGCTGCGAGTTCTGGCGCGAGGGCAAGCAATGCCGCTTCTGCGCGCTGTTCACGCGCCGTGGGCAGGACCCGGAGGTTTGTTGCGCAGAGATCGCCGAGGTCGTGCGCGCGGCCCTCGCCGAGCCGGGCCGCTACTCGCAGCTCTATATCTCCGGCGGCTCCGACATGGACGGCGAACCGCCCTTCTCGCGCGAGCAGGCTCGCTACGTGGCGGCGCTCCAGGCCATGGGCGAGACCTTCCCCGGCCGCTTTGCCTGCCAGCTCATGGCCCCCGCCTACGACGCTGACGCCCTCGCGCGCATCGTCTCCGAGACGGGCGTGACCTCGTACAGCCCAAACCTCGAGGTGTGGGGTGCCGACCAGTTCAATCGGCTCTCCCCTGGCAAGCAAGCCCACGTGGGATACGACGAATGGCTGCGCCGCACGGCGGACGCCGTGGGCGTGCTTGGCCGCGGCAACGTCTACACCCAGCTCGTGGGCGGCGCCGAGCTTGCCGGGGACGGCGCCGTGGCGAGCGTCGACGAGGCACTTGCCCGCAACGTCGAGGCCTGCGAGTGGTTTGCCGAGCGGGGCGTCACGTGCCTCTCCGTCATCTGGCGACCTCACCGCCGCGCGGTCCTCGGCTGGCGCCCCATGCCTGCGATTGACTACTACGTGCGCCTCGCGCGCGAATTCCACGCCGTGCGCGCCCGCCACGGCCTCGCCGCCTTTGAGGACGACTACAAGGCGTGCGGCAACCACCCGGACTCCGACCTCGAGCGCTGCGACCTGGCCGTGTGGCAGGGCATGGCGCGCCAGGGCGAGCCCGCTGGCGCCCCATGGGAGGCCGGTGCCACGGCGTTGGGGCCCGACATGGGCCGCGTGCGCGTATCCGGAACCTCGCATGCGATTGCCGCTCGCGTGGCCACGGCGTCCGAGCTCGGCGTATCCGGGGAGGGCGTGCCGAGCGAGACGCTCGTGCTGTCCGTCCCCGAGGACCGCAGCGACCTGGGCGCGGGCCTTGCGCGTGCGCTGTGGTTTGACGAACCCGTTGAGCTTTGGATGCCTCGCGAAGACGGCTGGGAGCACGTCGTGGCCCGGGCGTGGCGCTGCGACATCGTGGGGCCCGTATTCTCGGCAGCACTCGAGCGCGCCAGGGACGGGCGTCCGGAAGCCGAGGTCGCAAGCGCATGGGAGCTGCGGCCCGTGTCTTGCGAGCTCGTGGCCCATGCGCCCGAGGCCTGCGCCCCCAGCCGCGCCCCACGCCCCGAGCTCCACCTCGACAACCCTCTGCTGCACTAGCGCCGCTCGCGCCGCATTCCACGCGCTTGCGGTCATTGCACCCAAGTTTTAGCTATGGGGTGCAATACGGGCGAAATGAGCCGCCGGCGCCGACCCTGGCCGTCGGCGCCCCGCTCTGGCCATGTGGCCCGTGCGCCCGGCCGCGCGCCCGACTGCGCCCGGCCGCGCGCCGTTTCTCGCCTTGCATCCGTCGAACATGTATCGCCTTCGTTAATCGTTGGCCGGCCTGCGCCGCGTCCCTTCATACTGGGCGGGGCAAACGCAACCGAGGGGGACATATGAGCGCAGGGACCGAGCTCGCAAAGCATCAGAAGACCACGGCGGAGGTGCTGGTAGACTGCCTCAAGGCCGAGGGGGTCGACGTCATCTTTGGCATTCCGGGCGAGGAGAACCTCGACCTCATGTTCGCCATCAAGGAGGCTGGCATCCGCTTCATCCCCACGCGCCACGAGCAGGGCGCGGCCTTCATGGCCGACGTCTACGGCCGCCTCACCGGGCACGCCGGCGTGTGCCTGGCCACCCTTGGACCCGGCGCCACCAACCTCGTCACCGGCGTGGCCGACGCCTTTCTGGACGGCGCGCCGCTCGTGGCCATCACGGGGCAGGTCTCTACCGAGCAGATGCAGCTCACGAGCCACCAGTACCTCGACCTCAGCGCCATGTTCAAGCCCATCACCAAGCGCTCCAAGGTGGTGATGCGCCCCGACACCGTGGCCGAGATCTGCCGTCTGGCCTTCAAGTACGCCGAGGCCTCCAAGCCCGGCGCCACCCACATCGACCTGCCAAAGAACATCGCCCACATGCCGAGCACGGCCAGCCCGCTTCGCCGCCAGCAGGCCCCCGCCCTCTACGCCGACCCGGCCAGCGTTATCGAGGCGGCCCGCCTCATCTCCGAGGCCAAGAACCCCGTCATCCTGGCCGGCGCGGGCGCGGTGCGCGGCAACGCCGCCGAGGCCGTGCGCTCCATGGCCGAGCGCCTCCACATCCCGGTGGTGCAGACCATGATGGGCAAGGGCATCATCCCCTGCGACAACAAGTACCGCATGGGCGTGGTGGGCATCCCCCAGCACGACTTCATCATCGACGCCTTCGACATGGCCGACCTCGTCATCGGCGTGGGCTACGACCTGGTTGAGTGCGCGCCCAAGAAGTGGCACACCCACCCCATGAAGATCGTGAACATCTCGGGTCTGCCGGCCGACGTCAACCAGCTCTACGAGCCCGACGTCGAGGTGACGGGCGACATCTCCGACAGCATCTACCAGATCCTGCGCACGGCTCACCGCGAAGGCGAGCCCACCGAGATGCTGGCCGTGGGCGAGCGCCTGCACGCCGAGTACGCCGAGCGCGCCGCCGACGCCTCCTTCCCCATGAAGCCCGCCCGCATCCTGGCCGACGT
>CAVJWS010000024.1:0-11292 GCA_963653485.1 Prevotella sp. CAG:279
AGATCATCGTCGACACCTACGGCGGCATGGGCCGCCACGGCGGCGGCGCCTTCTCGGGCAAGGACTGCACCAAGGTTGACCGCTCGGCCGCCTACGCCGCGCGCTGGGTCGCCAAGAACATCGTGGCCGCCGGCCTCGCGCACAAGTGCGAGGTGCAGCTAGCCTACGCCATCGGCGTGGCGCACCCGCTCTCCGTCCTGGTTGACACCAAGGGCACCGGCGCCGTGAGCGACCGTGTCATCGAGTCGGCCGTGAAGAAGGTCTTCGACCTGCGTCCCGGCGCCATAATCGCCGACCTCGACCTGCGCCGTCCCATCTTCCAGAAGACGGCGGCCTACGGCCACTTCGGTCGCAAGGACCCCGACTTCACCTGGGAGGCCACCAACCGCGCCGACGAGCTCAAGGCCGCCGTCGCCGAGCTGGAGGCGTAATACCGCGGGCACGTGCCGCATCCGCGAAGACGGACTCGCGGCAAAGAAGGGCATGAGCAGTTCATGCTCCCCCCCCCGACAAACAAACGCCCGCCCGGATGCAAATTCCGGGCGGGCGTTTGATTATGGCGGTGCATGAGGCAAGCCGACCAGGCACAAGCGGCAGGCAGGCTTAGGCGGCAAGGCAGCTACTCAACCGGATTCTTCCAGCTGATGATGATGGTGTTGCCGTCCATCTTGCCGTTGCCCTGCTCGGGACCATCGCCCACGCGCACGTCGTAGCCCAGGCGTGTGAGGTCGTTCACGAACTTGGCGAGCTGGGCGGCATAGGTGTTGAGCAGGCGGGCCGTCTGGATGGGCGAGATGAGGTCCTGGTCGCGGCCGTAGATGATGTCGCAGATGGCGTCGGCAACGTCGGTGTTGCTGTTGCCAACCAGGTCGTTGTAGAAGGAGTTGCCCTCGCCAAAGCCGTCCTCGGAGCCGGGGGCGAACTTCACGGAGAGCTGGTAGCGCCCAAAGCGCGAGTAGGTGCGGATGCGCGAGTCGGTGCGACCCGTGCAGTTGCGGATGGCCCAGGTGATGGCGCTATTGGAAAGCGTGTCGGCCGCAGCGGTCTCACGGTCGGGACGGGCCTCGTCGGCCAAGGCCTTGGCCTCGGTGGCCTTGATCATGTTGAGCATTGCGAACCTCTCAGACGGATTTTTCAATGCCCGATGATATACGAGAGGCGCCACCCCGCAAGGGCGGCACCCCAATCTTTGACGTTTAGTTCACGCACGAGGCATGCCCCGAGCCATAGGGGCTGGGACTATGCCGTAGCAAGCATTCCGCAGCAGCTAGGCGAACGGAGCCCTCAAATGCAGGTGAGCGAGGACGTTTGCAAGGCATAGTCCCAGCCCCGGCGGGAAGAAAGAACTTTCAGCCATCAACCCAAAGGGGTCCTAGACCATGTCGCAGCAAACATTCCGCAGCAGCCAGGCAATTGAAGCCGCTAGCTCAGGCGAGCGAGGACGTTCGCAAAACATGGTCTAGGACTTGGCAGAACGGTAAAAGGTAAGAACGGCAGCCCTATTCCCCGCAAGACGAATGGACGATCTCGATGGCCTTCTCGACGCCGTTGATGACATTCTCGTAGCCGGTGCAGCGGCAGAGGTGGCCGGAGAGGTTCTTGCGAATCTCATCGCGGGTGAAGGTCTTGCCCGAGTTGATCATCTCCATGGCGCTCATGATGATGCCGGGGATGCAGAAGCCGCACTGCACGGCAAACTCGTCAATAAATGCCTGCTGAACGGGGTTGAGCGTGCCGTCCGGGGCCTGCAGGCCCTCGACGGTGAGGATGTCTTTGCCCTGCGCCCATTCGGTAAGGTAGAGGCAGGTGTCGGTGGCCACGCCGTCGATGAGAACGGTGCAGGCGCCGCACTCGCCCACCTCGCAGCCGCGCTTCACGCTCGTGAGGCCAAGGCGGTTGCGCAGGGTGTCGAGCAGGCTCTCGCGCGGGTCATAGCCAACCTGCACGCGCTTGCCGTTGACGGTGCACGTAAGAATCCTCATATCCATTAGATATCAGCCCCTCCCCTGCGCGCCGCATAGGTAAGGGAGCGCTTGGACATCTCCTTGATGAGCTGGATGCGGAAGTCCTTGCTCGCACGCCAGGAGTCGCGCGGGTTGGTGCAGGCGCAGGCCAGCTCGCCGATGCGCTCCACGGCCTCGGCCACGTCGGTGCCGCGCACGGCGTCCTCGGCGGCGAGCGCCCTCATGGGCGTGGGGCCGGCCACGCCAAAGGCGAGGCGGATGTCATCGATGGTGCGCTTGTCACTCGCAAGCTTCACCAAACAGCAGCAGCCCATGGTCGTGATCTCCAGCGCGCGGCGCTTGCCGTACTTGAAGTAGTAGCCGGTAAAGCCCTCGTAGTGGCTCTTCGGGATGCGAATCTTCACGAGCACCTCGTCGCGCTCGCGGTGGCAGCGGCCCGGGCCCGCGTACCACTCCTCGATAGGCAGGGTGCGGGTTCCGCGCACGCTCTGCAGGTCGAGCAGGGCGCCGTAGGCAAAGAGCGTGGAAGCCGAGTCTGCCGAGGTGGCGGCGGTGCAGACGTTGCCGCCGATGGTGCCCGAGACGCGCAGCTGCGGGCCGCCGGGCGTGTCGCAGGCCTCGCCCAGCGTGGGCACGGTGGCCTGGATGACGGGCGAGGTCGTGACGTGGTGGAACCAGGTGATGGGGCCGATCTCCACCGTGCCGTCGTCTGCGAGCGTCACGCCGTCGAGCTCGTCGTGAAGCCCGTGGATGGAGACGAGGTGCGCCGGCGCCCCCTTGCCCTCGCGCAGCTTGACGAGCACGTCGGTGCCGCCGGCGATGACCTCGGCGTCGGGGTCTGCCGCCAGGGCCTCGCAGGCGTCGGCCACGCTCGTGGCCTCGTGGAGGTATTCGATGTCGTACATCTAGATCAGCCCCGCTTCCTTGAAGCCCTCGAACAGACGCTGCGGCGTCATGGGCTCGACGTAGAACTTGACGCCCGTGGCGTTGAGGATGGCGTCGCGGATGGCGCCGGCAGGCGAGATGGCCGGCGTCTCGCCCACGGCCTTGTTGCCGTAGGGGCCGGTGGGGTCGGGCTTCTCCACAAAGTCGGCCTTGAGGTCGGGTAGGTCCATGGTGGTGGGAATCTTGTAGTCGAGCAGCGTGGGGTTGAGCACACGGGCCGTCTTGGGGTCGATCTGCAGCTCCTCGAACAGGCCGTAGCCAATGCCCTGCGCCATGCCGCCGTGGATCTGCTGCTCCACGAGCTTGGGGTTGATGAGGCGGCCGGAGTCCTGCACGTTGATGATCTTGTTCACCGTGACCTGGCCGAGCGGCATGTCCACCGTGACGTCTGCGAAGGTGCAGCCGCCGGCGATGGCGTTGGTGTGCACGTTGATGGACTCGTGGGCGCTGAGCTGGTTGGCGGCGTCCAGGTTGTAGTAGGCCTCAAGGGCAAGTGCCGGCAGGTCCCAGACCTTGTTGCCCTCGCCGTCCCAGATGGCGTGGTCATGAAGCTCGAGCTCGCCGGGGGCGTCGGGCGAGAGGTAGCGTGCGTAGTCCAGGATCTTTTGGTGCAGAACCTCCCCGGCCCTCTTCACGGCCGTGCCCGAGACGTAGGTCTGGCGCGAGGCGTAGGCGCCCGAATCATACGGGGTGACGTCGGTGTCCTGGAAGCTCACGATGTGGACGTCCTCGGTGTCGACACCGATGGCCTCGGCGGCCATCTGCGAGAAGACCGTGTCGGCTCCTTGTCCTATCTCGGTGGCACCCATCTGCAGCTGCACGGTGCCGTCCTGGTTGAGCGTCACCTGGGCGGTTGCGGTCTCCAGCGCGAAGGGGGCGACGGCGGTCTTGTACACGAAGAAGGCCACGCCCACGCCATGTCGGATGGGACCAGTCTCGTTGGCGTACTCGGCGCGCTTCTTGTCCCACTCGATGTACTCCTTGCCCTTCTCCACGCACTCGGGGATGGCGCAGGTGTGGGCCGCAACGACGCCGCCGGGCGTGAACTCGTCAACGAAGGCGTCGGTGTAGACGTTCTTGAGGCGGAACTCCACGCCGTCCCAGCCGTTGTCGTAGGCGATGTCGCCCATAAGGCACTCGGCCGCCCAGTTGCCCTCGGGCACGCCGTAGGCGCGCATGGCGCCTGTGTGCGGGCCGTTGGTGTGGACGGTGAAGGCCTCGCTGCGGGTGGCGACCTCGTTGGTGTGGTAGAGCCAGCGGAAGGAGTTGACCGAGTTCAGCACGAGGGCGTGGCCGTGGTGGACGTAGCCGCCGGTGTTGGAGTAGGCCACGATGGAGCGGGCATGCAGCTTCATGTCGTCGCCGTAGGAGCAGCGCACGTCAAAGCTCTTGGGCTGGCGGCCCGAGGTGTCCCAGAACAGCTCCTCGCGCGAGAGCTCGAGCTTGACGCAGCGACCGCCAAGCTGCTTGCAGACCCAGGCGTTGAGCGGCTCGTAGTGGACGTCTTGCTTGGTGCCGAAGCCGCCGCCGATGTAGGGCTTGATGACGCGGACGTCGCCCCAGGGGATGCCGAGGGCCTGGCCGATGACGCGGCGCACCACATGCGGGATCTGCGTGGAGGAGACGCAGACGATCTTGTGGCCCTCCATGTAGCAGTACGAGACGCAGGTCTCGATGTGGACCTGGCTCTGCTCGCGGCTCTCGCAGTGGATGGAGACCTGGTGGTAGGCCGGGTCTTTCAGGGCCTCCTCGACCGTGTTGTAGCCTGCCTCGTGGAGCTTGTCCTCGGGCGTGATGGCGCAGGTGTGGGTGACGAGGTTGTCGGGCTTGCGCTCCTGCACGGGAGGATTGGTGCCCTTGAGGGACTCGATGGGGTCATAGACCACCGGGTACTCCTCGTACTCGACCTTCACGAGCGGGATGGCGCGGTCACAGGCGACGGTGTCCTCGCCCACCACCACGGCGATGTTGTCGCCGTAGATGCGCACGCGGTCATCGAGCAGCTTGCGATCGGCCTGGTCGCGGTGGCTTGCGGCGGAGTCCGCGTACCACGGGTGGCCCGCCACCGGATAGCAGATGTCCGGCACGTCAAAGCAGGTATAGATGGCAACGACGCCCTCGACCTTCAGGGCCTCGGACGTGTCGATGGAGATGACGCGGCCGTTGCCGATGGTGGAGTGGACGATCTTTGCCTCGAGGCAGGGCTTGGGGCAAAGGTCGTCGGTGAACTTGGCCCTCCCCGTGACCTTGTCATAGGCGTCAACCCTCGGGACCGGCCTTCCGACCTCCCTGAGACTTTCCATGACGTCCTCCTTATGCATGGAGAAGCGCTGGCTCCCCTTTGCCAGCGCTTGTGGGCACACGGCCCAAACGAAGGGCGCGACGGCACCAAATGGTCCTTAAGCACCCTGGCAGCAGCTCTCCCTTAGCATTCCCTAAACGGAAGTCTGCCTTGCAAACAAAATGTTATTCCTGCGTTACCTTCGCCCGGCCCCCGCGGCGGCGAGCGGCCGCAGACATAGGGTGGGCGGCAATCCGCACAAAACGAAACGACCCCTCTGAGCTGGGCGTTGTTTATTGCCAACTCCAACGCTTTGATAACGCAAAGGGAGCCGAGGCGATTGCCCCGGCTCCCCTACTAGCTAGCTAGTTTGCCTATGCGGCTGCCCGATTAGAGGGTGGCCTTGACGGCCTCGACCTCGGCGTCGGTCAGGAAGGTGCCGGCAGCGATCTGCTCGGCGTACTCGTTGATCTTGTCCTGGACGTCGGACGCGATCTTGTCGGAGAACTTGCCGAGGGACACGCCGCCGTTCTCCATGTTGGCGGTGATGGACTTGCCGCCGCCGAAGGTGCCCTCCTCGATCTCGTCCATGGCCTGGTCGATCTTCCAGTCGGTCACCGTGGAGGCAATGACCGTGGGCTGGGAGTCGCCGAGGATGTCGATGGGCTGGGAGATGTCGAAGTGGGTATCGGCACCGGCGGCCTCGAGGGCCTGGCGGGCGCCGTTATCGACTGCGGAGGCGTCGCCCCACATGACGTCGACGTTGTTGGAGTTGATCCACTGCTCGGTGAGCTGGGTGCCCTTGGCGGCGTCGGAGAAGCCGGCCTCGAAGTTGTACTGGCCCTGGATGGAGGAGTCCATCTTCTGGGCGGCCGCGAGGTAGGCGGAGTACTTGTTGAGCGTGGAGGGGAGCTTCATGCCGCCGATGAAACCGATGGACTTGGTCTTGGTCATGAGACCGGCGATGACGCCAGCGAGCGAGCCGAGCTGGACGAAGTCGGGAAGAACGGTCTCGACGTTGTCGGTGTTCTCGTAGTCGGTGAGCTCGTTCTCGGGGTTGGTGTTGGTGATGAGGAAGTGGACGTTGGGGTGGCTGTCGGCGGCATCGGAGACGACCTCGGCCCAGGAGGAGGCGAACTGGTTGCCGTTGCCGACGATGAGGTCGACGTCCTGGTCAACGTAGGTCTCGGCGGCGCTGGCGTTGTCAGCGGAGGCGACGTTCTCCTTGGGCTCGAGCATCTCCCAGCCGTCGTGGGACTCGACGGCGCGCTTGAGGGACTCGTAGTGGGCCTGGTCCCAGCCGCCGTCGGTAATGGTGCCGCTCATGATCATGGCGACCTTGTAGCTCTTCTTCTCGTCAGAGGAGCTGGAGGAGGAGCTGGAGGAGTCGGAGGAGGAGCCACCGCAGGCGGTGAGGGCGAGGGCGGCGGCGGCGCTGCCGGACAGGCCGATGAACTGGCGACGGTCGAGGTTGAGGTTAGCCATAGATCTTCCCTTTCCATTGTGCGGGCCGCCATGAGGCCCGCCGTATACAGTGCTCCCCTGCCGGGGAGGTAAAGCTCACGCGGGGCAAGGGTTGCCGACGCCCCGCGGTAAAACCTAGCTTAACGCAAGTTGCCTTACAGATGCCCCCGGCGCAGGCGCAACACCGGCGCCGGGAGCCTCGTTCGCACGTGGGCCTAGCGGCTCTCGCGGTTGTATGGCTGGCCGTTGGCCTTG
The DNA here is from genome assembly GCA_963653485.1 of Prevotella sp. CAG:279. GTDB lineage: Bacteria > Actinomycetota > Coriobacteriia > Coriobacteriales > Atopobiaceae > Parolsenella. The sequence continues at coordinate 6,910 of CAVJWS010000024.1, forward strand.
GGGCCGGCGTGCTTGGAGCCGAAGAACAGCAGGGCCACGATGGTGAAGATGTACGGAATCATCTTGAAGAACATCACCGGGGCGCTCTGGAACTGCGCCTGCAGGGCCACGTTGACGCCGTCGAAGAAGCCGAAGAGCAGGCTCGCGAGCATGACGCCCACGGCGCTCCAGCGGCCGAAGATGACCGTTGCCAGGGCGATGAAGCCACGGCCGGCCACGATGCCGTCGGTGTAGATGGGCGTGTAGCAGATGGTGAGGAAGGCGCCGCCGGCGGCGGCCAAAGCGCCGCACAGGATGCAGGCGACGTACTTCACGCGCACGACGTTGATGCCGAGGGTCTCGGCCGCCTGGGGCTTCTCGCCCACGGAGCGGAAGGAGAGGCCGGCGCGGCAGCGCTTGAAGAAGAAGCTCACCACGGGCACGAGCAGGAAGGCCAGGTAGGCCAGGGCGCTCTGGTTAAAGAGGCCGTTGCCGATGACCGGGATGCTCGAGAGGCCGGGGATGGCGATGGAGGCCATGGTGGTGCCGGTGGCGTTGTCGGGGTTGGAGCCGACGAACAGGTTGAAGCCGAACAGTGCGATGGCCGGCGCCAGGATGTTGACGGCCATGCTCGTGACCACCTGGTCCGAGCACAGGGTGACGGTGCAGAAGGCGTAGATCATGTTGATGGCCACGCCGGCGAGCATGCCCGCGAGCAGGCCGAGCCAGAGGTTGCCGGTGACCTTGCCCACGGCGAAGGCCGTGAAGGCGCCGACGGCCATGATGCCCTCGAGGCCGATGTTGACGAGGCCCGCCCTCTCGGAGAAGACCTCGCCCAGGGCGGCAAGCAGGATGGGCACGGCGCCCATGGCCATGGCCCTGACGATGGTGGGGAGTGCGACCATGAAGTCCATTACGCGGTCACCTCAGCTTTCTTGTTCTTGTTGCGCAGCGAGCTCAGGTAGGCCTTGACCTTCGGGAGCCTCACCATGGCCATGCCGGCGACGGCGAAGATGATGATCAGGCCGCGGATGATGTCCACGATGGCCGTGGGCACGCCGATGACCGACTGCATCATGGTGCCGCCGGTGGCGAGCACGCCGAACAGCAGGGCGACGACGATAGACGCGATGGGGTTGAGCTGGGCGATGAGCGCGATGGCCACGCCGTCAAAGCCAAAGCCCGAGCCAAAGCCGTCGGCCAGGCGGAACGGGGTCTTGCCGAACAGCTCCACCACGCCGCCCAGGCCCGCGACGGCGCCGGAGATGACGAAGGCGAGCACGATGAGCAGGCGCACGGGGAAGCCGTTGACCTTGGCGGCCTCGGGGCTCATGCCCACGGCGCGGATCTTGAAGCCGAAGGACGTGCGGAAGATGAGGTACCACAGCAGCACGCCGACGACGATGGCGAGCAGCACGCCCACGTGGGCCGGTCCCACGTCGAACAGGTGGGCGTTCTTGGGCATCGCCGGGGTCTGCGGCAGGCCCTCGTCGGAGTAGACGTTCTTGTAGAGGAACTCCATGAAGTAGAGGGCGATGTAGTTGAACATGATGGTGGTGATCATCTCGTTGAGGCCACGGGTGATCTTCATGATGCCCGGGAGCAACGCCCACAGGCCGCCGAAGACGATGCCAACGACCATGGCCACGAGCGCGGCCACCACGCCGCTGAGGTTGAAGGTGATGACCACGTAGGCGGCCGCGGAGGCGCCCATGATGAACTGGCCCTCGCCGCCCAGGTTGAACACGCCGCACTTATAGGCAAAGACGGCGGCCAGGGCGGTGAAGATCAACGGACAGGCGCGCTCGAGCGTCTTGCCGAGCTTGCTGACGTCGCCCAGCGAGCCCTGGAGCATGGCCGCGTAGCCTTGGACGGGGCTCTTGCCCATGCAGGCGATGATGATTGCGCCCACGATGAGGGCGAGCAGCACCGAGACGATGGGCGTGATGACCATGAGCCGCTTCTCGCGCTGCTCCTCGGAGTACATGCCCGCACGCCACTGGCGCTTGGATTCCCTGTTGCCCTGGTCGGGGGCGGGCTTGATGTTATCTGCCACGGTATCTGCCCTCCTACTTTCCTGCCATGGCCAGCGAAATCTCCTTGATGGGAGGGTTCGCGCCAGGATAGGTTCCCATAATCTGGCCCTCGAAGAGCACCGTGATGCGGTCGGAGAGCTTCAGGACCTCGTCAAAGTCGGCCGAGATCAGCAGCACCGCGCAACCGGCGTCGCGCTGGGCGATGATCTGGTCGTGGATGAACTCGGTGGCACCAATGTCCAGGCCGCGGGTCGGGTAGACGGCCACGAGCAGCTTGGGGTGGGCGTCGAGCTCGCGGGCGAGGATGACCTTCTGCTGGTTGCCGCCGGAAAGCGAGCGGGCCGTCTGGTTGACGGAGGTGCAGCGGATGTCGTTCTCCTCGCGCAGGCGCTCGGCGTGCTCGCGGATGGCGTCGAGCTTGAGCCAGGCGCCGTGGCCGGCGGAGAAGCGGTCGTCCGTGGTGGCCTTGAGCACGAGGTTCTCGGCGATGGACATGTCGCCCACGAGGCCCATCTTGTTGCGGTCCTCGGGGATGTTGCCGAGGCCGGCGTCGATGAAGGCGCTCGGGCTAAAGAGGCCGATTTCTTCGCCGTCCAAACCCATGGCCTGGCCGCTCTCAGGCTTGATGAGGCCGGTGACGAGGGCGGCGAGCTGGGACTGGCCGTTGCCGTCGATGCCGGCCACGCCCAGGATCTCCCCCTTGTGGATGGTGAGGCTGACGTCCTTGAGGCCGCCGTGCTTCACTTCGGGCTTGTAGGAGACGCCGCGCAGCTCAAAGGCCACGTCGGAGGCATCGGAGACCTTCTCGTAGGTGCTCTCGGTGAACTTCTGGCCAATCATGAGGTCGGCGAGCTCCTGCTCGGTGGTGTCGGCCACCTTCACCGTCTCGATGGTCTCGCCGCGGCGAAGGACCGTCACGCGGTCGGAGATGCGCATGACCTCGCGCATCTTGTGGGAGATGAAGACGATGGACTTACCCTCGGAGGTAAGCGAGTGCATGATGTCGAACAGGCCCTCGACCTCGAGGTCCGTGAGGACGGCGGTGGGCTCGTCCAGGATGACGAGGTCGGCGCCGCGGAAGAGCACCTTCATGATCTCCACGCGCTGCTGCATGCCGATCGACATCTCGCCGACCTTCTCGTCCAGGTCGATCTCCATGCCGTAGCGGTCCATGAGCTCCTCGATGACCTTGCGGTCGTCGGCGATCTGGAGCAACGGCGAGTTGTGGCGCTTGTCGCCCAGGATGATGTTCTCCAGGCCCGTCATGTCCTCGATGAGCATGAAGTGCTGGTGGACCATGCCGATGCCGTGCTCGACGGCCACGCCGGGGTTGGTGATGTGCACCTCCTGCCCGTGCATGAAGATCTGCCCCTCGGTGGGCTGGTACAGCCCAATGAGAACGTTCATGAGCGTCGACTTGCCGGCGCCGTTCTCACCCAAGAGCGTGTGGACCTCTCCCTCTTCAATCTCGAGGTTCACGTTCTTGTTTGCGTAGAAAGAACCGAAGGCCTTGCTAATGTTGTCCATTCGGAGCAACTCGGCCATATGTACCACCTTTCAACGTTCCCCGCCTATGCACCGGAAAAGCCGGTGCCCTCCCCTCGACTGTTCCCTCGTCGCCCAAGCGGGCTCGTCTTGCCTCTAACGCGGCGAAGGACTTGCTCATGTTGGGCGTACCCGCATCGCCCTCCCGATACGATGCATACCAGAGTAACCCGACAACCGTGACAATCGCATTAACGAAAACGTGCGCCTGAGTTACCACAAATAGGCAGGCAGGCTAATCTAAAGCCTAGATGCGCAGCTTGGGCGCCACGTCCACGTCGCAATCCCGGGCCACGAGCGGGGCCGGGATTTTTAAGTATCAAACTAGTCCCTCCCCCTCCTATGGCTGTAGTAGGTGTCTTGCATGGGCAGGCTCGGCCTGAGCTTGCCGTCAAGCGCGTGGTAGGCGTTCTGCACGGCGGGCGCCGCCGGAATGGTGGCGATCTCGCCGATGCCCTTTCCGCCGTAGGCGACGGGCAGCTGCTCGTCCTTCTCCACGTAGATGGCGTGAATCAGCGGGATCTCGTCGGCGCGGAAAAGCCCGAGCGTGCCGTACTTGGCGGTGGGCACGCAATCCGTGCGCGGGTAGTCCTCGGTGAGCGCGTAGCCCATGCCCATGAGCACACCGCCTTCGATCTGGCCCTGGATGGCGATGGGGTTGATGACGCGGCCCGAGTCGTGCGCCGCGTAGAACTCGACGGCGCGCCCCTCCTCGTCCAGGATGCAGACGTGAGCGGCAAATCCGTAGCAGATGTGGCTCTTGGCGTTGGGCACGTCCGCGCCCAGCTTGTCGGTGGGCTCGAGGTACTCGTAGTAGAACTCG
>CAVJWS010000024.1:11541-15305 GCA_963653485.1 Prevotella sp. CAG:279
GTGGTACCCGAGTCGGGCGCGTTTTCCGTGGAGCACTCGCCGTTGGCGATGCAGCGCTTGGGAAGGCCGCAGGCCTCTGAGACGTTCTGGATGAAGACCGTGTTGCAGCCCTGGCCGATGTCGGAGGTGGCGGCGTAGATCACGGCCACGCCGTCCTCAACGCGGATGTTGCAGCGGCCAGCGTCGGGAAGGCCCACGCCCACGCCGGCGTTCTTCATGGAGCAGGCGATGCCGGCGCGGCCCTGGTGCTCGTAGTAGTGGTCCTTCACGGCCAGCAGGCACTCCTTGAGGGCCGTTGAGCAATCGGCAATCTGGCCGTTGGGCAGGACCTCGCCCGGCTCGATGGCATTGCGGAAGCGAATCTCCCAAGGGTCGAGGCCCACCTTCTCGGCCAGGACGTCAATGAGGCTCTCGAGCGCGAACTCGCTCTGGCAGACGCCGAAGCCGCGGAAGGCGCCGGCCGGCGGGTTGTTGGTGTAGTAGCCAAAGCCGCGGATGTCGGTGTTCTGGTACTTGTAGGGGCCCACCGAGTGCGTGCAGGCACGCTCCAGCACCGGTCCGCACAGGCTCGCGTAGGCGCCCGTGTCAAAGTTGATCTCGCAGTCCAGTGCGGTGAAGTTGCCCTGCTCGTCACAGCCGAGCGTGAAGGTGCCGCGCATGTAGTGGCGCTTGGGATGGAAGGCGAGCGACTCGGCGCGAGTGAGCCAGCACTTCACGGGAACGCCCAGCTTATAGGCGGCAAGCGCGGCCAGGTGCTGCACCGAGACGTCCTCCTTGCCGCCAAAGCCGCCTCCCACGAGCATGGTCTCAACCACCACACGGTCCTTCTCATTATCCCAGCCGAACATGTGCGCGCACTCCTTGCGCGTGTCGTAGGCACCCTGGTCGGTGGACCAGATCTTGACCCCGTTCTTGTAGGGGGCGGCCACGGCGCACTCGGGCTCCAGGAAGGCGTGTTCGGTGAAGGGCGTGGTGAAGGTCTCGGTTGCCGTGAAGGCACTGTTGGCAAGGGCCGTCTTGGCGTCGCCGCGCGTGACGTGGCGCTGCTGGCAGATGTTGTTCTGAAGCACCACGTGGTTGCCGAAGGCCTCGAAGCTCTCGTGGATGAGCGGGGCACCGGGCGCCATGGCCTCGTCGATGTCGCGGACGGGCTCGAGCTGCTCGTAGGCGACCTTCACGAGCTTCTTTGCCTTGGCCACCGTTGCGCGGTCCTTGGCCACAACGAGCGCGATGGCGTCGCCCACGCAGCGCGTGACGTCACCCTCGGCGATCATGACGTCCCAGTCCTGGATGAGGTGGCCCACCTGGTTCACCGGCACGTCGGCCGCCGTATAGACGGCGAGCACGCCGGGGAGCTTGCGGGCCTTCTCGGCGTCGATGGAGACCACGCGGGCGCGCGGGTAGGCCGAACGGATGGCCGAGGCGTAGGCCAGGTTCTCGAAATCGCGCTCGTCGAGGTCGTCGGGGTACTTGCCGTATCCCAGGACCTTGCGGCGGACGTCGGTGCGAAAGATCTGCTTGCCCACGCCGTAGTCCTCGCCGAGCTCGGCGGCCGGGTCAATCGTATCCTCGCCGCGCAGGATGGAGGCGGCGAGCTTGATGGCCACGAGGATGCGCTTGTAGCCGGTGCAGCGGCAGATGTTGCCGCGGATGGCCTCGGCGATCTCGGGGCCGGAGGGGTCGGGGTTGCGGTGGATGAGGGCGGCGCCGGCAAGCACCATGCCGGGGATACAGAAGCCGCACTGCACCGCGCCCGAAACGCCAAAGGCGTAGACGAAGGCCTCCTGCTCCTCGTGGGAGAGGCCCTCGATGGTGGTGATGGTGTGGCCCTCGGCCAGCTTGGTGGTGAGCACGCACGACTTCACCGCGCGGTCGTCAACGATGATGGTGCAGGTGCCGCAGGCGCCCTCGGAGCAGCCGTCCTTGACGCTCGTGAGCTTGAGGTCGTCGCGCAGGAAGCGAAGGAGGGGCTTGTTCTGGTCTGCGACGTACTCCTGCCCGTTGATGAGGAGGTGGTACTGCTGTGCCATGGCTTCCTCCCCTACCTCTCTGCGACGATGCCGAAGGCATCGCGGATGACGTTTCGCGGGCACTTGGTGGCGCACATGCCGCAGGTGATGCACTCCACGTAGTTGATGACGGCGTGGTTGTCGATGACGCGGATGGCGCCTGCCGGGCAAGCCTTCTCGCACTGGCCGCAGGCGACGCAGCTCGTGGCGCAGGCCTTCTTGGCAACGGCGCCAGGGTCGGTGTTGGAGCAACGGGCCGTAATGTTGTAGCGCGGCTCCACCATGGAGATGACGTTTTGCGGGCACACCTTGGTGCACAGGCCGCAACCGATGCACAGGTCTGGGTCCACGTGGGCGTGGCCCTCCACCGTGATGGTGATGGCACCCCTTCGGCAGGCCGTGGCGCAGCGGCCGCAGCCGATGCAGCCGGCTGCGCAAAGGTGGGCCTCGGTGCAGCCGCCGTTGCACATCACGACGGCCTTGGGACGCGGCTTGCGGGGCTTTTTGGGAGCCGCAGGCACGCTGGCCTTTGCGTGTCCGTATTTTTTCTCGTCGTAGGCCATAGCGTTCTTTCTGGATAACTGGCAGCTAAAAGAGCTCACAGGCGGGGCCACGTAGGCCCCGCCCGTGGGGAGGTTACTTGGCGAGCAGGTAGGGATAGGCGTCACGCACGGCCTTGATGGTCAGGCGCACTTCCTCGGGCAGGCCGCAGGAGGCGTCATCGACGTCATAGGCGCCGGTGCCGGAGCTGAGGCGCACGATGAACGAACCGTCGGCCTGGGGCCAGAAGCCCTGGTTCTCGGAGGCACCCATGTCCTCGGCGCTCCAGAAGAGGGTGAGCTTGTCCTTGTAGGGACGGCCCTCCCACGGGCAGAAGACGGCGCAGTTGCCGCACTCGTTGCACATTCCGTCCACGTGGACCACCTGGTGCTGGGCAAGTCCCGGCACCTCGATGGAGACGTTGGCGCGGTTGGGGCAGACGTCGCAGCAGGCCTCGCACACCGAGGCGCAGCCCAGGCAGCGCGAGTGGGCAAGCGGGGCGGCCGGCGTGGAAAGCGTGCCCTTGCGCTCGTAGCAGCGCTCGGGGCTGCTAGCGGCGTTCTCAGCCGCGTAGGCGTTGAAGTCCGCTCCCACGAGCTCGCGGGCGACGTCGGCTGCGTCGGCGATGGCCTGGACGAAGGTGGCCGGACCGCGGCGGCAGTCGCCAGCGGCCCAGACGCCCTCCACGCCCGTGAAGGTGTCGGCCGGGCGGCCCTTGGCGTCAACCGTCACGCCGGCGGAGGCGTAGAGCTCGCCCTCGATGCCCTCGCCCACGGCGCAGATGACGGCCGTGGCCGGGACCTCGACGAGCTCGCCGGTGGCGACGGGACGCTGGCGGCCGCTCTCGTCGGGCTCGCCAAGTTCCATGCGCTCGCAGGTGAGCACGCCGTCGCGCACGCCCTTGGGGGCGAGCAGCTCGCAGAACTGCACGCCGTCCTCGGTGGCCTCGCGCAGCTCCTCCTCATCTGCCGGCATGAAGCGCTTGGTGCGGCGATAGACAATGCGCACGACCTCCACACCAGGCAGGCGCTTGGCCACGCGGGCCGCGTCCATGGCGGTGTTGCCGGCGCCCACGATCACGATGTCGGTGCCGAGATGGCTGAGGTCCTCCCCGGCCTTGGCGGCGGTGAGGAAATCCAGGACGTCGATCTGGTCGCCGTACTCCAGGCCCACGTGGCCGGGCGCCCAGGCGCCCACGCAGACCACGACGTCGGT
>CAVJWS010000024.1:15597-24682 GCA_963653485.1 Prevotella sp. CAG:279
AGCTCGGCCAGGACGGCGTCGAAGCCGCCGCGGGCCGCGGTAAGCTTGCTCGCGCGGATCTGGGCGCCCTCGGGCTCGTAGAAGGCGCGCTCGCACTTGGCGCCGCAGGGGTGCGGGCAGAGGTTTCCGGTGATGTGGGGCAGGGCGTTGCGCTCGAGCACCACGCGAAGGGCGCCGGCGAGGTCGCCCTCGTCAACCTTGTGCAGGTAGGCGGGGATGTCTTGCTGGATGGGGCAGCCAGAGCGACACGGCGCCGTGAAGCAGCTGGTGAGCGGCAGCGGCGCGGACACCTTGTGCGGCTTGGCGGGCTTGATGGGCTTGCGGTAGAGCGGGCTTTGCGCCACGGCCTCGTCAAGCGCGGCCACGGCCTCCACGCTCACCTCGCACGCGCGCTCGGCGCCCGCGAGGATGCCCGCGATCTGGCTGAAGCGCTCGTAGCCGCCGGGCTTGAGCACGGTGGTGGCCATGGTGATGGGCCAGATGCCCGCGCCGTAGAGATCGGCGATGTTGGAGGCGTCGGCGCCGCCGGAGTAGCTGATGCGCAGCTTGCCGTCGAACTCGGCGGCAATCTTGTGGGCGAGGTGGATGGTAAGAGGGAACAGCGAGCGGCCGCTCATGTACATCTCCTCGCTCGGCAGCTCCTTGCGCGTGACGTCCACCGGGAAGGTGTTGGTGAGCTTCACGCCAAAGCTGAGGCCGCGCTCGGCGGTGAGGGCGATGAGACGGTTAAACATCGGCACGGCGTCTGCCCACTGCAGGTCCTCGACGAAGTGCTTGTCGTCGAAGGCGATGTAGTCAAAGCCGAGCGAGTCCAGGCGCTCGCGAGCGTAGTCGTAGCCCAAAAGCGTGGGGTTGCACTTGATGTAGGTGTTGAGGCCCTTCTCGCAGATGAGGTAGGTGGCGATGCGCTCGATCTCTGCCGGAGGGCAGCCATGGAGGGTGGACTCGGTGACCGAGGCGGAGACGTGCGGGCTCACGGAGTTCACGAACTCCTCGTCCACCTTGGTAAAGCGGCCGAGGTTGGCGAGCGCCCAGTTGCGGCAGGTCTGCCACACCTCGGTGTTGCTCGCGTCCTTCATGTTCTCGATGTAGGAGTCCACCTTGGGGCTCTTGATGCCCTCGAGGTCGTAGCCCACGCTCATGTTGAAGACGAAGCCGTCCGCCGCGCCCAGGCCAAGCTCGCGGGAGAGCAGCTTGCAGGCCCACCAGGCCTTGATGTACTCGTCTTGTGCCTGCGGGACCTCGAGCTCGGTTGACCACTCGCAGTTGTAGCACTCGTCCTCGGCCACGATGCAGGGCTTGTTGACGCAGCTCGAGAGCTCCTCGCCGTCCATGACCTGGACGGTCTTGAGCTCGAAGAAGCGCGCGCCCGCCACGTAGGAGGCGATGATGTTCTGCGCCAGCTGGCTGTTGGGGCCGGCGGCCGGGCCGAAGGGCGTCTCGATCTTCTCGGCGAAGATGGGCTCGGCGCCGCCCTCGTGGCGGACGATCTTGCGGATGCCGAAGATGCTGTTGCGCTCGGCGTGTTCGGTGAGGATCCAGTCCATAAGCTGCTCGAACGGGATCGGCCTCATGATGTCGCTCATTGTGAGCTCCTCTCCTGCCCCGCCGAGACCGCGCGACGGGGCCAGTGTGGACGCCGCACCCCCTGTGGTGCGGGACGGCCCCGCGGAGGCCGTCTGCCGCCTTTGGGGCTCCCCGGCCCCTGGGCGGTTCGCGGCGCCGGCCCACTGATGCCGGCGCCGCCCACGGGCCGCCGCAGCGGCCCGAAGGAGAAACTAGTACGTACGGTGGTTCAGCTCGCCCCAGAGCTTCTTTGACTGCTCGAGGGTCCAGGCGTTGATGCGCTCCTCGTCAAAGGCGACGAACTCGCGGTCCTTGTAGAGGACCTTGCCGTTGACGATGGTGGTGCGGCAGTTCTTGCCCATCATGCCGAAGAGCATGTGGCCGTCCACGTTCTCGGCGCCAAAGGGCGTGAAGACCGGGTAGTCCATCACGATGACGTCTGCCGCGGCGCCCGGGGCCAGCGTGCCCAGCGTGCGGCCGAAGTACTTGGAAGCCATCTTGGCGTTGTTCTCGAACAGCATCGTCATGGCCTCGCCCCAGCCCACGTTGGGCATGGCGGCGTTGTGGCGCTGGATGATGAGGAAGACCTTGAGGCTCTCGAGCATGTCGTGCGTGTAGGCGTCGGTGCCCATGCACACGGGGATGCCGCGGCGGAAGAACTCGAGCACCGGCGCGCAGCCCACGGCGTTGCCCATGTTGGACTCGGGATTGTTCACGAGCCAGGTGCCGGAGTCCTTCACGATGTCCATCTCGGCGGGCGTGACGTGGATGCAGTGGCCGAGCATGGTGTCAGGCCCGAGAAGGTTGTGCTGCAGCAGGCGCTCCACCGGGCTGATGCCGCCGCGGTTGAGACGGGAGTCCCAGACGTCGTTCATGCCCTCGCAGACGTGGATGTGGAAGCCAGTGAGGCCGTTGTTGGCCTCGGCCATCTTGTCCATGGTCTCGTCGGAGAGGGTGAAGGTGGCGTGCCCGCCGAACATGGCGGCGACCATGGTGTTGCCCTCGGCGCGCTGCTTGGCGGCCCACTGTGCAAACTCGGCGTTCTCGGCGATGGACTGGTCGCGCTTCTCGGGGCCGCGGCGGTCGCTCACCTCATAGCACAGGCAGGAGCGCATGCCGAGCTCTTCGGCCACGTCCTTGATGGCGAAGAGGCTGCCCGGAATCTCGCAGAAGCTGGCGTGGTGGTCGAAGATGGTGGTGACGCCGTCGCGTAGGGAGTCCAGGATGGTGGCGTAGGCGCTGGCGCGCGTACCGTCCAGCGTGAGGTTGTCGTCGATCTTCCACCACTGCTGCTCGAGGTTCTCGAGGAAGTTGGTGGGGTTGCAGCCCTCGATGGCAAGGCCGCGGGCGAGGCCGGAGTAGATGTGCGTGTGGCAGTTGATGAGGCCCGGCATGATGACGCCGCCGTGGGCGTCCACGTACTCGGCGCCGGGATTGGCGGCCACAAGCTCGGCCTCGCTGCCGACGGAGACGATGGTGTCGCCCTCGATGGCGACCGCTCCGTGCTCGAGGTAGGGGTTGGTTGCGTCACGAGTGATGACGCGTCCGTTGCCAACGATCAGCATGGTGCTCCCTTCGTTGTCGAAGGCGGGGTTTGTCACCTACGACCGTCAGCTGTGGAGCGCGCCCATATGGGCGGCGGGCCCTCCCCCGCACTCGCGCAAAGCAACCGGACGCAGCCGGTTTTGCTTTACTCGATTCTCTCCAAAAGCGTCAAAGACACGACGCTCGCCCCCGTAAGCGGCAAACCTCGCACAGTTTGTTTTCTAGCCTAACTAATTGTCATAACTGCAGGTTTATGGCGGAATTCGCCTGAGTTACGACTAGTTTTCCAATCGGCGAACGGTTGATGAGGGAGCTATGAATAGCGCCGTTTACCTGCAGGTTCGTTACACTTTGCAAACAACAACGCATCTAAAGGGACATTTTTTGAAGCCATACCTGCGCCGCCAAACAGTTTGTAAGGCTCCCAAACCGATTGTTCCGACAACGGCAAAAGAACCTCTCGCTCGGCCGCCATCTCCTTTTTGCGCGGAAAAATGCACCCCGCCATTCCGCGTTGCCAGCAGAAAAGCGTGCGGGCGGAAAGTCATCCCCCAAAACGGGATGCCCGTCATAAGCAAGCGCGGCAAACAAATACAATCGCCCCCGCGCGGCAACCCTACGCGCGGGGACAGAAACACAAAAGGCCCGCAGCGCATGCGCGCCACGGGCCCTTGGGGAAGGTTGTTCAAGAAGAGGCTTGCCTTGCAGCCAGCGAGGTCGACTCGCGGCAGCCCGGAAAGCTTGCAAAAAGCTAGGCGAGGTTGATCTCGCGGCCGCTCACGTACTTGCGGGTGAGGCGCCCGCCCTCCTCGGCGAGGTAGACGTAGCGCTCCAGGCGCTCCCACACGCCAAGCTCGCGCGGGGTGCGGATGGCGGAGTCGTCAAGCACGAGGGCGTCGAACTCATAGCCCGCCTCGAGGCTGCCGACCTTGCCGAAGAACGAGCCGCCGCCGGCCGTGGCGAGCCACAGGGCCTCCTGGGTGGTGAGGGCGCGCAGGCTCTCGTCCACAAGGCGCCAGCGCAGCTTGGAGACGGCAACGGCGTCGGCCATGCAGCGGAACATGGAGAGGTTGGCGCCGCCCGCCACATCGGTGCCCAGGCCCACGTTCATGCCGAGGTCCATGTAGCGGCGGATGGGCGCGATGCCGCTCGAGAGCTGGGCGTTGCTCTGCGGGCAGTGGGCCACGTAGGTGCCGCTGCGGCGCAAAAGCTCCACCTCGGTGTCGTCGGAGTAGATGCAGTGGGCCATGACGGTGCGCGGCCCCAGCAGGCCAAAGTGCTCGTAGGCGTCGCCGTAGCAGCTCGACCACGGGCAGAGCTCCTTGACCCAGCCGCACTCGGAGGGGTTCTCGGAGAGGTGGCTCTGGACGGGAAGCCCCTGCTCGCGGGCAATGTCCGCAAGCTCGGCCATGAGAGTGTCCGTGACGCTGGGCGTGAAGCGCGGGGTGATGATGGGAGCCGTGTGGTCGTAGCGGCCCTCAACCTCGGACAGCCAGCGGCGCGTGTCGGCGGCGGACTGGGTCGTATCCTCCTCGAGGTTCTCGCCGCCGTTGCGGTCCATGTTCACCTTGCCCACGTAGGTGGCAAGGCCGCTCTGCTCGAGCTTGTCCATGAGCAGCTCGGTGGCGCCCACGTGCAGGGTGCCAAAGACCACGGCGCGGGTGGTCGGGCTCTTGCGCAGGTCGTCGGCAAAGATTGAGTAGGCGCGCTCGGCATACTCGCCGTCGGCGTAGTGGGCCTCCTCGGGGAAGGTGTGGGTGTTGAGCCAGTCGAGCAGCTCGAGGTCCATCCCTAAGCCGCGGAAGGCGTACTGCGGCGCGTGGATGTGGATGTCGTTGAGGCCGGGGATGACGAGCTGGTCGCCGCAGTCGATGAGCGGGAGCTGCTCGTACTCGGCGGGGAGCTCCTCAAAGACGCCGGCGGAGACGCCGTCCGCGCACACGGCGTAGCCGCCCTCCACGCAACGGACCTCCTGCGGGGTGGTGTTGTAGCAGACGTTGCCCTTGAGGACGAATGACTTGGTTTCCATGGCTTTCTCCAATGGCAGAGGTGCCGGCTTGGCACCATTGATTCTAGGTTAGGGACTTACGTGCCGGGCGGCGCAGTTTGCTGCCGGGCGGCGGCGCGCGTTGGGGTACGGGCGGGCGGGGCTAGTCGGCCTTTCAAGTCAGGCGGCGCACCGTTAGTCGTCAGCTCTCTCGTGAGGCTAAAAGCGGTCGCCATTCTCGGTCATCGCACGAGTTAGACGGGCTGCGACCAGCCCCGCCGCGGACTAGATGAGCGCGTACTTCACGATGAAGATGATTGCGAGCACGTACATCATGGGGCTGATCTTCTTGAAGTTGCCGCTCAGCAGGTTGATGCCCACGTAGGAGATGACGCCCAGGGAGATGCCCTCGACGATGCTGTAGCAGAACGGCATGCCCACGAAGCACAGGAAGGCGGGGACGGACTCGGTGGGGTCGTCGAAGTTGATGCTCAGCACCGAGCTGGCCATGAGCGAGCCGACGATGACGAGGGCGGGCGCGGTGGCAAACGACGGGATGGCGAGGAAGATCGGCGAGAGGAACATCGAGGCGAGGAAGAGCACGCCGGTGGTGATGGCCATGAGACCCGTGCGGCCGCCCTCGGCGATGCCGGCCGCGCACTCGACGGAGCAGCAGGTGGCGGAGTTGCCCAGCACGCCGGCGATCATCGTGGCGATGGACTCGGCGCCCATGGCGCGGCCCACGGCGGGCATGTTGCCCTCCTCGTCCAAAAGCTTGGCCTTGGCGCCAAGGCCGATAAGCGAGCCCACGGTGTCAAAGAGGCTCGTGAGCAAAAAGGCGAAGGCCACCACAAGAAAGCCCAGGTCGGCGATGTGGGAGAAGTCCATCTTCATGAAGGTGGGGGCGATGGAGGGCACGGAGAGGCCGTTGGAGAAATCAGGCAGCAGGCTGGCGTAGCCGGCGGCGGCGTCGGGCACGTAGAGGCCGCAGAGCTCGCAGACGATGCCGAGGACCCAGGTGATGAGGATGCCGAGCAGGATGTTGCCCTTGACGTTCTTGGCCATGAGGAAGCCGGTGATGACGAGGCCCACGCAGAACAGCACGACGCTGATGCCGGCGGTGTTGAAGGTGCCCTCGGCCATGCTGCCCGAGAACGAGAAGATGGAGACGAGCGTGGCGCTGCTGCTCACAACGAGGCCCGAGTTCTTGAGGCCGATGATGGTGATGAACAGGCCGATGCCCGCCGAGATGGCGTACTTGAGGTTGAGCGGGATGGCGTCGAAGATCTTCTCGCGCAGGCTCGTGAGCGAGATGGCGGCGAACACCACGCCCTCGAGGAAGATGGCGGCAAGCGCGACCTCCCAGCTATAGCCCATGCCGAGCACCACCGTGTAGGCGAAGTAGGCGTTGAGGCCCATGCTCGGGACGAGCACGAAGGGGTAGTTGGTGAGCAGCGCCATCACGAGCGTGCCCAAGAAGCACACGAGGGCCGTGGCCGTGAAGACGGCGCCGGAGTCCATGCCCGTGGCGCTCATGACCGAGGGGTTGACGGCCAGCACGTAGGCCGCCGTGACGAAGGTGGTGAGGCCGGCGAGCACCTCGGTCCTCACCGTGGTGCCACGCTCCTTGAGGTGGAACAGCCTATCTAGCGTTTCTTCCATGAGATTCTCCCTTAGACCGCTGCGAGCCATTCGCCCGCATGCCGTTGCGGATTAGTTCCGCGTGGTCTCGCGGGCACCCTTGGCCCGCGAACTAAGCCCCGGCATCGCAGCCCCTCACGCGCACCGTACGAATGCGCCGGCGGCTTTTCTTGCATGCCGTTGGTCACGGGAATGGCACCGGTTCCTTCGCGAAAGGCCGGACATCCCGCTTCGGGTTGCCTGATTATTATTTATTACTGTAATAAGTAATAATTCTTTATTGCAGGCGGTCAGTTTTGGACCGTGAGCGGTAAAGGGCGGATGACCTGCTGGGATAGGGAAAGCGTTGATTACTTTTCTGAGCAACGGTTTATGGCATAGCGCAAGCCATGAGAAATAATTCGCATGACTCGCTCCTCTAGGCCGCAGTCAGGCATCTTGGTAGCCAGAAGGCCGGCGAAGGCGCTGGCGCGAACCGCCAATCATCAGTTTTGGTAGCTTTGTCGCTCATTTCGATACGAGGGCTGATGCGCCAGGTCGAACTTCGAACAAGACAGAGCAAGCGGCATTCATCTCGCGACTAAAGCAAGGGAGAAGGCCAGTCATCCAATGCCGCCGCAATCGCGCCACGCGGCGTAGCAGAACAATGGACTTGAAAGGCGCAGGGCAAAGACAACGACTCATCGGCCACAAGTTCCGCGGCAGCCCGAGTCGCGTCACAACGAAATAGCGGGCTCGGATTACCAAGCCCGTTCGCACAACAGAAAACGGACCCGGGTTACCGGGCCCGTTCGCGCAGGGCATCTGATGTTGAAAAGCATCGCGGGCCGCAAGAAAGGCCGCGCGCAGGCGCCACTACCCCTGGCGGCGCACCTGCTGTAGGTAGCGGTAGACGCTAGGGACCGAGACGTGCAGCTCGTTGGCGACGTCTGCCGCCGCGCCCTTGATGAGGAAGACGCCCGTGGCCTCGAGCTTGCGGATGACGTCCAGACGCCCCGCCTGGTCGAGCTCGTCGGAGGTCTTGCCGAGGGCGGTGAGCAGCGAGCGCACCTGCTCGGCCACGCCCGTCTCCATCCCGCCGACGGAGAGCGTCTCCACGCTGGAGGCACGGTAGGCGTTGCGCACGGCCTCGAGGTTGGTGTCACGGTACTCCTCGGAGCCACCGTGACGGTAGGCCTCCATGAACACCTTGAGACCGTCCTCAAGCGTACGGAAGGGTTGCGGGTCGATGTTGACGCAGATCATGCCCACGATCTTCTCGCCGTCACGAATGAAGTACGACGAGCTCTGCAGCGGCCGGCCGTCGACGGTGGTGGAGACGTAGTCGCTCACGAAGCAGTCGTCCGTGCCCTCGAGCTGCTCGGCCATCTTGAGGGAGAATCCCGTGGCTGGCGCCCCGACGGAACGCCCGGAGACATGGCTGTTCGCGATCTTCACCACCGAATGCTCGGGGTCGGTGAGGTCGTGCAACGCCACCTCAGTCGCAGAGCCGAGGGCGGCGCCCAAGAAGTCGAGGAACGGCATAAACTCTTCAACCTTCTTGTTCATGGGCTTCTCCTCTTGTTTGGGACGCGTTGCCGTTTGGATAACTTCTTGTCCAAAAATCATACTTTGTGTTAGTTTTTGCAGCTAGAGGGGATTATAGCGCTGAACCTCAAGCGCTGGGCAAGCACGTAGCCATCTCGAGAAAGGCCAAACATGGACGCCAACCAGATTGACTTCTACGCGCGTCTCGCCCATGCCATCGCCACCCAGTTTGGCACGAACTGCGAGGTCGTGGTGCATGACCTCGAGACGGACGACCCCGAGCGCTCCATCGTGGCCATCGAGAACGGGCACGTCACCGGGCGCTCTGTGGGAGACGGCCCCAGCCACGTGGTGCTCGAGGCCGCCAAGGCCGGCAAGCTCCACAAGCTCGACGACCGCCTGGCCTACCTCACCAAGACCGACGACGGCCGGATCCTACGCTCCACCACGGTCTTCATCCGCAACGACGCCGGCGAGGTCATTGGCATCCTCGGCATCAACTACGACATCACCATCATCTCCGCCGCCGCCAGGGCCCTGAACGGCCTGACGGGCTACCGCGCAGACGAGAAGGAAGATGAGAGCAAGGCCGAGCCCATCGTGAGGAACGTGGCCGACCTGCTAGACGACCTCATCGAGCAGAGCGTGGCGCTGGTGGGCAAGCCCGCCGCCCTCATGAGCAAGGACGAGCGCGTGCGCGCCATCGGCTACCTCAACGACACGGGCGCCTTCCTCATCACCAAGTCCGGCCCCAAGGTCTGCAAGTACTTCGGCATCTCCAAGTACACCCTCTACAGCTACCTCGACGAGGCCAAGGCC
>CAVJWS010000025.1:0-24431 GCA_963653485.1 Prevotella sp. CAG:279
GCTTGCCGGTGACGTATTCATAGATGAGGGACTGGCGACGCCGCTTGAGCACGTCAAGCTGCTTGCGCTTGGTGTCGATAACGGCATCGATGGCAGCGGTGCGGGCGTCGAGGTAGTCGGCTATTTTTTGGCGTTCGCCCGTTGATGGCCACGGGACGATCATGTTACCGAGAAGCGCGCTCGAAATCCGCCCGATGGTCGTCGTTTCGAATTGCCCTCTGTAGAAAGAAAGCAGATCGGATTGAAGTAGCCAACGTAGGTAGCTATTGGACTCTGAGCGGCAGATGAGCATAAAGCCCCCTGCCGCCGACTTTTCGTCCAACGTGAAAAGAGCACTCTTTCCGACAAGCGCAGCACTGCCGTTGGCTCGAACGATTACCAGGTCGTTAGGCTTAAGCTGGCACGATTGCGGAACGCTCTTATTCACATACACATCGTCAGCGTGAACCATTTTGCCATTGGACACGTTTGAGGAACGCACAACCAGGCTGGCGTTCTCGTCCTCCGGGTCACACAGATCTTCAGCCGCATAGTCGAGACCGTTGCAGATATCGGCCTCGTATTTGACTTTGGTCATCTCCCACCCCTGCGGAATATCGCCAATCCAGTCGATGCCGCTGGGCTTGGTGGGGGCGCTCGGGTCGAGGCCGCGGGTCACAGCCTCGTGAATGACGGAGGCTCGATAGCGCTCAAGTGTGGAAAGCTGGGTTTCAGCAATTGACCACGCCTCATCGATTGCCCCACACGCCTCGTCTAACTCTTGCACGATTCTTTTCTGAACGCTCAGCGGCGGAATCGGCACATAGACACGCGACATGATTGATTGCGTAACGCTGTAAACCTTTACGCCCATCGCCATAGAGCGAAGCTGCGTGCGCCACCAATCCGCCCTGCTTAGATAGGCCAGGTATTTGCCCGAAAGGACATTGCCGTCTGGGCGACAGACGAGCGTATGGTATCCGGCGTATATCTCCTCATCGGTATCGATAAACGCTGCATTGCCAACGCCTTCCATATCTTCCGAGGTATCGGCGTAGACCAAGTCATCTCGACGCAGACGCGCAAAAGACGCCACTGGGGCCAGACTTCTTGGGATGTAACGAATCAAACCGGCGGAAAGATGCGTGCCGTTGTTTGACTTTGCATGAACCTGGCCATAGCTGATAACCGCTACACCAGCATCAACAAGATTTCCCTTCTGAATCGAGAGCCCCTTGCCAAATGAACAATGGAACTTAAGCGGCTCGTAACGCCAGCCCGCCGGCAATTCGAATTCCATTACCCCACCAGCTTCCTGAGCTGCTGCTGGAGCTGAGCTTCAAGCTCGTTGAACTCAGCGAGGAGCTTGCCGGAAGACTCGGGGGCCTCGTACTTGTAGAAGTAGCGGGTGAAGGGAATCTCGGCGCCGGTCTTCACGGACTTCTCGCTCTCCTCGTCAAAGTACTTGGCGTCGGGCACGTAGGGGTAGACCTCGCGCTCGAAGTAGTCGTCCACGTCCTCGGAGAGCTTGACGAGCTCGGTGTCCTTGGTGGCATCGTCGTAGATGAGGGAGCCGTCGCGCTTGTAGCGCAGGGGCGCCGTCTTGTCCATCTGCGACATCGCGTCCACCACCTTGTCCACGACGGACTTGCGCTGTGTGCTCGTCTCCTTGGGCTTGTAGTCCGGCAAGGAATCAACGATATCCTTGACCTTTTTCTCAAAGGCCTTGTAGTCCTGTGTGGGCTCATCCATGACGTTATTGCGCAAGGCACTGATCATCGCCTCAAAAACAGGCTCGGATGCCTGGAGCTGGGCCAAATCCGTACGCTGTTTAGACGTAAGGTCGGCCTCGTCTATGAGCGAAAGCTCCTCCACCTTGGCGGGGTTGTGGAAGTCGTCCTTGAACTTGCCGGCAGCCAGGGCGTCGATGCGCTCGGGCGTTATCTGGTAGCTGCGTTGGAGCGGCTGCCTAACCGCGTACTCCTTGTACAGGAACTCCTCGTTGGGCAGGATGCGCACCTGCTCGCACTCCTCAAAGGCGGTATAGAGCGAGACGATCTTCTCGATGTGCCCCTCGGAGAGCTGCTTGCGCTTGTGGCCGAGACTTCGGCGCATGGGCTCCCACTCGGAGGTGGCGTCGATGAGCTGCACCTTGCCGCGGCGGTACGGGGCCTTCTTCTTGGAGAGAACCCACACGTAGATGCTGATGCCCGTGTTGTAGAAGAGGTCACCAGGAAGGCCCACGATAGCCTCCACGAGGTCATGCTCGAGCAGCCAACGACGGGTCTGGGACTCACCGGTAGACGTACCGCCCGAGAAGAGCGGTGAGCCGTTGGAGATGACGCAAGCACGGCCCTCGGACGAGAGCTTATAGACAACATGCTGCATAAAGAGAAGTTGCATATCAGACTTAGTGGGAAGTCCCGCCGGAAAGCGGCTGTCGATCTTGGCCGCCTCCGCAAGCACGGCCTTCTCAACGCCGTCGCTGGCGTCCTTGCCGCCCCAGGGCTGGCCAAAGGGCGGGTTCATGAGCACGAGGCGCATCTCGTCTTCTGGGAAGCAGTCCTCCTTCATGGTGTCCGCCAGACAAATGTTCTTGGCGTCCTGGCCCTTGATGAGCATGTCGGCCAGGCACACCGCGTGCGTGTCGGGGATGACCTCCTGGCCGTAGAGGTAGACGCTGGCCTCGGGGTACACGCGGTCGAGCTCCTCCTTGGCGCAGGAGAGCATGCCGCCCGTTCCGCAGGCAAAGTCGCCGACCTTGATGACCTTGCCGGGAACGGCGAGGTCGTCGCAGCCCTCGGCGAGCGCAAGGCGCGTGATTAGGTGCACGACCTCGCGCGGGGTGTAGTGGTCACCGGCCTCGGCATTCTCTGAGAAGCGGCGGATGACCTCCTCGAACATATAGCCCATGGCCACGTTGTTGACCGTGACCGGGTCGAGGTCGAGCTCGGAGAACTTGCGCACAACGCCCGTGAGCTTGGCCCCCTTGCTCATCTTCTTGATCTCTTTGTCAAACTCAAGGTCGGCGAAGATCTGCTTGATATTGGACGAGAAGGCATCGAGGTAGGTCTTGAGGTTGGTGGACAGGCCCTGCGGGTCTGCCAGAAGCTTGGCGAGCGTATAGCGGCTGGTGTTGTAGAAGGAGTACCCGGACTTCTTCTTCAGAATCCTCGAGGGCGTTTCCGGGTTCTCCTCGTAGGCAGAGCAGACGGCGTCCTTGGTTGGCTCGAGGGCGCACTCAAGACGGCGCAGGATGATCATGGGGATGATGACGTCACGATACTTCTCGGGCTGATAGGTGCCACGCAACGTGTTGGCGATGCTGAAGACGGTATCGATCTGGCGCTTGACGTCTACGTTTGCTGGCATGCGAGTCTCCTAAGCGTGTAGCGCGGCGCCAGGAACGCTGCCGCACAATCCTGACGATATGGTATCAGCGGACATGCCATTGGCTGGCGCAGCCGCCCAAGACGAGGCGATGCACGCAGGGGCGGCCCGGAGACCGAACATGGTTGATAAGCTGCAACAGCTCAAGCCGGTTCTCCCCCAAGCGAGCGTAAGCCTGTTTTGCGGCCCATCGTCTCATGTGGGTAGGACATTAATTATTTTGCACGCTTAACCTCGGAAAACGTACCTTACCCCCAGTTCGCGAACCCCAACGGGGAAGGGTCCCACCTCTCAGACGTCCTCGCTCGCCAGCTCCAGAGGGTTTCAAACCATAGGCTGCTGCGGAATGTCTTCGAGGTGGGGCCCTTCCCCTTGGGTATGAGTCAGCGAATTAGATGAACGGGACCCTACGGTTGATGCTGGTTGAGATGGTCACGTAGCCGATGCCGGGAATCAGAAGCTTCGGGGCAACCTCGGCGTTGGACGTGTGGTCACGGGGAATCACGGGCACGCCGGCAGGCTGAGACTCAGCTGGGGGAAGAGGCTCACAGGCGACTGTCTTCTCGGCGTCAAGCCGGGCGTCAACGAGCGCGCCCCGAGCGGCGAGGCCCTGTGCCTGAGCGAGGAGTTCATCGAGGGCGAAAGCCTGGCCCACTACCTCGAGCGCATCGAGGCCGGCGGCCCGCGCGTTGAGCCCCTGGACGCCGTGGGGCTGCTCGCGCAGCTGCTCTACGCGCTCTCCGTGGCCCAGTCGGCCGGCTGGGTGCACCGCGACGTGCATCCGCGCAACGTCATCGTCATGGCAGACGGACGCGTGAGGCTCGTTGACCTGGGCTGCGCCGTCCCCGCCGCCGAGTGCGCGAACGGCCTGCACCGCGAGAAGATCATCAGCCTGGGCTTCCAGCCCCCGGAAAGCGAGACCTTTGGCCCCTGGGGCTTCGCCTCCGACGTCTACAGCGCCTGCGCCATCTGCGCGCGCATGCTCTACGGCCAGGTGGCCCCGCCGACGCACGACCCCTCTCCCCTCGGCCAGTTCCTCACCCGCGGCATGGCCGCGAACCCGCAGGGGCGCTACCGCAACGCCCAAGATGCCTACCGCGCCCTCTCCACGGTAGCCGCCGAGATGAACCTCGCGATCTAGCGCGCCCGCTAGCACACGGGGTGCAGGCAGGCGTCAGCCGCCGCACCGAGCCGAAGGCCCGTAGGCGGGGCTACGGCTGTGGCGCGCCCCGAAGCGCCGCCAATTGGCGTCAGCGCACGGCCGTCAGCCCTTCCCTTTGGAGAGCATGAAGGGAGCGGTCGCGCGTCCCTCAATCGCCCCGCCCACCGCGCGCATGAATCCGCTGCGGGGAGGCCTCCCATCCATTCGCGAACGGCTGAAGACTCGCGCCGTGGAGAAGCCGTGTCGCTTCTCACGATTTGCGGTTGCTTCACCCGCGGTTATTCGCCCTCATCGGCTCTCTCGGTCTCCTCTTAAATGCTTCGCACCCCGTCTACCTGCGCTGTCAGGCCCCTGTTTGCCCGAGCACCCAAACATGTCAGACCGCACGTGTAGAAGTGAAGAAGCGGGCGAGCCGCCCTCTTGGCTTACGTTTGAAGCTGAGGGGCCATTGAGCGAAAGAAGGTGCGGATGACAGGCGATGGCAACGAGAAGGCCAAGGCGTTCGACGGGGAGGCCTTGCCGCTCCTGTCCGTAGACGAGCAGGTCGCGCAGCTGAGGCGCCAGGGCGTCGCCTTCGACCTGTGCCCGGAGGACGAGGCGAGGGCCTACCTCTCGGACCGCACGTACTACTTCAAGCTGCGCTCCTACCGCACGCTGTTCGACAGGCGCGTCGGCGGCGCGCGAGACGGCCAGTACGTCGGGCTGGACTTCGGCCACCTGCGGGCGCTCGCCTCGCTCGACCGAGACCTGCGCTACACGCTGCTGCCGCTCACGCTCGACGTGGAGCACGCCGCCCGCGCCAAGCTCATGCGCAACGTCACCGAGCGCCCCGGCGAGGACGGTTACTCCGCGTGCGCCGACTACATGGCCTCGCTCAACCACGACGAGCGCCGCCGGCGCAGGGGCGACGTCGGGATGCTCAAAAGGGACGTCTACTGCCGCGGCCTGCTGGAGAAGTACGGCGACGACCCGGCGGCCATGCCCGTGTGGGTGCTGCTCGAGCTGTTCTCGTTCGGCAGCTTCACGGGCTTCTACCTCTTCTGCGCCAACCGATGGGACGACCGAGGCATGCGAAACGAGCACTACATGCTTCGCCAGGCCCAGTATGTCAGGAACGCCTGTGCGCATTCTTCGAACATGGTCAACGGCTTCGGACCCTCCGCCGAGGGCGACACCGAGATAGAGACCAACAACGTCGTTGAGAGGGCCTTGGCGAAGACCAATCTCTCGCACCGCGTGAGAACCTCCAAAATGAAAAACCCCAGACTCAGGCAGATTGCCACGCTCCTATACCTGCACAGCCGTCTGGTGATCAAGGGCACGAGCAGGAGACGAGCCGTGGCGGACATGCAGGGACTTAAGTCGAAGATGGAGGCTCTCCTCGAGACGCTCTCCGCCAACGACGCCGTTAGGTCCTCTCTCGATTTCTTGATGGCATTGATTGACAGCTGGTTCGTTTAGGCCATACTTAATTTAGACAGAAAAAACCTTTCGGTTTTTGTAAGGCGGGGTCGCGAAAGCGGTTCCGCCTAGTTTTTTATTTGGGCACATTTGCCCTCCTCCGCAAGCCCCCTCATCGCCACTAAGGCTTGCACCCAACGGACGCGATTCGGCGGCCCGAAACCAAACGGGAAGCCCCTCTTGCAATCCCGTCCGCAGAGCGGCGCCGGTTGCTATTTTCAACGGCCGCCACGCCGGCCTCCGCCCATTTGTTACCCCCGCGGAAACGCTCGAAACAACCGAGCGGACGCTTCGCGCCTGCGGCCGGCATCTCCCCTCTTGCCCATCCGCGCGACGCCTCGTCCGGCCGGCGCTTATTCAGCTGACAAGCACTTTGCCGATTTCTTCGACCGGCGCGAACCTGTGAGCCAAGCAGAGGCGGGGCGCCGGACCCAGCCAGTTCATCCAGCTCGCTTAGCTCGGTCGCCATGCCTAGCCCGGGCCGGAGAGCGAGCCGGAAGCCGCGCCGGAGTTCCCGAGCTTTGACGAGCTCATGAGCTACATCTCCTAGGGGGGTCACGGCCATGGTCAACCAACTGCACCGCTGGGCCTTGGGTCCCACCTCACGCGCCTACTACGACGAGATCCTCAACGCCGTCAGCGGCTTTGCGCCCTCGGTGAAGCTACCGGGAGGGCTCGACCACACCGCCGCGTTTGAGGTCTTCCGCCTGGTGCTGCACGACAACCCACGCATCATCTGGGCGGACACGCACGCCGTGACGGTCGAGGGGCCAGGCGGCGTGGTGGGCATGGAGCTCACCTACCTTCGCGGCCAGCGCCAGCAAAAGGGCGCAACCCTTGCCCTCTCCCCCGGCGACGCCCTCACCGTCCTCGGCAAATCCGTGGACTACGTAATCGAAGTCGCCCAGCTCGGCTAAGCCAGCCGCCCGCGAACCTCATCGGGGGGGGCACCTCGCAAACGCCCCCGCTCGGCTGCGCACCTCGTTCACCTGCGCCAGAAAGCTTCGCACCATAGGCCGCTGCGAAATGTTTGCGAGGCGCGGCCCTCCCCCTGAGGCGCACGTTGCCCGCGGCTATCATGGGCGGAGCTGAAACGTTGACGATGGGAGCCGCATGGACATGACGTGGGACGAGGTTGCGCGCAAGGCGAAGGACATCAAGGTCTTTGGCTTTGACCTCGACGGGACCTTCCTCAAGGACGACAAGACCGTCTCCGCCCGCACCCGCGCGGCCGTGGAGGCCATGCTGGAGCGGGGCATCCAGCCGGTGCCCACCACAGGCCGTACCTGGCAGTTCTTGCCCGAAGGCGAGCTTGGCATGGGCGGCTTCCACTACCTGGTGGCCGCCTGCGGCGCCGTGGTGCGAGACCTCGACACCGGCGAGTTCATCAATCGCCGCACGCTTTCCGCCGCCCAGGCCGCCGAGCTCATCCGCGCCCTGCAGAAGCCCGGCGTGGCCGTCTACGTCTGCCTGGACGACGCGGCCGGCACGCGCTTTGGCACCTCGGCCAGCGCCGAGGAGTTCGCCCGCGTGGCCGCCTCGGTTCCCCAGCGCAACGGCTTTGACGGCACCGACGTGCCGGACCGCGTCGAGGGGCTCGGCGTTGACGTGGTGAAGGTGGGCGTCCACTTCCTCGAGCCCTGGCGCAGGGAGGACTTCACTTCCCTGCCGCAGAGCGCGCCGCTCACGGTAAACCCCAGCTGGTCCAACAACCTCGAGTGGAACGCCCCCGGCGTGAGCAAGACCGCAGGCCTGCAGATGGTGGCCGAGCGCCTGGGCCTGGGGCTGGATAACGTCTGCTCCATCGGCGACTCGGGCAACGATGCCGACATGCTGCGCAACTGTGGCCTGGGCATCTGCATGGGCAACGGCTTTGCCGAGGCCCGCGAGGCCGCCGACGCCACCCTTGAGCTCACCAACGAGCAAGACGGCCTCGCCGACTTCGTGGAGCGCTTCCTGCTTAGGTAGGGACTGCTTGTCGGTACGCAAAACGGGCGCAAGCTGCTACACTTACTCGCGCCAGCGCATCGCTGGGGTATCGTCCAGTGGTTAGGACCCGGGATTTTGATTCCCGTTACCTAGGTTCGAATCCTAGTACCCCAGCCATGCGCTGGTTTTTTCATCTCGAGAGGTTGCGCGGCCGCCGCTCCGCAGTCCGCCGCGCCCGCCGTTTCCGCCGCCACGCCGCCCGCCGCCACATCGCGCGCCGCACGCGCACCCACCGTGCCCCGCTCCCGCCGCCCGGCCCGCCGCGCTCCACCACCGCCTCTGAGCTGCCCCCTGCCCCTGCGCTATCATGGGTGGGTTGCTGTTCCCCACAAACGGAGGCATCTTCCATGGCAAACGCCACCGCCATCATCCTCGCCGCTGGCGAGGGCACGCGCATGAAGTCCAACCACGCCAAGGTCTCGCACCAGATCCTCGGCAAGCCCATGATCGGCTGGGTGGCCGACGCCGCCATTGCCGGCGGCTGCAGCCGCGTGGTGGTCGTCGTGGGCAGCCACGCCGACGAGGTCCGCGCCATCGTCGAGAACGCCTACGCCAACTCGCCGGCCACGGTGGAGTGCGTGGAGCAGACCGAGCGCCTGGGCACCGGCCACGCCGTCAAGGTTGCCCTCGAGGCCACCGGCATCTGCGAGGGCCCGGTCGTGGTGCTCAACGGCGACCTGCCGCTCATCACCGCCGCCACCGTCTCCGCCTTTGCCGAGTCCGTGAGCGAAGGCGCCGCCGCGGCCACCGCCTTCACCATCACCCCGCCCGACCCGTTCGGCTACGGCCGCATCGTGCTGGCCGCCGACGGCACCATCGAGCGCAACATCGAGCAGAAGGACTGCACGCCCGAGCAGGCCGCCACGCTGCTGGAGTGCAACGCCGGCTGCTACGCCTTCGACGGCGCCGCGCTTGCCGCCCATATCGGCGAGGTTGGCTGCGACAACGCCCAGGGCGAGTACTACCTGCCCGACATGCTCGAGATTCTCAAGGGCCACGGCATGGCCGTGCGCGCCTTCCACTGCGACGACTACACCGAGGGCCTCGGTGTGAACTCGCGCGCCCAGCTCGCCCAGCTCACCGCCATCGCGCGCGACCGCATCAACGCCCACTGGATGGCCGAGGGCGTCACCTTCATCGACCCGGCCCAGGCCTGGATCGGCCCGGACGCCACCCTCGGCCGCGACACCGTGGTGTGGCCGCAGACCCACCTCATCGGCCACTGCGAGGTGGGCTCCGAGTGCCAGCTCGGCCCCAACACGCGCCTCACCAACACCCGCGCCGGCAACGGCTGCGTCATCGACGAGACCGTGGCCGTGGACGTGGTGCTCGAGAACTGCGTCAGCTGCGGCCCGCGCGCCTACCTGCGCCCCGGCACCCACATGCTCAACGGCTCCAAGGCCGGCACCCACGTGGAGATCAAGAAGTCCACCATCGGTGAGGGCTCCAAGGTCCCGCACCTCTCCTACATCGGCGACACCACCATGGGCCGCGGCGTCAACATCGGAGCGGGCTCCATCACCTGCAACTACGACGGCGTGAACAAGCACAAGACCGTCATCGGCGACGAGGTCTTCGTGGGCTCCGACACCATGATGGTGGCCCCGGCCGAGATTGGCAGCGGCGCCCTGGTGGCGGCGGGCTCGGTCATCACCGAGCCGGTCCCGGCAAACGCCCTCGGCATCGGCCGCGCGCGCCAGGCCGTCATCGAGGGATGGGCCCCCAAGTACCGCGAGTCTCTCGTCTCCCACAAATAGTTTGTGAGCCGCCGCAGATGTCAGGTCTGCGGCGGTTTTTTGGGCGTACCATATGACCGCTGTGGCCAGCACCCCCAGCTGGCCGGCCCCTACAGTAACTCGTATAGAAAGGGCGGCACCCAGATGTACGAAGACCTCGATCAACTCGTCCCCATCAAGAAGCGCCTGAGGATCTACTCCGGTTCGAGCAACCCCAAGCTTGCCTCTGATGTGGCGAAGATCCTGGGAGTCGAGGTCGACGGCCTCGTGCTCGAGCAGTTCGCAAACGGTGAGATCTACGCTCGCTTTGACGAGACCGTGCGTGGCTGCGACGTGTTCTTTGTCCAGTCCATCGTCGGCAAGAACGTCAACGACCTCATGATGGAGACCCTCATCGTGGCGGACGCCGCGCACCGCGCCTCCGCCCGTTCGGTCACCGCCGTGATCCCGCACTACGCCTACGCCCGCCAGGACCGCAAGGCCGGCCCGCGCGAGCCCATCACCGCCCGCCTCGTGGCCAACCTGCTCGAGACCGCCGGCGTTGACCGCGTCATCACGCTCGACCTCCACCAGGGCCAAATCGAGGGCTTCTTCGACATCCCGGTGAACCACCTCACCGCGCTGCCGCTCTTTGCCCAGTACTTCAAGAACAAGAACTTCGACTGGGACAACACCGTCGTCGTCTCCCCCGATGTGGGACGCGCCAAGGCCTGCAAGAAGCTCTCCGACATGCTTGGCTGCAACCTCGCCATCGCCCACAAGGGCCGTCCGCGCCACAACGCGGCCGAGGTCATGGGCATCATCGGCGACATCAAGGACAAGACCTGCATCATCAACGACGACATGATTGACACCGCAGGCACCCTCTGCGCCGCCATCAGGGAGCTCAAGAACCTCGGCGCCGGCGACATCTACGTCTGCGCCACCCACGGCATCTTCTCCGGCCCGGCCATCGAGCGCCTCGAGGACGCCCCCATCGTGGAGTGCGTCGTCACCGACTGCGTGCCCCAGCCCGAGGAGAACCTCAAGGGCAAGGTCAACACCATCAGCGTTGCCAACGAGATTGCCGAGTGCATCTACCACGTCTTCACCGAGACGAGCGTCTCCGGCATGGTCGGCGGCCGCTTCAACCTCTAGGCACGAGCAGAACTTCTGAGAGGCCCCAACGCGCCCACCCGCCCCGCGGGCCCGGCGCGCCGGGGCCTCTCTTTTGACGAAGGAGCATCATGGCCAAGGCACAGCCTCAGGCACAACCGCAGACGATCCGCCTGGTGGCGGGCCTCGGCAACCCCGGCGACGAGTACGCCAACACGCGCCACAACGCCGGCTTCAGGGCCATTGACGAGCTGGGCGAGCGCCTGGGCGCCGGCTACTGGAAGAGCCAGTGCGGCGCCGAGGTGGCCGTGGTGCGGGCGCGCGGCGAGGAGGGTGTGCGCGAGGTGGTGCTCGCCAAGCCGCAGAGCTACATGAACACGAGCGGCGGCCCCATCTCCAAGCTTTGCGCCGAGTACGGCATCGCGCCCGAGGAGGTGCTCGTCATCCACGACGAGCTCGACATCGAGCCGCACGAGGTCCGCGTGAAGTTTGGCGGCGGCCATGCCGGCCACAATGGCCTTAAGTCCATCATCAACAAGCTGGGCAGCAAGAACTTCTCGCGCATCCGCGTGGGCATCGGCATGCCGCCCGGGCGCATGCCCGTGGTGGACTGGGTGCTCAAGGAGTACCGCACCGCCGAGATGGAGGACGTGCGCCGCGCCGCCATCGACGCCGCCGACGCCTGCGAGCTGTGCCTCGAGCGCGGCGTCATCTACGCCCGCGACCACATCAACGGCGCCGGCAAGCCCGGCAGCCGGTAGGGCGGCCCCCTCGCAACCCTCCGCACTCGCACGAGCACTGCCGCGCTCGCACGCATGCGTTTCCGATGCCGCATACGAATGCCAATCCCGCATTGGCATCCACGCGCAGCATTTCCGTTGACAAAAGCAGCGGGCGAGCCGCAAGCAGAAATTAGCCCAACAGGGGTCAGGAGCTTTCTCCACACTAAACGGTAGGAAATTGCGGGTGAGCGGTTGCGAAGCCTGCACCTGCGGCGCCTTCTCGCCTGGTCGAATACTAGTCGTACGCGACACGCCCGCAGGCCGCCACTCCCTGCCTGCAGGTCAGCGCGCCGGCTTTCATAGGTTGTCCCCCGAGCAGTGGTCATTTATCTAAATACCTGCAGCTCAGGGGCATTTTTTTGGAAAACAATTCCGTTATACGAACGTCAATCGAGGACTAAAATTAGCTCGTGTGTGCAAACGCGCGCCAACGCACGCCGGCTCGGGGCAAAAGCCGGCGCCCAGGCGCAAAGCAGACAGGAGAGGAGATCTGCATGTACAAGATCCTCAAAAAGGAGCAGTTCTCGGAGAAGGTGTTCAAGTTCCGCATTGAGGCGCCGCAGATGGCCAAGAAGGCCCACGCCGGTCAGTTCCTCATGGTCCGCGCGAACGAGGAGGGCGAGCGCGTGCCCTTCACCCTCGCCGGCTGGAACCCCGAGGAGGGCTGGATCGAGTTCATCTTCATGGTGATCGGCAAGACCACCCAGATGCTCTCGAGCTACGAAGAGGGCGATTCGCTCCAGGACGTCACCGGCCCGCTCGGCAACCCCACCGAGCTCGAGGGCGACCGCGTGGTCGTGCTCGGCGGCGGCGTTGGCCTGGCCATCGCCTACCCCGTGGCCCGCACCTTCTGCGAGGAGGGCAAGAAGGTTTCCGTCATCATGGGCGCCCGCACCAAGGACCTGCTCATCCTGACCGAGCAGTTCAAGGCCCTACCGCTCGAGGGACTCTACATCACCACCGACGACGGCTCCGAGGGCGAGAAGGGCGTCGTCACCGCCCCGCTCGAGCGCCTCTGCCAGGAAGGCGCCGTCGACAGCGCCTTCTGCGTCGGCCCCGTCCCGATGATGAAGTTCTCCGCGCTCACCGCCAAGAAGTACGACCTGCCCATCGTCGCCTCCCTCAACCCCATCATGGTTGACGGCACGGGCATGTGCGGCTGCTGCCGCGTCGAGGTCGGCGGCAAGACCAAGTTCGCCTGCGTCGACGGCCCGGACTTTGACGCCACCCTGGTTGACTGGGACGACCTTCGCGCCCGTCAGGGCTCGTATCGCACCGAAGAGGCCGAGGCCGTGGAGGCCTATAAGGAGGAGAGCTGCGCATGCCACAAGTAAACGGTAAGTACAAGCCCAACATGAAGGCTCCCCGCACCCCCTACGTCGAGGAGCGCCCCGAGGAGCGCGCGCAGGACTTCCGCCCGGTTGACCGCGGCTATTCCATGGCCGACGCCGTGGCCGAGGCCAACCGCTGCCTGGACTGCAAGAAGCCCCAGTGCGTCGAGGGCTGCCCCGTCTCCATCAACATCCCCGGCTTCATCGAGAAGATCCGCGAGGGTAACTTCGGCGGCGGCCTGGACATCATCCGCGAGGCCAGCCTGCTGCCCTCCGTCTGCGGCCGCGTCTGCCCGCAGGAGAACCAGTGCGAGGGCAACTGCGTCCTCAACAAGAAGGGCAACCCCATCGCCATCGGCCAGCTCGAGCGCTTCCTTGGCGACAACGCCACCGAGCTCGCGCACGACCCCGAGGTCAAGCCCTCCAACGGCAAGAAGGTCGCCGTCGTGGGCTCCGGCCCCTCCGGCATCGCCTGCGCCGGCGAGCTCGCCCGCAACGGCTACGAGGTCACGGTCTTCGAGGCCTTCTTCACCGGCGGCGGCGTGCTGACCTACGGCATCCCCGAGTTCCGTCTTCCCAAGAAGATCGTCAAGCGCGAGATTGACGGCCTGGAGAAGCTCGGCGTGAAGTTCGAGTACAACAGCGTCGTGGGCAACATCACCGACGCCGAGGAGCTCTTCGCCAACGGCTACGACGCCATCTACGTGGCCACCGGCGCCGGCCTGCCCAAGTTCCTCAACGTTCCCGGCGAGAACCTCCCCGGCGTGTTCTGCGCCAACGAGTACCTCACCCGCGTGAACCTCATGAAGGCCGAGAAGTTCCCGGTGTACGACACCCCCACCAAGCACGGCAAGAACGTCGTCGTGTTCGGCGGCGGCAACGTGGCCATGGACGCCGCGCGCACCGCGCTGCGCCTCGGCGCCGACACCGTGACGCTGGCCTATCGCCGCACCGAGGCCGAGATGCCCGCCCGTAAGGCCGAGCTGCACCACGCCAAGGAGGAGGGCGTCCAGATTCTGCCGCTCGTCTCCCCCGTGGAGTTCATCGCCGACGAGAACGGCTTCGTGAGCTCCGTCAAGCTCGAGCGCATGGAGCTTGGCGAGCCCGACGAGAGCGGCCGTCGCCGCCCGCAGGTCATCGAGGGCTCCGAGTTCGAGATTCCTTGCGATGTCGCCGTGACCGCCATCGGCACCAACGCCAACCCCTTCGCCTCGAAGATCGGCGGCAAGATGGAGCTCAACAAGTGGGGCTACATCGTCACCGACGGCGAGACCGGCCAGACCACCGATCCGCGCATCTGGGCCGGCGGCGACATCGTCACCGGCGCCGCCACGGTCATCCTGGCCATGGGCGCCGGCAAGAAGGCCGCCCACTCCATGATGGAGAGCCTCGAAGCCTAAGGCCCTAGCCAAGCTGCAGGCACGAGCCGCGCAAGCGGCAGCCACATGCAAGCAGCGGCCTCAAGCGAGCAGCAGGCACGAGCCGTGCGAGCGGCGGCCGCGCAAGAACGAACCAGACGGCCCCGAAGCCCAACAGCTTCGGGGCCGTTTTTTCTAGCCGCATATGGCGATGATGGCGAACCAGACCAGCACCGCAGCCCCCAGCACGAGGAAGATGGCCTTCCAAACCTGCAGGGGCTTGCGATTTTTGAACCAGGCGACGTTGGCGTAGAGCCAGCGCTTGTCCAAGAGCAAGAATGCGCCGGCAAGGGCCATGAGGGGCATCACCACAACGAAGCCAAACAGGTTGGTGAGGTACGAACCCCGTATATGCATCTCAGGATTCACCATGTCATAGACGGACGCAGCTATGACAACGGCGCACGCAGCAAGAACGATGACATTCCACACAGTAAAGAACCTGGGCGCCGGCCTATGGGCCCTCTTCCCTCTCATGCGAGCATCCAGCGAGGCAACGCAGCTAGCGAATCTCTTGAAAAAGGTTCTATTAGCTGCAGCTATTCCGGCCCTCAATATCAACTCGGCCGACTTTTAGGCGATTTGTGACGGGTAGGCAAGTAGTCCCCTAGGTTGCCAATCTGCCTACCTGCGGTTTTGTAAGCGAAAATGAGGGGACTACTCATACCTCGCGCCACAAATCGCCTAAAAACTCGTCGAACCTGCTTCGCGAGTCCCAAGACCCCTCTTTACGAACCCCCAAGGCCCCCTCTTTGCGGACCCCAAAGTCCCTCCTCGCGGGCCCGCAAACCTCTCCCCCTGGGGACCATTCGCCAACATGAAGCCGTTTGCCCCACCCGTACGCCAAGTCCGATATAAACTAATGAACTATGGCCGACTTCCCCGGAAACGAAGAGAACAGGCGAGGCTCTCATGGCTTCTGACGCGTACACGCCCGAGCAGGTAGAAGAGCTCGCTGAGAAGGTGAAGCTGCTCGAGACCATCCTTAACGACTCAAACCAGCTCGTGCAGATGTCGTACCTCGAGGACATGACGATGGTCTACGTCAACGGCACCGCCAAGGCCTTCCGCGGCGGCGACGAGGACCACCACGGCCGCCACTGCTACGAGTACATGATGGGCCTGTCCGAGCAATGCCCCTTCTGCCCGTTGCTCACCCAGGGCGCCAAGAAAAGCGCCCGCACCGAAGTGGACAACGGAAGCCAGGTCTTCTCGGTCAAGACCATGCTTGGCGAGTGGAAGGGCCGCCCCGCCTTCATCGAGTACGCCGCCGACGTCACGCCGAGCCGCCGCGCCCAGCAGGCCTTTGAGAGGCAGGTGCAGACCCTACTTGGCTCCATTCCCGAGGCCCAGGGCATCATGCACTTCGACCTCACGTCCGACGTCTGCCTCTCGGTCAACGGGGCCTCTACCAAAAACCTCAAGTCCGTGCACGCCAACGTCTCCGTAGACGAGGCGGTGGCCCAGACGCTCTCCTTCGTTCCGGACGAGCTCAAGCGCGTCAAGATGTTCGAGGTCTTTAAGCGCACAGCGCTCATCGCTGCCTACGAGAACGGCAACGTCGAGGTCAACCGTGAGATGGAGTCGTACTTTGACGACGGCAGCGTGCGTTGGGCCCGCGTCACGGTCCGCATCATGCAAAACCCCACCAACGACCATCTCGAATGCATCCTGTACGGCATGGACATCTCGGAGGAGGTGGCCCAGCGCAAGGCCTTTGAGCAGCGCGCCAACCACCACCTGGCCCTGTTCAACGCGCTGGCCCGCGACTACCTCAACGTCTACCTCATCAACCCGGACACCGACACCGTCCATGTCCTCAAGCTCGACGGATTCGTCACCTCGGGCCTCACTGGCAACAGCTCAACGGCCTATCCGTACGGCGCGACCTACAACCGCTACATCGACGAGCGCGTCCACCCAGATGACAAGGAATGGTTGCGCGAGGCAATGAGCATCCCCGCCGTCACCCGCGAGCTCGCCCAGACTCCCGAGTACATAGGCTCGTATCGCGTCGTTAGCGAAGGCGATGTCCACTACTACCAGTTCAAATACCTCAACGCCGAGAATGGCGAGGGCATCCTGGCAGGCTTCCAGAACATCGACGCCACCATAGCCGCCGAGCGCGACCAACAAGAGATCCTCAAGACGGCGCTGACGGCGGCCGAGGAGGCCAACACGGCAAAGTCGGCCTTCCTCTCCAACGTGAGCCACGACATCCGCACGCCGCTCAACGCCATCATCGGCTTCAACGACCTGGCGATGAAGCACCTCGATGACACCCAGGTCACCAAGCGCTACCTCGACAAGGTCGCCGTTTCGAGCAACCACCTGCTCAGCCTCATCAACGACGTGCTCGACATGAGCCATATCGAGAGCGGCTGCGTGAGCCTGGAAGAGGCACCCATCAACCTGCCAGCGATGTTCGCCGACCTGCGCACCATCATCGCGGGCAACGCCGAGGCCGCGGGCATCACGCTCGTGTTCGACACCTTGGCCGTGCACCACACCACCGTCATCGGCGACGAGCTCAAGATTCGCAAGGTGCTGGTGAACATCCTCGGCAACGCCGTGAAGTTCACGCCTAGGGGCGGCACCGTCAAGTTCAGCGTCGAGGAGCGCGACCTGCGCAGCTCCGACTACGCCCACTTCCTCTTCCGCATCGAGGACAACGGCGTGGGCATGAGCCGCGAGTTCAAGTCGCACGCCTTCGAGGCCTTCGCCCGCGAGGCCGGCAGCGACCAGGCTCCCGCCGCGGGAACGGGCCTGGGCCTTTCCATCGTGAAGAACCTCGTCAACATGATGGACGGCACGGTCGTCTTTGAGAGCGAGCGCGGCAAAGGCACCAAGTTCACCGTGTCCCTGCACCTCAAGAAGGCCGACGAGCGGGCCGCCGCGCTGCCGGGCGCAGACGGCGCCGATGAGGCCGTGACGGACGAGGCGCACGAGGAAGACCTCACCGGCAAGCGCATCCTGCTCGTTGAGGACAACGAGCTCAACCGCGAGATCGCCTTCGAGATTCTCAAGGAGGCCGGCTTTGTGGTGGACACGGCCAACGACGGCTCGATGGCGGTGGCAAAGGTTGCCGAGAACGAGCCCGGCACCTATGACCTGGTGCTTATGGACGTGATGATGCCGGTCATGAACGGCTACGAGGCCACGCACGCCATCCGCGGCATGGATGACCCCGCGCGGGCCGGCGTCCCCATCATCGCCGTGACGGCCAACGCCTTCTCGAGCGACCGCGACGAGGCGCTCGCCGCCGGCATGGACGGCCACATCGCCAAGCCCATCAACGTCGACTCCCTCATCACCAAGATGCGCGAGCTCATTCAGTAGCCGTTGCCTTTTGGTTTCGATAGCGGATTGGCGTAGATGAGGCACGACAAACGGTACCGTTAGCGGCATAATGATGCGAAACCTTTGACGCGGCGCCCACCCACACGCCGCGTTTCCGTTTCAAAGCGTCAGGAGGCAACGCCGGATGAAGGAACTCGAGGATCGCATTCGTCAGGACGGTATCGTTCGCGAGGGCAACGTCCTGAAGGTTGACAACTTCCTCAACCACCAGTGCGATGTCACTCTGTATGACCACATGGGCGCCGAGTGGGCGCGCCTGTTCGCTGGCAAGCAAGTTGACAAGATTCTGACCATCGAGAGCTCCGGCATCGGCATCGCCGTCGCCGCTGCGCGCCACTTCAACAACGTGCCGGTCGTCTTCGCTCGCAAGACCGAGTCCAAGAACCTCGACGGCGAGCAGTACCGCACGCAAATCCGCAGCTACACCAAGGGTCGCCTTTACGAGGTCATCGTGGCCAAGCGCTTCCTTACGGCCGGCGAGCACGTCATCATCCTGGATGACTTCCTCGCCATGGGCGCCGCCCTCAACGGCCTGCTCGAGATTTGCGAGGAGGCCGGCGTCATCGTCGAGGGCATCGGCATCGCCATCGAGAAGGGCTTCCAGCCTGGCGGCAAGAGCCTGCGCGAGCGCGGCTACCACCTCGAGAGCCTTGCCATCGTGAAGTCCATGGGCACTGCCGACGGCGAGATTGAGTTCGAGTAAGCAAGTTGTGAGCAGCTTCACCCTCTACGTGAATGACGGGGATGGCGTCTCTTGCGGGGACGCCATCCCCGTTGCCGTAACGCGCAAGCGCGTGCGCAACCTCAACTTGCGCGTCCACGCCGACGGCTCGGTGGCGCTGAGCATCCCGCTGCACGCCACGGCCGGACAGGCGCAGGGGTTCTTGGACGCGCGCTCAGCCTGGATTCGCTCGCATGTGGAGCGGCGCCGCGAGCAGACCCGCGAGCGCGAACTGGCGAAGGGCCACCTCAAGACGAGTTACCCCTTGTGGGGCAAGACCGTAGAGCTGGCCGAGGGCGAGGGTCTGAGCGAGGAGGAGCTCGAGCAGCTCTACCGCGCCGAGCTCAAGCGCAAGCTGCCCGAGGTCGTCATGTGGATGGAAGGCCAGGTGGGCGCACACGCCGCCCGCTGGCGCCTGCGCCCGATGAAGACGCGCTGGGGCTCGTGCACACCCAAGACCGGCTGGATCCGCATCAACACCAAACTCGCGGCCTACCCGCCTGAGTGCCTTGCCTACGTGGTGGCCCACGAGCTGGCCCACCTGCTCGAGCCGAGCCACAACGCGCGCTTCCACGCCATCGTGGCGCGCGCCATCCCCGACGAGCACCGCATCCAAGCCCGCCTCCGCAAGCCCCCGGTGGAGTAGGGACAGCGCTTTTGCGCTACCATCTGGTCAATAAACACGAGGTTAGGAGCCTCCATGCCAGGCAAGCGAACGGACGTCATTAGCTGGGACGAGTTCTTCATGCGCGTCGCCGTTGCGGCGAGCCTGCGCAGCAAAGACCCAAACACGCAGGTAGGCGCCTGCATCGCCGACAACAACCACCGCATCCTCTCGGTGGGCTACAACGGCACCCCCACCGGCCTCAACGACGACGACTTCCCCTGGGGCACCGACGACGACCCCATGCTCGACAAGCACAACTACGTCATCCACGCCGAGGCCAACGCCATCCTCAACTACCGCGGCTCGCTCAAGGACCTCGACGGCGCGAGCGTCTACGTGACGCTCTTCCCCTGCCACGAGTGCGCCAAGACCCTGGTGCAGGCCGGCATCGGCGAGGTCGTCTACCTGGGCGACAAGTACGAGGGCACCACCGACAACCTCATTTCCAAGAGCATCCTCGACCGCTGCGGCGTGGGCTACCGCCAGATCAGCATCGGGGATTAGGGCGGCCGCGCGGGCAGCATTGGGCAAGGCAAGGCCCATCGCCCACGACGAGGGCTGCGCGACTGGCGGCAAACATCGCAGTAGCCATCACGAAAGCACTCGCCTGATGGCCTCGCATTCACCCGCACGCCCGCAACGCAACAAATACCAGCTCGCAGGCCACGTTCGCGAGCAATTCGAAGGAGACCCCATGAGCGAGAACGCCACGCACGAGCACAGCCACTCCCACGACGCCGCCGAGCTGGCCGGCTGCCACATCCCCGTGGGCCAGGCACCCGAGAGCATCCCCGAGGAGGAGCTGCTCTACGACCTCGCCGACCTCTTCAAGGTCTTCTCCGACACCACGCGCATCAAGATCCTGTTCACCCTCATGGGCCGCGAACTGTGCGTGGCCGACATCGCCGACGAGACGGGCACCACGCAGAGCGCCGTCTCGCACCAGCTGCGCACCCTCAAGCAGGCCCACCTCGTGAAGTTTGAGCGCGACGGCCGCAACATCGTCTACTCGCTGGCAGACGACCACGTCTACACCATGCTCAACGTGGGCCTGAGCCACATCTGCGAGTAGAGCGCCTGCGTACGAATTTCGCCCGTAGGGCAAATCCTCGTTGACATATGCGTCGCCGCTGATAGAGTGGATGCCAGCACAACATATGAGCGGCTGTTCAGATGTTCAATCGGACAGCCGGAAGCCGGCCAACCGCCGGCACGCGAACCGTCTATAAGAGGGGCGCCGCCCCACAAGAGAGAGGCACACCGATGAAGAAGGCCTTTAAGCTCGACGAAATTGACTGCGCCAACTGCGCCCGCGAGCTCGAGGAGGAGCTTGCCAAGCTCGACGGCGTGACGTCCGTCTCCGTGAACTTCATGACCCAGAAGCTCACCCTCGAGGCCGACGACGCCGAGTTTGACGAGGTGCTCGACCGCGTCATCGAGTTCACCGCCGACGCCGAGCCCGACTGCGAGATCATCCTCTAGGAATTAGCGGGAAGGCCGACTCGTTCGGCCTTCTTTTCAAGTAACATATGAACGGTTGCTCACACGTTCAAGATTTAAGGAGCCACGATGGCTGCCGATGCCAAGAAAAAGAAGAAGCGCCGCAAGAAGGAGTCCCAGGAGCACAAGCTCCACCGCATCCTGCTGGCCCTGGCCGTCTTCGCCGTCGTCTACGCGCTTGAGGAGACGGGCGCCCTCGCCGGCCTCTTTGGCGAGCGCGGCGCCGTCTACGCGAGCTTCGTCCTCTTCCTCGTCCCCTACCTCATCGGCGGCTACGACGTGCTCCAGAAGGCATGGAACAACCTGCGCCGCGGCAAGGCCTTTGACGAGAGCCTGCTCATGGTCGTGGCCACCGTCGGCGCATTCGGCATGATCTTCTTCCCCGAGGCCGACCCGCACATGGCCGAGGGCGCGGCCGTCATGCTCTTCTACCAGGTGGGAGAGCTGTTCCAGGCCTACGCTGTGGGCAAGAGCCGCAAGTCCATCTCGACCATGATGGACATCGCGCCCGACTACGCCAACATCGAGGGCGAGTCCGGCGAGCTTGAGCAGGTCAGCCCCGACGAGGTGGCCGTGGGCAGCGTCATCGTGGTGAAGCCCGGCGAGCGCGTGCCCATCGACGGCACCATCATCGAAGGCGCAACCCAGCTCGACACCGCGGCGCTCACCGGCGAGTCCGTGCCGCGCCACGCCGAGGCCGGCAGCGAGGTCATCTCAGGCTGCATCAACATGACCGGGCTCATCAAGGTCAAGACAACCAAGCACTTTGGCGAGTCCACCGTGAGCCGCATCCTGGAGCTGGTGGAGAACGCCAGCGAGAAGAAGGCCAAGACCGAGAACTTCATCACGCGCTTCGCCCGCGTCTACACGCCCGCCGTCACCGGCTCGGCCGTGGCGCTCGCCGTCATCGGCGGCCTCGTTACCGGGGCCTGGTCCGACTGGATCCTGCGCGGCCTCACCTTCCTCGTCGTCTCGTGCCCCTGCGCGCTCGTGATCAGCGTACCGCTCAGCTTCTTCGGCGGCATCGGCGGCGCCTCGCGCATCGGCGTGCTCGTGAAGGGCTCCAACTACCTCGAGACCCTCTCCGAGGTGGACACCGTGGTGTTCGACAAGACCGGCACCCTCACCAAGGGCGAGTTCAAGGTCGTGCAGACCTGCCCGGCGCAAGGCCACACCACCGATGAGCTGCTGGAACTTGCGGCCCATGCCGAGGCCTTCTCTGACCACCCCATCGCCATCTCCGTGCGCGAGGCCTTCACCGGCACGCTCGACGCCAAGCGCGTGAGCGAGTCGGGCAACGAGGCCGGCCACGGCGTAACCGCCACCATCGACGGCCGCCACGTTTTGGTGGGCAACGACAAGCTCATGGCCAAGGCGGACATTGCGGCGCCGGCCTGCGACACCGTTGGCACCATCCTGCACGTGGCCGTAGACGGCGCCTACCTGGGGCACATCGTCATCGCCGACGTGGTGAAGGAGGACGCAGCGGATGCCATCAGCGCGCTCAAGGCCGCCGGTGTCCGCCGCACCGTGATGCTCACGGGCGACCGCGAGGAGGTCGCGGTCGACGTCTCCCGCCGCCTCGGCCTTTCCGAGTACCACGCGCAGCTGCTCCCCGCCGACAAGGTGGAGCGCGTGGAGGGCCTGCTCGCGAGCGAGGATGCCAAGCACAAGCTGGCCTTTGTTGGCGATGGCATCAACGACGCGCCAGTGCTCACCCGCGCCGACGTCGGGATAGCCATGGGCGCCATGGGGTCGGATGCCGCCATCGAGGCCGCCGACATCGTGCTCATGGACGACAAGCCCTCGAACATCGCCCGCGCCATGCGTGTCGCGCGCAAGACCATGGGCATCGTCTGGCAGAACATCGTCTTCGCCCTCGGCGTGAAGCTGCTCATCCTGGTGCTGGCGGCACTCGGCATCGCCAACATGTGGCTCGCCGTCTTCGGCGACGTGGGCGTGGCCATCATCGCCATCCTCAACGCCATGCGCGCCATGAACGTGGAGGGTGCCAAGTAGCAAAAGACGTGCAACGCGCAAACAAAGGGCCCCGAGAACGCCATGGTTCTCGGGGCCCTTGCCGTTTCGACGAATGCCTTGCGGACGGAAAACTCCACCGCCAAAAGGATGCCCCCGGCGCGTGGGGCCGCGACGGGGGCGAAAGGAAGGAAGGTGGTGTTTTCTTACCCACGCCACCGGCTCTAAACCGCCTCGCCGGCACCTACACGTTCTTGCCACGCCGTGACCACCTCTCCGCCACAATGCAGACACCGCCCCTCCACATTTGGCCAAAGCCAGTGGATGGGCGGTGCATCTACCTGCGGTTTATTTGAGCTCCTACTTGTCCTCGACCTCGACGAGCTCAATCTCGAAGTTGAGGGCCTGGCCGGCGAGGTGGTGGTTGGCATCCACCACGATCTTGGCGGGCGTCACCTCAACCACGTAGGCCGGGACGACCTGGTTGTCAGAATTGCGCAGCCCCACTTGGTCGCCCACCGAGAGGCGCTCCATGCCAAGGGCCTCCTCGCGGCGCAGGGTAAAGACGAGCTTGTCGTCGTGCTCGCCGTAGGCCTCCTTGGGAGCCAGGTGGACGGTCTTCTTCTCGCCCGGCGCCATGTCGGCCACGGCAAAGTCAAAACCGGGAATCATCTGGCCAGCGCCGCAGGTGAACTCGAGCGGCTCGCCGCGGTCGTAGCTGCTGTCGAACTGGGTGCCGTCATCAAGCGTGCCGCGGTAGTGGCACTTCACCTTTTTACCGATGTTGGACATGGCTCTCCTTCTTCTTGCGAACCCGAGCCCGGGCTCGAATGCGTTTCCTTCAGTCTAACCCGCGGCCGCGCGGCATTCCGTACCCATGGCCCGCAATTGCGGCCATATGGCGCAAGGCCACGCAGCGCGCAAGCCACGACGAGCCTGGCGCGACGCGCCCGGGCTCACGGCCTCGCGCAAGCCACGCGGGCACGCAAGCCGTAACGAACCCGGTGTGACGCGCCCGGGCTCATCGTCTCGTACCCAGGCTCGCCGCCCCGCGCAAAACCATGCGGGCAAGCCAAGCGCAAGCAACACGTGCCCAGCAGTCACATGCCACATCGCTTATGCGCGGCTAGCTAGGCCAGTCAGCCTTTCACGCCCTTTATTTTAGGGAGAAATGTGTAGCTTTAGTGACGAATTGGGTATAGTTAGAAAGGCTTTTTCATAGCTAAGGAAAGGAGCTGCCATGTCCGCAGCACAGAAGCACGTCAAGATTGTTTGCTTTATCGTCCTCGCCGTTGCCGTCATTTCCCTCGTTGGTGGCATTTACATGCTTGCCACCTCCGGTTCGCTCACCGGCAGCGACCAACAGCTCGCACTCGCCCTTGGCGCAGCCGGCATCATCGACGCCGTCATCGACTTCATCTATGTGTTCCTCGGCATTCGCGGCGCCAACACCCCGCGCAAGATCGGGCCCTTCCGCGTCTTCAGCATCATCGCCGTCGTCCTCTACGTTCTCAGCATCGTCTACGTTGCGTTCACCAACCCCTCCTCCTTCGCCTCTGTCTCTGGCGCTTCCAACTTCGTCGGCCTTGTCCTCACCGGCTATGGCTTCTATGAGTCCAACAAGGTCAAGGAGCTTGCCGAGAAGTAATTTCACTTGGCGCGTTTAGGGGACGCGCCTTTTTATTTGCACGCACAAAGGGAGGAAGATTCGCATGCTATTTGACGTTTGGAGTTCCAACACCGCCATGCACTGGCTTGGCTGGGTCATGGTCTTCGTGGGGCTCATCGTGGCTAACGAGATCGGCCGTCGCACCAAGATCGGCGCGGCCATCATCTTCGGCATCTGCCCGCTGGCGATGACCA